>JBBREO010000071.1:0-13334 GCA_038202855.1 Solirubrobacterales bacterium
ACGCGCCGTTGGACAGCGCCTCGGGCAGCATCGGCTCCACCGTCCCGGGAACGTAGGTGCTGGTGCCGCGCCGGAAGGCCTCGGTCTCGATCGGCCCGCCCGGGGCCACGTGCGCGCAGACGTCGGCGATGTGGACCCACACACGCACGAGCTCCCCGTCCACGCGCTGGGCCGACACCGCGTCGTCGAAGTCGCGGGCGTCGGGCGGGTCGATCGTGAAGGTGGCCAGCCCGCGCAGGTCCACGCGCTCCGGCCCCGGCTCCGGCGCGGTCTGGGCCGCGGACTCCTCCACCCGGCGGGGAAAGCGCCGCCGCAGGCCGCGGTCGAGCATCAGGCCCTCGAGCACGTCGCGGGCGACGGTGGGACGACCGAGCCGGCGCAACACGCGCGCGCCTCGCTTTCCCGCGCCCACCAGCACCAGATCGCCGGCGTCGCCGCCGCCCTTGGCCACCTCCACGCGCGAGCCCCGCGGGTCAAAGAGCGGCTCTGCCACGAGGAAGCGCCCGCGCCGGCCGAGCACGGCGACGAGGGGGAAGTCGAGCTGCGTCTGGCGACCCCGCAGCGAGATAGCGACTCGAGTCAGTGGATTTCGCGTCGGAGGACGCGGAGGGCCACGGGCAGGGCCTCATCGCGCGGCGTGCGCGCGTCGTCTCGGGCTGGCACCCTGGGATGCAGGCCTCGCTGGGTTATGCCTTCGCCCCCGGGCAGGTAGTAGCGCCCGGCCACCAGCTCGAGGGTCCCGCCGTTGGAGAGGGTGGTCACGCTCTGGAAGACGCCCTTGCCGAACGTCCGAGTGCCGACCACCGTCGCACGATGCCGATCACGCAACGCGCCGGAGACGATCTCGGAGGCACTGGCGCTGCCGCGATCGACCAGGACCGTCAGGGGCAACTTGGGAAAGGGCGCCCCACCCGGCGCATCGAACTTCCGCTCGGGGCTCGTGCGTCCCCGGGTGGAGACGATCCGGCCGCTTGGCACGAATAGGCCCGCGACGTTGACCGCCTCGTCGAGAAGCCCGCCGCCATTGCCGCGCAGGTCGAGAACGACGCCCTTGGCCCCGCGCTTGCGCAACCGGCCCACCTCGGCCGCTATCAGGCCGTGCGAGTCCTGTCCGAACGAGCGCAGCCTGACCACTCCCACCACTGCGCCGCCGGCCCTTTCGAGCCGGCCCGTGACCAAGGGCGTCGACACCTTGGCCCGCTTGACCGAGACGGTCCGGGCTCGCTCGGAGGTCGGGTCAAAGACCGTGAGGCGAACGGGCGTCCCGGGCCGGCCACGGATGCGAGCCGTGGACACACGCGATGAGAGCCTTGCGATCGACCTGCCGTTCACCCGAACTATCACCAGTCCGACCCGGAGGCCCGCTCGCTTCGCAGGCGATCCGCCGAAGACGCTGGACACGCGGAGGCCGCGCCGGTCCTCAGCTACCTCCACACCGATACCGGCGAACTGTCCGCCGGTCAGCTGCTTCTTGAACTCCCTCGTCTCCGAAGGCGTGAGGTACGCCGAGAACGGGTTGTTCAGGCCCTCGACGAGGCCCTTGAGCGATGAGTCACGCAGCGCACTCTCCTTCACGGGCCGGTAGTAGCCGTCCTTGACCCGATCGATCAACTCGGCCCGGAGCGCCCGGTCGTCGCTCACGAAGGCATCGCGAGCAAAGCCCGGGAGGGTCTCGGGGTGGCCCCCCAGCCAGATGCCCCCGAGCAGGAGGAGGGCGCCAGTCAACGGCAGGAGGAGGGCCTTCAGAGGTCGATTCATGCATGCACCTTCGGAGGCTCAGGGCCTGCCGGACGCCTAAGAGTAGGCATCGAGATCCCCGGGGGACCTGACCCCTGGATCGTGGCTTGCTCAGGCGTAGCCGGGCCGGTTGCCCTGTGTGCCCCGCGACTGCGCGGCACGGTAGGCAGCCGAGCCGAAAGGCGTTCGGACACCGAGGTAGTACACGTAGGCCACCCGCCGACAACGCCCGACGTCCGCGACCTGCCCGCAGACGTGGTAGTAGAGGCCGCGGTAGAACTTGCGGTCACAGTAGTTCTTCCACGAGCGCCTGAAGGAGTGGTAGCTGGCGTAGCAGCGGTCGTGCCAGTCACACCACTGGTTGAAGCCGTAGCCGCCGGGGAAGTCGAACGAGCGCGAACAGCCGTCGGTGAAACCACCCGCGGGCGAGGCAGCGGGTGGCGCAGCCGCGGACGGTCACGCCCCGGTCAGACGCGCAGGAAGCGCCGCAGCGTCAAGGCGCTGCCCAGCGCGGAGACGGCCATGCAGGCCACCATCAACACCACGATCAGCAGCCCGAAGTCGATCGTGTTGGGCGCCGCCAGCAAGGCGAAGCGGGCCTGGAGCGGGTCGATGAAGGTCTCCTTGGCAACCGTGAGCAGCAGCACGGCCAGCACCCCGCCCATGAAGCCGACGATCACGCCCTCGATCACGAAGGGCCAGCGGATGAACCAGTTCGTGGCACCCACGAGCTTCATCACCTCCACCTCGCGACGGCGGGCGAAGATCGACAGCCGGATGGTGTTGGCCACCAGCGCCACCGAGGCGAAGATCAGAAGGACGGCCAGCCCGGCGGTGAGGATCTTCACCAGCCCGGTGGCCGAGAGGATCTTGTCCGTGTCGGACTCCTTGTTGCGGATCTCGTCGACTCCGGCGAGGGAGGGCACGCGCTGGCCGGAGGCGTCGCGCGGGGCGACGCGGTCGACGATCGCGTTCACCCGGCCGGGGTCGTCGGGGACGATCCGGAAGGTGTCGGGCAGCGGGTTGCCGCCCAGCAGCCTGGCGCCGGCGGCGAAGGCCTTGGGGTTCTTCCTCTTGGCCTGGGCGAGCCCGTCGGCCTTCGAGATGTAGTCGACCGACTTGACGTTGGTCGTCCGCTCTAGCGCGGCCCTGACCTCCTGGCGCTCGGCGGGGGTCACGCCGTCGTTGAGGTAGACGTCCACGACCACGCGGTTGCGCACCTTGTTGGCCGTGCCGGTGGTTGCCTGGACGATCGGGATGAACACGCCCAGCACCAGCGCGGTGAGCAGCACGGTGAGCAGGGCGGCCAGCGCGGGCGCCGAGTTGCGACCGAGGCCGCGCAGGGCCTCGCGGAGGAAGAAGCCGAATTTCATCGCCTAGTTGGGATGGCCCTCGTGGCCCACGCCCAGTTCGCCGCGCAGCCGGATGGCGAACTCGGTGGTCGACTCGTCCGGGCGGTAGAGGCCCGAAAGCTCGTCGCGGATGATCCGCCCCTCGCGCAGCTCGATCACGCGGCGGCGCATCTTGTCCACCATCGCGCTGTCGTGGGTGGCCACGACGACGGTCGTGCCAGTGCGGTTGATCCGGTAGATCAGCTGCATGATCCCGATCGAGGTCTCCGGATCGAGGTTGCCCGTGGGCTCGTCGGCCAACAGCAGCGGCGGGTGATTGACGAACGCCCGTGCGATCGACACGCGCTGCTGCTCGCCGCCCGACAGCTCGTCGGGGTAGTTGTGCAGCTTGGTCGACAGGCCGACGAGCCGCAGGATGTCGGGCACCTTGCGCCGGATCTCCTGGCGCGGCTCTCCGATGACCTGCAGCGAGTAGGCCACGTTGTCGTAGATGGTCCGGTTGGCCAACAGCTTGTAGTCCTGAAAGACCACGCCGATGTTGCGCCGCAGCTGAGGCACCTTGGAGCGCGGCATGCTGGACAGCTCGTGGCCGGCGATCCGGATCTCGCCGGCCGAGGCCTCCAGCTCCTTCTGCAGCAGCCGGATGGCGGTGGACTTGCCACAGCCGGTCGGCCCGACCAGGAAGACGAACTCTCCGCGCCCGATGCTCATCGTCGCGCGCTCCAGCCCGATCGACCCGCCGTCGTAGACCTTGGTCACGTCCTCGAACTCGACGACGGGGACGGGGACGGTCGCGCCCTTGACCCTCATCGGCCGGGCCGATGTGGGTCGGGCTATGTGGGGGCGCTTTCGCAGTCCGATACCGGCCATGGACGGGAGGTGATATCGGACCGCGTAAGCGTCGAGAGGTGGTGCAAACCTTCCTGCACCTTGCAGCTTTTCTTGCAGGCCGGGGGTCCTTCCCCTAGCGGCCGGCGGCGAGCACCTCGTCCAGGCGCTCGTCCGTGTCGTCAGGCCGCCCTCCATGCCGGAGCCCAGCATCCCATCGCGCTCCTCGGTGGTGTGGAAGACCGACGTCGTGATCACCTTGGTCTGCTCGCCCAGGTCCTCGAAGGTGGCCGTCTCCACCGACACGTGGCCCGACATCCCCTCCCACTCGAACGTCTGCACGATCCGCTCCGGCGGGCTGACCTCGCGGTAGGCGCCGAGGAAGCCGGTTTCGCTGCCATCCGAGTTGCGAATCAGGAACCGCCACCGGCCGTGATCAGTGGTCGTCATCGTGGGTCTCCCTTGGTTCGTTCGATCAGCTCCCCGAACCGGTCGAGGCGCTCGTCCAGCATTCGCCGATAGTCCGCCGTCCAGTCCTGGACGTCCTCGAGGCGCCGTGGGCCCGCGCTGCAGCGCCGCGCCCGCCCCACCTTCTCGGTGGTCACGAGCTGGGCCTCCTCGAGCACCCGGACGTGCTTCTTGATCCCGGTGAGAGAGATCCCGAACGGCTGCGCCAGCTCGGTGATGGTCGCGTTGCCGCGACCAAGGCGCTCGAGGATGCCCCTACGGGTGGGGTCCGCGAGCGCGCCGAGGGTCCGGTCGATCTGCGAATACTGAACCATTCGGTTCAGTATTCCACGTCGCCCCAGATCAGGTCAAATTCCCCCGGGTCCAGCGGCAGCAGCCAGCCGCTCGGCTGCCTCGGCACGGTCCACGAGGTCAGCCGCGCAGGCGCCAGCGGCCGAACAGCCCCTCGTCGCTGCGAAGGAGCGAGATCAGCTCCGTCCGCACCGGCACGGCCAGCTCGCGGCCGGCCACGAGCGTGAGGGCGTCGGCGCCGCCCACGATCACCGGGTCGATGCTCAGGAACAGCTCGTCGGCCAGTCCGCCGGCCAGCAGGTGGCTGTTCAGCGTCGGCCCGCCCTCGCACAGGATCGAGCGGATTCCGTGGTCCTCGCGCAGCCGGGCCAGCAGCAGCGGCAGGTCGTCGCCGGTGCGCACGTAGGACACGTCGGCGGCCACGCCCTCCAGCTCGCCTTCGGCCGCCGTGGCCACGATCACGCGCGCCCCGGGCTCCTGGAGCAGCGGCAGGTCGGTCGGGAGCTGCATCCGGTAGGAGACGATCACCGTGACGGGCTCGGGCTCGAGCCCCTCGGCCTCGCGCCTGGCGCGCAGGGCGTCGGTCTTCACCGCCCTGCCGTAGCGCTCCTTGCGCACGGTGCCCGCGCCCACCAGCAGCGCGTCGGCCTGGGTGCGCAGGTTGTGGAACAGCTCGCGGTCGGCCTCGCCCCCGAGTCCGCGGGTGGTCCCCCCCACCGCCGCCTTGCCGTCCAGGGTGGAGACCATGTTGATCACCACGTACGGGCGGTCGCGCGGCGCGCGCGAGCCCAGGTCCAGGCCGGTGACGGCGTCCGCGGCCTCTACTTGGCCGGCCCGAGGGTAGAGACGGTCCAGCTCCACCCGCGCAAGGTAGCGTTGCGCCACCCATGCGCGCCCTACAGGTCACAGAGCTCAGCGGCCCCGACGGCCTGGCCCTCGTCGATGCCCCCGCCCCCGACGCCTCGGCCGGAGTGCTGATCGACGTGGAGGCGGCCGGCGTCGCCTTCCCCGACCTGCTGCTCAGCCGCGGCCTCTACCAGGTCAAGCCCGACCCGCCGTTCATCCCCGGCACCGAGGTGGCGGGCACTGTGCGCGAGGCCCCTGCCGACTCCGGCTTCGAGCCCGGCCAGGGCGTGATGGCGCTCACCTTCGCGGTCGGTGGCTGGGCCGAGCAGGCGGTGGCCGCGCCGTGGGCCACGTTCTCCCTGCCCGAGTCCTTCTCGGTGGAGCAGGGCGCCGGCTTCGTGATGAACTACCACACCTCCCACTTCGCGCTGCTGCACCGCGGCGCTCTGCGTGAGGGCGAGACTGTGCTGGTCCACGGCGCCGCGGGCGGCGTGGGCACCGCCTCCATCCAGATCGCGCGGGCGACCGGCGCGCGCACGATCGCCGTCGTGTCCTCCGACGCCAAGGAGGAGGTGGCGCGCCGGGCGGGGGCCGACGAGGTCGTCCGTTCGGACGGCGAGTGGCTGGCCGCTGTGCGCGAGCTCACCGAGGGCCGCGGCGTGGACGTGGTCTACGACCCGGTGGGCGGCGAGCGCTTCACCGACAGCGTGCGCTCGCTCGCCCCCGAGGGCCGACTGCTGGTGATCGGCTTCACCGAGGGCCAGATCCCCAAGGTGGCGGTCAACCGCCTGCTGCTCAAGAACGTGGCCGTGGTCGGCGTGGGCTGGGGCGCCTTCATCGCCGACAAGCCGGACCTGGTCGCCGAGATCGCAGCCGACCTCGAGCGGATGGCCGACGCCGGCTACGTGGCGCCGATCGTGGGCGCCACCTACCCGCTGGAGGACGGCGCGCAGGCGCTGCGGGACCTGGACGGGCGCACCGCGACGGGCAAGCTGGTGCTGCGCGTCGCCGGCGACTGACGCGGGAGGACTAGCCCAGCGCCACCATCCGCTCGATCGGCACCCGGGCGCGGCGGGCCACCTCGGGGTCGACGCTGACCTGGGGAGCCAGGTCGCGCAGCGCGTCGCGCAGCTTGGGCAGCGTGATCATCTTCATGAACTGACAGACGGCGGCGCGGTTGGCGGGTATGAACGACTTGTCCGGATTCTCCTGCTCCAGCGGGTGGAGCATGCCGGTCTCGGTGGCGACGATGAACGTGTCGGCGTCGGACGCGCGCGCGTGGGCGAGCATGCCGCCGGTGGACAGCATGTGGGTGTTCTCGGCGTCCACGTCGCCGGCCGCGACGTACTCCATGACCGAGGTCGAACAGCCACACTCGGGGTGGATGAGGAAGTCCGCGCCCGGGTTCTCCGCGCGCACTGCGGCGATGTCGGAGGGCCGGATTCCGGCGTGCACGTGGCACTCGCCGGTCCAGACGTTCATGCGCTTTCCGGTCACCTTCTCCACGTAGGCGCCCAGGAACATGTCGGGACCGAACAGGATCTCCACGTCGTCGCCGTGCTCGGCCCGGATGTGCTCGACCACCTGGACCGCGTTGGAGGAGGTGCAGCAGTAGTCGGTCTCGGCCTTGACCTCGGCGGTGGTGTTCACATACATGACCACGATCGCGCCCGGGTGCTGGGCCTTCCAGGCCCGCAGCTCGTCCGCGGTGATCGAATCGGCCAGCGAGCAACCTGCTTCGAGGTCGGGTAGCAGCACGGTCTTGTGCGGCGACAGGATCGCCGCGGTCTCGGCCATGAAGTGGACGCCGCAGAAGGCGATCACCTCGCCCTCGGCCTCGGCGGCCTGGCGCGAGAGCGCGAGCGAGTCGCCCACGAAGTCGGCCACGTCCTGGACCTCGGGCACCTGGTAGTTGTGGGCCAGGATCACCGCGCCGCGCTCGGCGACCAGCGCGCGCACCTCGGATTTGAGCGCAGGGATGTTCTCCAGCTCCATGAGTGCTGGCATTGGCCCCGCCGGGGGCGTGGTCTGGACCGACATGTTTCGAACCTCTCTCTGCGAAGCAGCCGGCTCGGCCGGCTGCGCACGATCGATATGTGGTGTCGAAATGAGGCCCGTCGACCGGGGGGGTCGAAGCGGACGCTTCAGAAAATATAGCGCTAAGGCTCGCCTAGGCCGGGTCGACGAGCAGCGACACGTCCAGCGCCGGCGCCGAGTGCGTGAGCGCACCGACCGAGATGTAGTCCACCCCGCTCTCGGCCACCGCCCGGATCGATTCCCGCCCGATGCCGCCGGAGGCCTCGAGCGTGGCCCGCCCGCCGGCCCGGGCCACGGCCTCGGTCAGCTGCTCCGGGCTCATGTTGTCCAACAGGATGCGCTGGACCCCGGCCTCGAGCGCCTCGTCCAGCTCCTCCAGGCTCTCCACCTCGATCTCGACCCACACTCCCTCGGGCGCGCCCGTCAGCCCCCGGCGCGCGGCCTCGGCCACCCCACCGGTCACGCGGACGTGGTTCTCCTTGATCAGGATGGCGTCGTAGAGCCCGGCGCGATGAGAGACTCCGCCGCCGGCAACCACCGCGGCCTTCTCGAGGGCGCGCAGGCCCGGCGTGGTCTTGCGGGTGTCGAGGATCCGCGCGCTCGTGCCCTCCACGGCGTCGACCAGGGCGCGGGTGGCCGTGGCCACCCCCGACAGGCGGCCAAGGAAGTTGAGCGCCACCCGCTCCGCCGAGAGGATCGAGGCGGCCGGCCCGTCGAGCTCCAGCACGGCGTCGCCCATCTCCACCGGACTGGCGTCGCCGCGGACGACGCAAACGTCGATGCCAGGATCCACGGTCGCGAACACGCGCGCGGCCACCTCCACCCCGGCCAGCACCCCGGCCTGCTTGGCCGACACCGTCGCGTGGGCGCGCGCCTCGGGCGGCACCACCGCCGCACAGGTCATGTCGCCGTCGCCGATGTCCTCGGCCAGCGCCCGGGCGATCAGCTCGTCGATCAAGCCGGGGCGGGCACCCGGTCGATTCCGGCGGCGCGGTAGGCGTCGGGCTCGTCCAGGGTCTCGTCGCGCAGCAGCGCCTGGGCCAGGGAGTCCAGCCGCTCGCGCTCGCGTTCGAGCAGGTTGCGCACCTCCTCGTGGGCCTCTTCGATGATCCGGCGCACCTCGGCGTCGACCGTCCGCTGCGTCGCCTCTGAGGTCTCGCTCACCCCGGGCAGCAGCGGTCCGTTGCCGTTCTGGGACTCCACGGCCACGAACCCGACCTGTTCGCTCATGCCCCAGCGTCCGACCATCCCACGAGCTATCTGGGTGGCCTGCTGGATATCGGACTCGGCTCCCGTCGTGATCGTGCCGAAGGTGAGCTCCTCGGCCACGCGACCGCCGAGGGCGACCTTGATCTTGCCGCGCAGGTAGCTCTCCTCGTAGTTGAACACGTCGGCGTCGGGGGCCGACATCGTCACGCCCAGCGCCTGGCCGCGCGGAATGATCGACACCTTGCGCACGGGGTCGGCGCCCGGGGTGAGCATGCCGACGATCGCGTGGCCGCCCTCGTGGTAGGCGATCCGGCGGCGATCCTCCTCGGACTGCACCACGCTGCGCTCGGTGCCCAGCACGATCTTCTCCAGCGCGTCAGTCAGGTCGTTCTGGCGCACCGATGAGTGCTCGCGCTTGGCGGCGATGAGCGCCGCCTCGTTGACCACGTTGGCCAGGTCGGCGCCCACCATGCCCGGGGTGGACGAGGCCAGCGCCTCGAGGTCGACGCCCGGGTCGAGCGGGACCGAGCGCGTGTGCACGGCCAGGATCTTGGCCCGGCCGACCTTGTCGGGCGCCTGCACGGCCACGCGGCGGTCGAAGCGCCCGGCCCGCAGCAGCGCCTTGTCCAGGATCTCGGCCCGGTTGGTCGCGGCCAGCACCACCACGCCGTCGCCGGTCTCGAAGCCGTCCATCTCGGTGAGGATCTGGTTGAGCGTCTGCTCGCGCTCGTCGTGACCGCCGGAGGAGAAGCCCCCGCCGCCGGACCGCGAGCGCCCGATCGCGTCCAGCTCGTCGATGAAGATGATCGCCGGGGCGGCATCCTTGGCCTGCTGGAACAGGTCGCGCACGCGCGAGGCGCCGATGCCCACGATCGCCTCGATGAACTCCGACGCGGAGATGGAGAAGAAAGGCACCGCGGCCTCGCCGGCCACGGCCTTGGCCAGCAGCGTCTTGCCCGTGCCGGGCTGGCCGGCGAGCAGGACGCCGCGCGGTATCCGGGCGCCCAGCTTCTGGTACTTCTCCGGCCGCTTGAGGAAGTCCACGATCTCTGACAGCTCATCCTTGGCCTCGTCGATCCCGGCCACGTCGTTGAAGTTCACGCGCGTGTCCTCGCCACCTTCGGCGCGTCGCGCCTTGGAGCGGCCGAACTGGCCGAGCATGCCCCCTCCGCCGGCCTGCTGGGCCGCCCGGCGCAGGAAGAAGACCAGCAGCCCGATGATCAGCAGGGTGGGCCCGAAGGAGAAGATCAGCGTCTGCAGGAACGAGCGGCCCTGGGGCGGCTTGGCGTTCACCTTCACGTTCTGCTGCTCGAGCAGCTTGGCCAGCTGGTTGGTGTTGGCGAAGGTGGGGACCTCGGTCTCGAAGTGCTGCGCCCCCTTGAGCTTGTTCTTGAAGTCGCCGGTCACCGTCTCGCCCTTGGACGAGATCTCCTTCACGTTGCCCTTCTTGATCTGCGTGATGAAGGTGGGCGTGTAGGGGATCCGCTCGCGCTTCTCGGGCGGGGCGAAGATCTGCACCAGGGCGATGTTGAGCAGGAAGCCCACCGCGAGGATGATCAGGAAGCGGCGACCCGAGAAGGGCAGCATCGGCGGCTTCTGGGGAGGCTTGCCGCGGCCGTCGGGGGCCGGATCGATCTTCCAGTTGGGGCCGCGGGCCTCGGGCGCCTCGGGGCGCGGGACGGGCTGGCGCTGCTGGGGCTGGCGCGGGGACGGCTCGTCGGGCATCCCCGTCAACTGTAGGCGGTGTGCGCCGCCGGGTGGAACCTGACGCTCAGGCCGGCGAGCCGGCGCGGCGCAGGAGCTCGGCGCGCACGAACGGGTCCAGGTTCCCCTCCAGCACTCCCTGGGCGTTGCCCACCTCCACGTCGGTGCGGTGGTCCTTGACCATCGTGTAGGGGTGCAGGACGTACGAGCGGATCTGCGAGCCCCAGCCCACGTCCTGGGCCTCGCCCCGCTCCTTGGCGATCTCCTCGCGCCGGCGCTGCTCCTCCCGCTCGATCAGCTTCGAGGTGAGCATGGCCATCGCGGTGGCCTTGTTGGCCGACTGCGAGCGCTCGTTCTGGCACTGCACCACCACACCCGTTGGCTTGTGGGTGATGCGCACCGCGGAGTCGGTCTTGTTCACGTGCTGGCCACCCGCGCCCGAGGCCCGGTAGGTGTCGATCTGAAGGTCGTCGGGCTCGATCTCGATGTCCGGGCTGGCCTCCACGTACGGGGCCACCTCCACGCCGGCGAACGCGGTGTGGCGGCGCGCGGCGGAGTCGAACGGGGAGATGCGCACCAGCCGGTGGACGCCCTTCTCGGCGCTGAACAGCCCGTAGGCGTTCTCTCCCCGGGCCACGAAGGTGGCCGACTTGATCCCGGCCTCCTCCCCGGGCGAGGCCTCCAGCAGCTCGACTTTCATGTCGCGCGACTCGGCCCAGCGCATCTCGGCGCGCAGCAGCATCTCGGCCCAGTCCTGGGAATCGGTCCCCCCCGCGCCGGCGTTGACGGTGACCACGGCGTCGCCCGGGTCGTAGGGGCCCGAGAACAGCCGCGCCTCCTCCAAAGCCTCCAGGCGCCCCTCTATCGACCCCCGCTGCTCCTCGAGCTCCGCGGCCATCGACTCGTCGTCGGCGGCCATCTCCTCGAGCTCGCCGAGGTCGTCCAGGTCCGACTGCAGGGTGCGGAATCCGTCCAGGCGCCGCTGCACACGGGAGTGCTCGGCCGACACCTTGGCGGCCCGGTCCTGGTCATCCCAGAACCCCGGCTCACCCATCTCGCGCTCAAGCTCGGCGGCGCGGGCCGTAAGTGTGGGCGGGTCAAAGATAGTCCGCGAGCAGCTTCAGCTGGTCGCGGAGGCCGGCGGCGCTAGGCACCGTGGCACTTCTTGAATTTCTTTCCCGAGCCGCACCAGCACGGGTCGTTGCGGCCGATCTGCTCCTTGGGGTCGACGGTGCGCGTCTCGACCACCTGGGCAGGCATCTCGACCTCGTCGAACTCGCCCACGTACTCGTCGGTGACGGCCTGGCCGTTGCCCGACTGGCGGGCGGCGGCGAGCGCGCTGGGCTGTTCCTCGGCCGTGCCGCCGGCGTATGAGAACGCGGCGGTCGAGCTGGTGTTGGAGGCCCCGCCCCAGTTCTGGCGCGCGGCCTGGGTGGGCTGCTCCTCCTCGACCTCGAGCTCGACAACGAAGATGTAGCGCGCGAACTCCTCCCAGATGGCGTTCATGAGCTGGGTGAACATGTCGAAGGCCTCGTTCTTGTAGGCCACGATCGGCTCGATCTGGGCAAAGCCGCGCAAGTGGATGCCCTCGCGCAGGTAGTCCATGTCGTGCAGGTGCTCGCGCCAGCGCTCGTCGATGATCTGCAGCAGCATGAAGCGCTCGAGCGCGCGCATCAGCTCGTCGCCCAGCTCCTGCTCGCGGTCGCTGTAGGCCTCGACGATGTCCTCGCGCAGCTCGGCGATCAGCCCAGCGCGGTCCGCGCTGTTGGGGTCCATCTCCTCCAGATCGAGTCCCACCGGGTACATCTGCTCGAGCTGGGTGTAGAGCTCGGGCAGGTCCCAGCTCTCGGGGAAGTCGCCCTCCATGTACTGCTCGCCCATCCGCGCAACCACCTCGGCCAGCTGCTCGCGCGCGGTGGCGGACATGTCCTCGCCATCGAGGATCTTGTCGCGGTACTCGTAGATGACCTCGCGCTGCTGGTTCATCACGTCGTCGTACTCGAGCGTGTTCTTGCGCTGCAGGAAGTTCTGCTCCTCGACCTTGCTCTGGGCGCCCTCGATCTGCTTGGACAGCATCTTGGCCTCGATCGGCTCCTCCTCGCCACCCTCGGTGGTGGGACCGAGCTTGTCGAGGATCCGGTAGATCCGGTCGCCGGCGAACAGCCGCACCAGGTCGTCCTGGGCAGAGAGGAAGAAGCGCGACTCGCCCGGGTCGCCCTGGCGGCCGGAGCGACCCCGTAGCTGGTTGTCGATCCGGCGCGACTCGTGGCGCTCGGTGCCCAGGATGTACAGGCCGCCGGCGTCCATCACGATCTCGCGGTCACGCTCGACCTGCTCCTCGAAGCGCGGGTAGGCCTCGTCCCAGGCCTGGTCGTACTCCGGCGTGCCCGGCTCGAGCTTCTGCTTGGCCAACTCCACCTCGGTGAGGTGCTCGGCGTTGCCGCCGAGCTTGATGTCCACGCCACGGCCGGCCATGTTGGTGGCGATGGTGACCGAGCCGGGGCGGCCTGCTTCGGCGATGATCTCGCCCTCGCGCTCGGCGTGCTCGGGCTTGGCGTTGAGCACCACGTGCCTGATGTCCTTCTCGGCCAGCATCCCCGCCAGCAGCTCGGACACTTCGACGGAGATGGTGCCCACGAGCACGGGCTGGCCTCTTGCGGTGCGCTCCTCGATCTCGCGGACCACGGCGCCCCACTTGCCGTCCTTGGTCTTGTAGATCTGGTCGTTCTTGTCGTCGCGGGCCATCACCCGGTTGGTGGGGATCTCGACCACCTGCAGCTTGTAGATCTTCATGAACTCGGTGGCCTCGGTGAGGGCCGTGCCGGTCATGCCCGCCAGCTTGTCGTAGCGGCGGAAGTAGTT
>JBBREO010000072.1:0-13273 GCA_038202855.1 Solirubrobacterales bacterium
CACGCCCTCGAGGTGCTCGGACCAGATGCGGAAGTAGGCCAGCTCCTCCTTGGTCCGGAAGCCCGGGCTGACCAGGTCGCGCTCGGCCTCGAAGTCCTCGTCGCTCACGGTCTCCTCGAGCTTGTGGGTGAGCACGTCGGCTGCTCCGCTGCCGTCGCCGAACTGCTCCTTGTCGCGGTAGAGCAGCTCGTCGGGCAGCCAGCCCTCGAAGGAACGGCGCAGCAGCATCTTCTCCTGGGTGCCGGGGGGCGCGAGCTTCCACTGGGCGGGCAGGCGCAGGGCCAGGGCGATCACCTCGCGGTCCAGGAACGGCACGCGCGCCTCCAAGCCGTGGGCCATGGTCACGCGGTCGGCGCGCTGGAGGTTGAGGTTGTGCAGGCCCTCGACGGTCCGCACGATCTCCTCGTGCAGCTCCTCCGGGCCCTCCAGGCCGCTGAGGTACTCGTAGCCGGCGAACAGCTCATCGGCGCCTTCGCCGGTGAGCACCACCTTCACGTGCTCGGCCGTCATCTTCGCGAGCAGGAAGTTGGGCACCGCGCTGCGCACCAACGACGGGTCGAAGTGCTCGATCGACCGGACCACGTCGGCCACCACGGCCTCGGCCTCCTCGGCGGTGTACACGTGCTCGTGGTGCTCGGTGTTCAGGTACTCGGCCGCCTGGCGCGCCGCCAGCAGGTCCGACGATCCCTCGGTCCCCACGGCAAAGGTCTTCAGCGTCTGGCCGCGCTCCTCGAGGTAGCGAGCGGCGATCGCCGCGATCAGCGTGGAGTCCAGGCCACCGGAGAGGAACACGCCCACGGGCACGTCACCCATCATCTGGCGGTGCACCGAGCCGATCAGCTCCTCGCGCGTCTCGGTCAGGTCGCGCTCGCTGGGCTCGGCCTCGGGCTGCTCGGCCGCCTCGTCGCGCGGCACGGCGTCGGCGAAGCGGACCAGGCCTCCGTCGGGAGTCCAGTAGTTGCCAGGCGGGAACACCTCGACGTAGGGGCGCCAGTCGGGCTCGAAGGAGTGCATCTCGGAGGCGAAGCGATAGACGCCGTCGCACTCGGCCCAGTACAGGGGCTTGATCCCGACGGGGTCGCGAGCGGCCATGAAGAAGCCGTCCTCGCCGGCGATCAGGAAGGCGAACATGCCCTCGAGCTCGTCCAGGGCGCCGGGGCCCTTCTCGCGCACCAGGTGCAGCGCCACCTCGTTGTCGGAGTTGGTGGAGTAGCCCGTGTCGTGCAACAGGCCCTCGCGCACGTGCTCGTGGTTGTAGACCTCGCCGTTGCCGACCAGGAACAACCGCTCGTCGTCGGTCCTCAGCGGCTGGTGGCCGCTCTCCACATCCACGATCGAGAGCCGCGTGTGCCCGAGCCAGGCGTCGCCCACCTGCACCTCGCCGCGGTCGTCGGGGCCGCGGTGGGTGATTCGCTCGAGCATCCGCCGGCCCTCGTCAGGGCTGGGTCCACCGCGCTCTCCGACGATCCCGCACATGCTCAGCGAGTCTAGGCTGTGACCGTCGGGCGCTCGGCGCCCAGCCCGTACGAGAACGCCTCCTGGCCCAGCGCGTACGCGCCGGGTCGGCGGTCACCCAGATGGGAGATCCCGGTGCGCGAGGCGCCGACCATGTCGGGCGCGTCGACCCGGGCCACGGCCATGCCCTCGCGGGCGCCCGTGGCCGCCAGCACGCGGCCGTCGGGGTCGACGACCTTGGCCCGGCCGGGGAAGCGCAGCCGCCCGAAGCGCCCGGTCTGGTTGGCCGACACCCACACCACCTGGTTCTCGATCGCGCGGGCCTCGTCCAGCAGGTCGAAGTGGCGCACCTCGCGGTCGCGCCGGATCCGGCCGGCGGGAGACAGCCGCGACACCGGCCAGGCGGCCAGCGAGGCCACGATGCCCGCACCGTCGAGCGCCAGCTCGCGGGCGGCCTCGGGAAACACCTTGTCGTAACAGATCAGCATCCCCATCCGCCCAAGCGGGGTGTCGAAGGCGCCGAAGCCCTCACCCGCTTGAAGCACGCCCACCTCGGCCGGCGGGAGGTGCACCTTGCGGTGGTGGCCCAGAACGCCGTCGCCGTTGAGGCAGACGGCGCTGGAGTAGGGGCCGTCGGGGCCGGCCTCGGTGTAGCCCACGCACACCACCGTCTCGGCGGCCGCGCGCCGCAGGCGCTCCATCACCTCGCTCTGCGAGGTCAGCGTGGGCGGGGCGCCCACCGGGGGCGGCGTCCCGGGGATGTGGGGCTCGTACACGTAGCCACCCAGCGCCGACTCGGGAAACACCACTAGCCGGGCGCCGCGGGTGCGCGCTGCGGCCACCGAGCGCTCCACCTTCTGCAGGCAGGCCTCGAGGTTGCGTCCGAACGGCGCCGCGATGGCCGCCACCGCCGGCCCGCTCTTGGATCTGCCAAACCGCATCTTGGGACAATTCTTCCCGCCCCCCGGGGTCGCCCCTACGTACTCGTGTCCAAGATTGCGTGGTGACGCCTGTACAGGCGGTCCAGGGGCTCAGTAGCGCTGCCGAAGCAGCCGCCGGGCGGCCGGGCGGCGGAAGTTCACCTGGGCCAGAGACGCGTTCATCGCGCCGAGGGAGACGGCCGAGGCGAGGTGGAGGGCGCCCAGCAGCGAGGCCGCCCGCTTCAGGTGGGCCGAGCGCGGCGACGCGTCGGCGGCGGTGTCGTCGCCGTCGAGCATGGGCACGCCGCCCTGCGGGGCGCTGCGGGCGAAGGCCACGCCGGCGACCGCGCTGGCCACACCGGTCACGGCGGTCGCGGCCACGGCGGCGTCCTTGGCCCGGGCCAGCGGCCGCTCGCGGGAGGACAGCTGCCCCGCGCCCGTCTCGGTGGCCCGCGCGCCCACCCAGCCGGCCACCACCGCCCCCAGGGCCAGGCTGTTGACGGTGCCGTAGCGGCGCCAGGCGCGATTGAGCACCAATCCCCGCTCGGCCTCGTCGCTCACCTCTTCCAGCGCCGGATGCATGGCCACGCGGGCGAACAGGTTGCCGCCGATCAGCGCGGCCACGCCGAGCTCGTGGGCCGCCCGGCCGGCGCTGCTCAGGGCGTCGCTGCGAAGGTGGAGGTTCATGTCCATCCTGCTGCGCTACCCCGGCTTCTTACGTTTCTCACACGACCCTCGGCCAAGGTCTGCTCCATGACTCCACGGACCAAGAAGATCACTGCCGCGGTGGGGAGCGCCGCCGTGCTGGCCTCGGCCGCCTACGGCCTCGGTACCCAGGCCGGCGACGGGGCCGCCTCCGCCGACAGCGCCGGTCAGGGCACCACCCGCGATCACACGATGGCCGCCCCCGGACCCATGCGCCGGGAGTTCGGGCTGGGCCGCCTGGCCTCGCGCCTGGGGGTCGACAAGGCCGCCCTGCGCAAGGCACTGGACGAGATCCGCGCCGAGCGACCCGAGGGCGCCGGTCCCGGCGGTCCCGCGAAGAACCTGGCCGACGCGCTTGGCGTCCCCGTCGAGAAGGTGCGCTCCGCGCTGAAGACGCTGCGCCAGGACCACCGCGCCCAGCGCGGCGACCGCCGCGACGGCTTCCTGGCCGCCGTGGCCAAGAGCCTCGGGGTGTCCGAGGACAAGGTGAGCAGCGCCCTCGAGAAGCTCGGCCCAGGCCACGGGCCTCCGCCCGGTCCCCCCACCGATCGTCCGGCGCGTTTGGCCGCTGCGGCCAAGGAGCTCGGGGTGAGCGAGGCCAAGCTGCGTGCTGCGCTGCGCGACGCGCGCCCGGACTTCGGCCCCGGCGGCCGCCCGGGCAAGAGTGGTGGCCCAGGCCACGCCGGTCCCGGCGGCCCGCTGGCGGCCGACCTTGCCAAGGCCCTCGGCCTGAGCGCGGACAAGGTCCAGGCGGCTCTGGCCAAGCAGGGCGAGGCACGCCGCGACGAGTTCGCCAAGAAGCTGGCCGACAAGCTCGGCATCCCGGAGGCGAAGGTCAAGGCCGCGCTGCCCGCCCGCCCACTCGGGCCTCCGTTCGGTCACCACGGCCCGCGTGGCGGCCACGGGATGCCGGGAGGACCGCCGCCCGGCGATCCCGGTGACCCCGGCGGACCGGGCGGCCCGCCGCCCGGTCCCTGAGCGGCCGGCTAGGTCAGCTCGGCCACGAGGTCGGCCACCGAGTCGACCACCCGCGACGCGCGGTAGGGGAAGCGCTCGTCCTCCCCGCGGCGGGTCACGCCCGTCAGCACCAGAACCGTCTCCAAACCCGCCTCGATACCGGCCACGATGTCGGTGTCCATCCGGTCGCCGATCATCGCGGTCTCCTCCGAGTGGGCGTCCAGCGCGTTGAGCGCCGAGCGCATCATCAGCGGGTTGGGCTTTCCCACGAAGTAGGGGTCCACGCCGGTGGCCCGGCTCACCAGCGCCGCCACCGACCCCGTGGCCGGCAGCGGCCCGTCGGCCGACGGGCCCGTGGCGTCCGGATTGGTGGCGATGAAACGCGCGCCATCGTGGATCAGCCTGATGGCGCGCGTGATCCGCTCGAACGAGTAGGTGCGCGTCTCACCCAGCACCACGTAGTCGGGCGCGGTATCGGTCAGGGTGTAGCCCGCGGTATGCAGCGCCGTGGTCAGCCCCGCCTCGCCCACCACGTAGGCCGAGCCGTTGGGGCGCTGGTCGCTGAGGAACCGGGCCGTGGCAAGCGCGGAGGTCCAGATGGAGCTCTCGGGCACCTCCAGGCCGCTGGAGCCCAGGCGCGCGGCAAGGTCGCGCGGCGTGTAGATCGAGTTGTTGGTGAGCACGAGGAAGGGCGTCTGGCGCGCGGCCAGGCGGTCGAGGAAGTCGGCCGCCCCCGGGAGTGCCTCGTTCTCGTGCACGAGAACGCCGTCCATGTCCATCAGCCAGGATCGGATCTCGCGGGTCACCCCACCGATGCTAGACGCGTGCGTCACAGTTCAACGGCCCATCTCGTCATGGGTGGTGAACGTGGATCCAAGTCGTCAAGACGCCTACGAGGAGTTGCGCCCGCTGGGCTTCTCGATCGCCTACCGGATGGTGGGCAGCGTGAGCGAGGCCGAGGACCTGGTGCAGGAGGCGCTGCTGCGCTTCCACAGGGCCAGCGAGGCGGGGGAGAGGATCGAGTCACCGCGCGCCTACCTGTCGGCGATCGCCACACGGCTGGCGATCGATCACCTGCGCTCGGCCCGCGTGCGCCGCGAGGCCTACGTGGGTCCCTGGCTCCCCGAGCCGTTGCTCACCGATCCGGATCCGGGCCCCGAGGAGCAGGCCGAGGTGGCCGACTCCCTCTCCCAGGCTTTCCTGGTGCTGCTGGAGAAGCTGACTCCCGTGGAGCGGGCGGTGTTCCTGCTGCGCGAGGTGTTCGGCCACGACTACGCCGAGATCGCCCGCACCGTGGGCCGCAGCGAGGACAACTGCCGCCAGATCGCCGCTCGCGCCCGCCGCCACGTGGAGGCCGACCGGCCCCGCTTCGACTCCGACCGCCGCCAGCGCGAGGAGCTCACGGCGCGGTTCGTGGAGGCGGCCGAAACCGGCGACACCGACGCCCTCAAGGAGATGCTGGCGGCCGACGCCGTCCTCTACAGCGACGGCGGCGGCAAGGCGATAGCGGCGCGCAAGCCGATCTACGGCGCCGATCGGACCGCCCGCTTCCTGGCCGGGATCGCGCGCCAGCGCCGCCGCCACGGGCGGTTCGCCCAGCGACCGGTGTGGGTCAACGGCCAGCCCGGTCGGGTAATGCTCGATCCGACCGGCGGGGTCTTCGACGTGCTGACCGTCGACGTCGCCGACGGGCTCGTCCAGACGGTGCGGATCATGCGCAACCCCGAGAAGCTGGGCCACATCCCCGCGAGCGGTGTCACAGGCCCGCGGCCTGTCTCGTCTCCTGAGTGAGACCCGACCACCGGAGGACCGAAATGCAAACCCCCTACACATCGACCCCGAACCGCGACTCCGCGAGGGCGGCATGAGGGTCTTCGTGGCCGGCGCCACCGGTGTGGTCGGTCGCCCCCTCGTTCCCGCCCTGCGCGCGGCCGGCCACGAGGTGACCGGCATGACCCGCACACCCGCCAAGGCCCGGGAGCTCGAGGCCGCCGGCGCCGAGGCCGTGGTGGCCGACGCCCTGGACCCCGACTCCGTGGGCGAAGCGGTCAGCGTCGCCCGCCCCGACGTGGTCATCCACATGCTCACGGCGTTGTCCTCGATGGGCACCAACATGCGCCGCTTCGCCCATGACTTCGAGCAGACCAACCGGCTGCGCACCGAGGGCACCGACCACCTGCTCTCGGCCGCCCGCGCGGCCGGGGTGTCGCGCCTCATCGCCCAGAGCTACACGGGCTGGCCCTACGCGCGTGAGGGCGGGCCGGTGAAGAGAGAGGACGATCCGCTGGACCCCGATCCACCCAAGGGCCTGCGCGAGATGCTGGTCGCGCTGCAGCACCTCGAGTCCACCGTGTCCGGCGCCCAGGACATCGAGGGCGTGGTGCTGCGCTTCGGCGGCTTCTACGGCCCCGGGACCTCGCTCTCCAACGGCCCCGAGGGGATCCACGTCCAGGCCGTCCGAAAGCGGCAGTTCCCGCTGGTCGGCGACGCCGGCGGCGTGTGGTCGTTCGTCCACGTCCACGACGCCGTGTCGGCCACGGTGGCCGCCGTGCACGCGGGTGCGCCCGGGCTCTACAACATCGTGGACGACGATCCCGCGCCGGTGCGCGAGTGGCTGCCGGTGCTGGCCGATGCTGTCGGCGCGCCGGCGCCCAGGCACGTGCCCGAGCTGGTAGGGCGGATCGTGGCCGGGCCGGTGGCGGTCACGATGATGTGCCAGATCCGCGGGGCCTCGAACGAGAAGGCTCGTAGCGAGCTGCCCTGGAAGCCGCGCTGGTCCTCGTGGCGTGACGGCTTCCGCAACGGTCTGGACTAGCGCCGGGCACGCCGACACGAGACGTCAGGCTCGCGCCCATGGGCGTTCTCGACCTCGCCGATCGAAGCTGGCCCATCCTGCGGCGCGTGACGGGCGGCCATGCCGCGGTCTATCGCGCAACCCGTGGCGCGGTGGGTCATCGCTTCCCCGGCGCGCGGCCGACGCTTCTGCTCGATCACCTGGGAGCCAAGAGCGGCAAGCGCCTCACCACGCCGCTGTTCTACGTCCGCGACGGCGATGACGTGGTGATCGTCGCGTCGAAGGGCGGCCACCCCAGCCACCCGGCGTGGCTGCACAACCTGCGCGCGAACCCGGACACCACCGTGCAGGTCGGCGCGGAGCGGCGGTCGGCCAGGGCCCGCGAGGCGACCGCGCAGGAGCGCGAGCGGCTGTGGCCGATGGCCGTGCACGTCTACAAGGGCTACACGGACTACCAGCAGCGCGCGGAGCGCGCGATCCCGCTCGTCGTGCTCGAGCGCCGCTAGCCCGATCCGCTCGAGCCCAACGCCGCGAGGGCCACCGCCAGCGCCACCTCGGCGCGGGGCGCGAGCGACTCGGCCAGCAGGTACTCGTCGGGGTGGTGGGCGTTCCCGCCTCGGGGACCGAGGCCGTCGACGGTGAGCGTCACCGCGGTGGCCAGGTGGCTGGCGTCGCTGGCCCCTCCGCGCCCCCGGGGCACCACCGGGCGACCGAGCCGGGCCGCCGCGTCGGTCAGCAGCGGCGCGGTCGCCTCGGTGGTCTGCATGCCCGGCCACAGCCGGACCGACTCCGAGGTCAGGGCCACCTCGTCGATCTCCTTCGGCATCCGCCCGATCAGCTCCTCGATCGGGGGCAGCGAGTCGGCGCGCACGTCGGCTACCAGCTCGCCTGCGGCCGGGACCACGTTGAGCGCGTCGCCCGAGCGCAGGATGGTGGGCACGGCGGTCAGGTGGTTGGGACCGTCGGGGTCGTGGGCGCCGGCCACGTGCTCCGCCGCCCGGGCCAGGGCCAGCAGGGCGCTGCGGCCCTTCTCCGGCGCCGACCCGGCGTGGGCGGCGCGGCCAGCGGCGGTCACGCGCAGTGTGCCGGCGGCCTTGCGCCGCACGATCACGGCGTCCTCGCCGGCGTCGGTGCGCTCGCCGGCCTCGAAGCACAGGCAGGCGTCCCAGCCGGCGAAGCGCTCGGCGTGGGCGAAGGGCACCTGGCGCCATTCCTCGTCGCCGACCAGCAGCAGCGCGACCTCCGCGAAGTCGGACCGCCGCTCGGCCAGGGCGCGCAGCACGCCGAGGGCCAGTACCACGCCCCCCTTCATGTCGATCGACCCCGACCCCGTGTAGCGACCGTCTGCGAGCGCGAGCGGACGGTGCGCGGCGTGGGCGACCACCGTGTCCAGGTGTCCGAGCAGCAGCACGCGCGGCTCGCCCCCGCCGGGAAGCCGCAGCAGCAGGTCGGGCGCGTGGTCGGGCGAGGAGCAGGGAATGCGCTGGGCCTCGGCGTCGCCGGGGGCGAGTGCGGCGCAAAGAGCCGCCGCCTCCTCGGCGCCGTGGATGTCGCCGGAGGGGGAGGAGACGGCCACCAGCGCCTCCAGCTCGCGCGGCGCCCGCGCGGCGATCTCCTGCGCCTGGGCGGCGACCCGCGGGTCCATCAGCCCTCCAGGGCGGTGCGCTCGGCGCCGGACAGCTCGCGCGCCGAGCGGGTGGCGCCGTCCCAGGCCACCATCACGCACCGGCCCTCGGCGGCCACGGTGCCGTCGGGCAGCCGGATCTCGTGTGCCGCGGTGATGCTCGTCCGACCCACTTCGATCACCCGCGCGAGGGCGTCCACGTGGCCGTGATCGCGCCTCACCTCGGTACGGTAGTCCAGCTCCACGCGCACGAGCACGAACGGAAAGCCGGCCACGTCCCCCAGCGAGGCGAACAGCGCGCCGCGCGCCTCTTCGAGCAGCTCGTGGTAGACCGCCTGGTTCAGGTGCCCGAGCATGTCCAGGTCGCGCCACCGGATGGGAACGCGGACGCTGGCCTCGGCGCTCATCGCGGCCACGTTACAGCGGCCCGCCGCGCCGCCCCTTCATGAAAGGATGCGCCGATGGCACTTCCACAGCCTCGTCCCGACGGCGTAGCCCTGGTAACCGGAGCGTCCTCGGGCATTGGAGAGGCGCTGGCCCGCGAGCTGCGCTCGCGCGGCTACGGCCTGGTGATCGTCGCCCGCCGAGAGGACCGCCTTCAAGCGCTCGCGGACGAGTTGGGGGACACGCACGTCATCGCCTGCGACCTTGCCGACCCCGCGGCCAGAGCCGGCTTGGTCGAGCGCGTCGCCGAGCTGGGCCTCGAGGTCGACATCCTGGTGAACAACGCCGGCTTTGCCACCGGCGGCCCCTACGCCGACAGCGATCCCGAAAGCGAGGTGGCCCAGGTGCGCATCCTCGTGGAGGCTCCGGTCGCCCTCACCTCGGCCTTCCTGCCGGGCATGGTCGAGCGGCGACACGGCGCCATCCTCAACGTTGCTTCCACCGCCGGGCTCCAGTCGCTTCCCAACTCCGCCGGATACTCCGCGGCCAAGCACCACACGAGGGTGTTCTCCGAGTCCCTGCACCACGAGCTGCGCGGCCGAGGGGTGGCGGTCACAGCGCTGTGTCCCGGTCCGGTCTACACCGAGCTGTGGGACAACGCGGAGGGTCACCCGATCGAGGCGGCGGTCCCCAAGCCGCTCTGGGTCAGCGCCACGCGCTGCGCGCGCGAGGCCGTGGCGGGCCTGGACGCCAACCGCCGCACCGTGATGCCCGGCGGGGCGCTGCGGGCGGGCTTCGCGGCGCTGCAACACGTGCCCAACGCCGTGAAGCTGCCCATCACCGAGCGGTTGCTGCGCAAATAGGTTCGCTGGCCGAGTCGGCTCAGAGCTCGCGCTCGTAGTAGAGCATTCGCGTGTCGAGGTCACCCGGCTTCTCGAGGTTGGAGAAGCCGAGGCTCTGGTACAGGCCGCGGGCGGCGTGGTCGTCGGTCGCAGTGCCCAGCTCCATCGTGGTTGCCCCGCGCCCGCGCGCGGCGTCCATGGCCGCCTCCATCAGCGCGCGACCGTGGCCTTCGCCGCGCCGGTCGGGCACCACGTACAGCTCCTCCAGGTAACACATGGGCTGACCCGTGATCAGGTAGTCGCGAAAGCGCAGTTGCGCGACCCCTGTGTCCTCCGGTCCCGCGAGCAGGAACACGCTGAGGTCGCCCTCGACGTGCGTGCGCACGCGCGGCTCGAGCACCTCGGCACCGGGCGTCGGCTCGTCGAACTCCGCCTGGAAGCGGTCCAGGAGCCCGGCGACCTCGGCGGCGTCGGCGGCCTGAGCGGTGCGCGGTTGATCGGCGGTTTCACGCATCGCGGCCAGGCGCCTACGGGCGCATCTCGTAGGCGCCCGCGAGCGACGCCACCTGGCCCCATACGGCCTCGAAGCGTTCCGTGCTGGGCGCCGGAGCGCGCACCGAGCCCAGCGCCCACTCGCGCTGTGTCTCCGATGTCGAGGCCTGCCCGTGCAGGGTCACCGCCGAGCCCGAGAAGTCGCGCACGAACACGTCGAACACCTGGTCCACGACGTCGCGGTCCGTACCGTCCAGCTGGGCCTGCTCCAGGATCAGCTGCCCGTAGACCACCAGTGTGAACAGCTCCCCGACGATCAGCAGGAAGCCAAGGTCCTTCTGCTGGTCCTCGGTCGGCGGCGCGATGGTGAGGAGCTCTCGCAGCGCGTCGGCCTGCTCGGTGAAGCGGGCCACGTTCGGGAGGTCTGCGAACGACGCATACACCGGCGCCCAGTCGTGGAACTGGATCTTGCCCAGCCCGCTGGTGGGGCCCTGCGCGAACAGAAAAGGGTCGTCGGCCGCTTCGCGCCGCGGCGCCACCGGCTCGAACTCGCCAGGGTTGAAGAAGTAGTTGGCCATGAACTTCAGCACCAGGGCCATGTTCACGTGCACCGTGCCCTCTAGCTTGGGTAGGCCGCGGATGTCGCGCGCGGCCATCTCGAAGTAGGTGTCCTTCTCGAAGCCCTTGGCGGCGATCACGTCCCAGAGCAGGTTGATCACGGCCTCACCCTCGGTGGTGACCTTCATCTTCTCGATCGGGTTGTAGAGCAGGTACCGCCGGTCCTCGGGGCCCGCCGCACGGAAGTAATCGGTGGCGCGGCGGCCGAACATGCGCATCGCAACGAGGCGCGCGTAGGCGTCGGTGAGGTACTGGCGCACGTGGGGGAACGCGGTCACGGGATTGCCGTACAGGATCCGGTTGGACGCGTGGGTGACCGCCTCATAGAGGGCGTGCTCGCAGATACCCACCGACGCGAAGCCCAGGTTGAACTTGCCCACGTTCACCGTGTTCAGCGCCGCGTAGAAGGCGGCCTTGCCGGTGTGCAGCACGTCGGCCTCGGTGACCGGGTACTCGTTGAGCTCGAACTGGCTGACGTACGACTGCGCGTTCACCACGTTCTGGACCAGCCGATAGCGCTCATGGCCGCTGTCGGCGGCGAAGAAGACGTACCCCTCGGGGCCGTCCACGTCGGCGCGGCGGCCGAAGACCGAGACCATGCCCGCCTGGTTGCCGTTGCCTATGTAGTACTTGCCGCCCGACGCGGTGAAGCCGCCGCCGTCGGTGGGCGTGAGCACCATGTCGGTGGAGTAGATGTCGGCGCCGTGCTCGCGCTCGGACAGGCCGAAGGCGAAAATCGCCCCCACCTCCAGCAGGCCGGCGGCGCGCCGGCGGGCGGCGGCGTTGGGGCTCTGCCAGATCGGGCCCAGGCCCAGGATCGTGACCTGCCACGTGTACCAGTACACGAGCCCGTAGAAGGCCGTGATCTCGTTGAACGCGGCGATCCGGGCCGTGTCCCAGCGTTTGTCGGGGTCGCCGGCCGCCTCGGCAGCAGGGGTCAGCAGGGTGGCGAACACCTTCTCGCGCGCCACGAACTCCAGGAAGTCGGCGTACCAGGTGCGCTCGTGGTCGTGCTCCTTGAGCGCGCTCTTGCCGCGTGACTCGAAGAATTCGATCGTGGCCAGCAGCACCCGCCGGGTCTCGGGATCGAACTCCGCCGCGTCGTACGTGCTCGGGTTGAACAGCAGGGCGCCGTGCGCGGCGCCGGGAGCGGGGGAGGTGCCTTCGACGGTGGCCATGCCGCGCATGGTCCTACATCGGAGGGCCAGACGGCCTCAGCCGGTCGGGCCCGGCAGGTCGCCCGACTTGAGCTTGGCGACCATGTCGTCGGTTTCCTCGCGGTACACGGTGCCGTCGGCCAGCTCCAGCACCGGGACCAGCTTCTGGCCGCTCAGTTCGACCACGTCGGAGCGCGAACTCTCGCTCTTTCCGTAGCCGTGCTTCACGACCTCGTAGTCCACGCCCTGCTCGTCCAGCGCCTTCTGCATGCGCCAGCAGGCGTCCGCGTTCACGTGCAGGAAGGTGTACGAGCAGCGGTGGAGCTTGACCTTGGGCATCGGGTCAGCCTAGGGGATGGCGCGCACCACGCCGCCGTCCACGCGGAGCGCGGCTCCGGTGGTGGCCGACGACAGCGATGAGGCCACGTAGGCGACGAGGTTGGCGACCTCCTCGACCTCGGCCGGCCGCTGGAGGATCGACGTCGGGCGCTGATCGGCGATGAAGTCCCGGCCCGCCTGCTCGATGTCTGCGGCCGATCCGTCGTCGACCTGCTGCTGCAGCATCCCGGTCATCAGCTCGCTGAGCGTGGGTCCGGGCAGGATCGAGTTCACGGTCACGCCGGTGGCGGGCACCGACTCGGCCATGCCGCGCGCCACCGCCAGCTGCGCGGCCTTGGTCATGCCGTAGTGGACCGACTCGGTGGGTATGTGCAGCGCCGACTCGCTGGAGATGAAGATCACGCGGCCCCACCCCCGTTCGGCCATCCGGGGGATGTGGTGGCGGCTCAGGCGCACGCCGGACATCACGTTGAGCGCGAACAGCGACTCCCAGTCCTCGTCGCTGGTGTCGAACACCGGGGTGATCGAGATGGTGCCCGCGTTGTTCACCAGCACGTCGACGTCGGGCTCGGCGGCGATCAGCGCCGCGCAGCCCTCGTCGGTGGCCACGTCGGCGGCCATGCCGCGCACGCGGGGATGGTCCAGCGAAGCCAGCGCGGCATCGACGCGCTCGTCGGTGCGGCCGTTCACGATCACGTCCGCGTCACAGTCCAGCAGCGCGCGAGCGATGCCCAAGCCGATGCCGGCGGTGGAGCCGGTGACGAGCGCCGTGCGCCCCGCCAGATCGATCTTCACAACGGCCCCTCGGCCGGCGCTAGCCGACGGACCCGACCATCTCGAGCTGAATCAGCCGGTTGAGCTCGATGGCGTACTCCATCGGCAGCTCCTTGGTCACCGGCTCGATGAACCCGTTCACGATCATGCCGGCGGCCTCCTCCTCGCTCAGCCCGCGGGACTGGAGGTAGAAGAGCTGCTCGTCGGAGATC
>JBBREO010000073.1:0-12938 GCA_038202855.1 Solirubrobacterales bacterium
CCGTTTGAGGCTGCTCCCACCAGGACCGTCATCAACCGTTCGGGATCTTGCGCCGATAGCCAGGCGCGAAGGTCAGCCGGAGCGTATTTGCTGACCGCGCGATAGACGATCACTGGCGTTGGCCAGGTCTCGAGATGTTTGACGCGGTAGTCGGCGGGGTCTAGCGTCGGCATGAACGGAAACGGACGCTCGACCGGATTTCGCTCGGCTTCGTCGGCGACGTCGTAAAGGATTAGACCGTCGAGGCCGAGCGGACGAAGACGAGCGACTGTGACGTCGGCGATCTCCTGTGCTCGTTCGGGATCCGTCGCGAGCCGAGGCGGGGTGAGAGCAAAGAGCAGGAACTCGCCCTGGCCGGCATCAATGCGGCGGATCAAATTCACGGGCGAGACGGTACTCAGCCAGGCCATAGAGTCTGGTCCAAGCGAGGGACCGTTGCACCCACAACGAGTGTCCGAGTTGGGGGCGCTCCCTTACTCCCTACTCCATGTTCACGGCCACGTACTTGACCTCGAGGTACTCCTGGATGCCCTCGTTGCCGCCCTCTCGCCCGACGCCCGACTGCTTCACGCCGCCGAAGGGCGCCCCCGCGTTGGAGACCAGTCCCTGGTTGAGGCCGATCATCCCGGACTCGAGCTGCTCGCAGACCCGGAGGGCCCGCTTCAGGTCCTTCGTGTAGACGTAGGCCACCAGTCCGTACTCCGTGTCGTTCGCGGCGTGGATGGCGTCGTCGTCGGAGTCGAAGGCGATCACCGGGGCCACCGGCCCGAAGATCTCCTCCTTGAGCAACCGGGCATCGGGCGTGATGTCGGAGAGCACCGTCGGCTCGTAGAAGTAGCCCGGCCCGTCGACCGCCTTGCCTCCCACCACGGCCTTCGCCCCGCGCTCGACCGCGTCGTCCACCAGCTCGGCCACCTTGGCGCGCTGGTCGTCGTCGATCAGCGGGCCGACCTCCGAGTCGTCCTCGGTGCCGCGGCCGATCTTCATCGCGCCCATCTTCTCGGCGAGGCGGGAAGCGAACTCGTCGGCCACCGAAGCGGCCACGTGGAAGCGGTTGGCCGACGTGCAGGCCTCGCCGATGTTGCGCATCTTGGCGATCATCGCCCCCTCCACGGCGGCGTCCAGATCCGCGTCCTCGAAGACCAGGAAGGGTGCGTTGCCGCCCAGCTCCATCGACACCTTCAGCACCTGCTTGGCCGACTGCTCGATCAGCGACTGGCCCACCGGCGTTGAGCCGGTGAATGAGAGCTTGCGGGTGCGCGGGTCCTCGATCAGCGGTCCCATCGTCGAGCCGCTCGACGATGCGGTGACCACGTTGAGCACGCCACCGGGCAGACCCGCCTCCTCGAGCACCTTGGCCAGCGCCAGCATGGACAGCGGCGTGAGCTTGGCCGGCTTGACCACCATCGTGCAGCCCGCGGCTATGGCCGGGCCGATCTTGCGCGTGCCCATGGCCATGGGGAAGTTCCAGGGGGTGATCATCAGACAGGGGCCGATGGGCTGGCGCATCGTGAGCACGCGACTGGCCCCGTTGCCCGCGACCTTGAACTGCCCGTCGATGCGCAGCGCTTCGCCCGCGTACCAGCGGAAGAACTCGCCCGCGTAGGTGATCTCGCCCTTGGACTCGGTGAGCGTCTTGCCCATCTCCAGGGTCATGAGAAGCGCGAGGTCGTCGGCCTGGTCCTGCAGAGCCTGGAAGGCGTGGGAGAGGATCTCGCTGCGCTCGTTGGGCGACACGGCGGCCCACTCGGCCTGCTTGTCGTGGGCGGCCGTGAGGGCGGCCTGGGCGTCCTCGGGCGTGGCGTCGGCCACCTGGCACAGGACCTCGCCGGTGGCCGGGTCCTCCACGTCGATCGTCTCGCCGCCCGTGCCGTCCCGCCACTCGCCGCCGATGTACAGCTGCTTGGGAACGTCGTCGACTACCTGCTGCTCGGCGGTGGCTGTGGCCATGGGCTCTCCTAGCGGTTCCGGGTCTGGCCTGAACCTACCCGGTGGGCAGCGAGTTACCGCTCCCGGAGAATCCGACTACGTGGCGACCGTCTCGGCGCCGAGCTCCTCCGAGATCGCCACGTCGATCGAGTAGTCGATCGGCAACACGATCAGCGAGGGGACGTCCAGGCCGAGGGCGTGGGTCAGGCGCTGGCCGAACTCGTCGGCCGACCCGCAGCGCCAGGCGGGCATGCCGAAGGCCTCGGCCAGCTTCACGAAGTCCGGGTTGGTGAAGTCGACTCCGAAGTGGTTGCCGAACTTCTTGTCCTGCTTCCACACGATCGAGCCGTACTGCTGGTTCTCCCAGATCACGTTGACGATCGGGGTCTTGAGCCGCATGGCCGTCTCCAGCTCCTGGCAGTTCATCAAGAAGCCCCCGTCGCCGCTGACGGTGAGCACGTGGCGGTTGGGGTGGACGATCTTCGCCGCGATCGCCGCCGGCAGGGCGAAGCCCATCCCCGCCAGACCGTTGGCAATCAGCACCGTGTTCGGCTCGTGGGCCGGGAACATGCGCCCGATCCACAGCTTGTGCAGGCCCACGTCGGAGACGAGGATGTCCTCGCGGCCGAGCGCCTTGCGGATCTCGTACAGGGCCCGCGGGGGCTGGACGGGGAAGTGGTCGTCGTCCTTGGCGGCGTCGAAACGGCCGTGAACGACGTCGCGCAGACAGGTCGAGCCGCCGTGGTGGGGGACGTGGCGGCACTCCTCGCCCAGCCGGGTGAGGATGTGGTAGAGGTCGCCGACCAGCTCCACCTCGGGCACGAAGAACTCGTCCACCTCGGCGGGCAGCGAGTCGATGCAGATGATCTTCTTGTCCTTGTCGCCGTTCCAGAGCGCGGGCGAGTGCTCGACGAGGTCGTAGCCGATGGCCAGCACCACGTCGGCCTCGTCGAAGCCGGCCATCGCGTAGTCGCCGGCCTGGAGGCCGACCGAGCCGAGCGCCTTGGGGCTGTCCACGGGGATCAGGCCCTTGCCCATGAAGGTCTCGGCCACGGGGATGCCGGTGGCGCGCACGAACTCGCGCAGGGCCGGCGTGGCCCCTGAGCGGACCACGCCGTTGCCGGCGAGCGCGACCGGCTTGAGCGCGCCACGGATCACGTCGGCCGCCTTGAGCAGCTCGCGCGCCTGGGGCTCGGACTGGACCGTCTTGCCCCTGGGCAGCGGCCCAGCGTCGAGCTCGGCCTCCATCACGTCCTCGGGCAGCTCGATGTGGGTGGCTCCCGGCTTCTCGCCCTCGGCCACCTTGAACGCCTTGCGCACGACCTCGGGGATGATCCGCGGGTCGTTGAGGCGGGCGTTCCACTTGGTGATTGGCCGCATCACGCGGATCAGGTCGATGTACTGGTGCGACTCCTTGTGCATCCGCTCCAGGTCGCCCTGGCCGGTGAGGGCAACGAGCGGCGCGCGGTCCAGGTAGGCGTCGGCGACCGCGGTGACGAGGTTCAGCGCGCCGGGACCGAGAGTGCCCAGGCACACACCGGCGTGCCCGGTCAGCCGGCCGTAGGTGTCGGCCATATACGCGCCGCCCTGCTCGTGGCGCACGGGAACGAAGTCGATCGAGGAGCGCGAGAGCGACTCGTTGAGGTCCAGCGTCTCCTCGCCGGGGATGCCGAACACGTGCTTCACGCCCTCGGCCTCGAGACACTCCACGAACACGTCCGATGCCTTGCGCTTGGGCACGAGGCCGGAATCTACTTCAGCCCGGGGAGACGCGGCCGCCCGGGGCCGGGCGCAGCACCTCCTCGGGGCGGAGCACGACGATGCCGTCGCGGCCCGCGGCCTTGGCCTGGTACATCGCGCGGTCGGCGGCGCGGACCAGGTCCTCGGTGGTGGGCACGACGCCGTCCACCGCGGCCACCGGGGCGCCGCCCACGCTGGCGGTCACGCCCGCGTGGCGGGCGCCCTCGGTCTCCAGGCCCTCGGCCCGCACGCCCTCGCAGAGCTTGCGGGCCACCATCCGGGCCGAGGCCGGACTGGCCTGGGGAAGCAGCACCGCGAACTCGTCGCCCCCCATTCGCGCCAGCACGTCGGACTCGCGCAGGCAGCGGCGCAGCCGGCGGGCCACGCGCACCATCAGCTCGTCGCCGGCCGAGTGGCCGAGCGTGTCGTTCACGCGCTTGAAGTTGTCCATGTCCAGCATCAGCAGAGCCCCGTCGGCGCCGTAGCGCTCCACGCGGGCCATGTGGTCGCGGATCTCGCGATCCAGCGCGCGACGGTTGAGCACGCCGGTGAGCGGGTCGTGGTCGGCCAGGTGACGCAGCTCGCGCTCGTAGGCGCGGCGGTCGGTGATGTCCTGCACGTGGGTGAGGAAGTGGGCCGGCTCGGCGTGGGCGTCGCGCACGAGCACGGCGTGAAAGGACACCCACAGCACGTGGCCGTCGGCGTGGATGTAGCGATTCTCCGTGGCGTAGGAGGCGCGCTCGCCGGCGAGCATGGCCCGCATCGCGTCCTGGTCACGGCCGAGGTCGTCGGGGTGCACCAGGTCGGCGTGGGTCATCCGGGTGAGGTCGTCGGGCGGGTAGCCGACCATCGCGGCCAGCTCGGCGTTCACCCGGCCGTAGCCTCCGTCCAGCTTGGAGATGCCCATGCCGATCGGCGCGTCCTCGAAGGCGCGCCGAAACAGCTCCTCGGCCTGGGCGCGCGCGGCCTCCTCGGCGCGCTGGAGGGTCACGTCCTGCGTGGTCCCGGCCAGGCGCAGGACGTCGCCCCGTTCGTCGTAGAACGGTCGTCCCCGGGTCTGGACGACCTTCTCCTCGCCGCCGGGCGGCACGATCCGGTACTCCATCTGGAAGGGCTCGCGCGCGGCCACGGCGGACTCGATGATGCCGTCGGTGCGCTCGCGATCCTCGGACGCGACCCGCTCGGCGAACTGCTCCGGCGTCGGCGTCGGACCGCCGGGATCGAATCCCCACAGCGCGAGCAGGGTGTCCGAGTAACGCTGCCTCTGCGCCCCGTAGTCGTGCTCCCACGAGCCGATCAGCCCGATCGTCTGGGTCTCGGCCAGCAGCCGGTTCTGGCTCTCCAGCCGCTCGAGGGCAGCCTTCAGCAGCTCCACGTCGCCGCCTCGGCGGCGGCCCGCCGTCCACCACGCGAGGGCCGAGGCCAGCCCGACGAGGACGATCAGCAGCACCACGGCGGCCGGGGTCACAGGGCGACCATAACGCCGGCTGCCGCGGGCCCCAGCGCCCAAGTAGCCTGGTTTCGTGAGCTCTCCGACGCGCTACACCCGCAGCGGCGACCTGCACATCGCCTACCGGGAGGCCGGCAACGGACCGGTGGACCTGGTCTACGTGCCGACGTGGATCGGGCAGGTCGAGCAACTCGTCCAGGAGCCGACGGTCCATGCCTTCCTCGAGCGCCTGTGCTCGTTCGCGCGCGTGATCACCTTCGACAGGCGCGGCTCGGGACTCTCGGACCCCACGGTCGGCGCGGCCACTATCGAGGAGCAGATGGACGATGTGCTGGCCGTCATGGACGCCGTCGGCTCGAAGCGCGCGGCGGTGATGGGCTCCCTCGAGGGCGGCCCGATGGCCATGACCTTCGCGGCGACACATCCCGATCGAGTGAGAGAGCTGATCCTCTACGCGAGCTTCGCCACGCCGCGCCGCCAAGAGGACTACTTCTGGCCTCCTACCGACGACGAGCGCGAGGCACGGGTCGAGGCGGTGCTCGCCCAGTGGGGAGACGGCGCGATGCCCGCCTCCCTCGCCCCCAGCCTGATCGAGGACCCCGACTTCATGGACTGGGCGGGGCGGATGGAGCGCTATTCGGCAAGCCCCGGGCAGGCCCGGCACATCCTCGATGCGGTGGGCGCCACCGACGTCCGCCACGTGCTGCCCACCATCAGCGTGCCCACGCTGGTGATGCACCGCCGCAACGACGCCTTCGTCGACCCCAGGCACTCCCGCTACCTGGCCGACCACATCCCGGGGGCCCGGCTGGTCGAGCTCGAGGGCACCGACACCCTGTTTTCCCTCGGCGACACCGAGTCCATCCTCGGCGAGATCGAGGAGTTCCTCACCGGCACCCGCCACGAGCGCCAGCCCGACCGTGTGCTGGCCACCGTCCTGTTCACCGACATCGTCGGCTCGACCGAGCGCGCGGCCGAGATGGGCGACGCCCGCTGGCGCTCGCTGCTCGAGCGCCACGACCAGCTCTCGCGGGCCGAGATCGCCCGCAACCGCGGCCGCGCCGTGAAGTCGACCGGCGACGGCGTGCTGGCCACCTTCGACGGCCCGGCCCGGGCCATCCGCGCCGCCGACGGCATCCGCCGGCGCACCGGCGATCTGGGCATCGAGATCCGCGCCGGACTGCATACCGGCGAGTGCGAGGTGATCGGCGACGACGTGGGCGGCCTGGCCGTGCACATCGGTGCGCGCGTGATGGGCCGCGCCGAGGGCGGGGAGGTGCTGGTCTCCAGCACCGTGAAGGACCTGGTGGCCGGATCGGGCATCGCCTTCGCCGATCGCGGCCGGCACGAGCTGAAGGGCATCCCCGACCGCTGGGCGCTCTACTCGGTCGACTCCCTGGGCTGAAGGAGAACCTCGGTGCGGTGCTCCCGCAGGGGGGCCGGTGCAGGACCGCTACCTTGGGGTGGAGAAGCGGTTGGTACCCCGATGCGCCGCGTCCTCTGCCTCACAACCTCCCTCGCGCTCCTCGCGCTGCCCTCGGCCGTCCACGCGGCGTCGACGGTCGTCGTGCGCGGGGCCGGCTTCGGCCACGGCATCGGCATGAGCCAGTTCGGCGCCTACGGGTACGCCCAGAACGGGTTCGGCTACCGCTCGATCCTCGACCACTACTACCCGGGCACCCAGCTGTCGGCCGCCCCCAGCCGGCCCGTGCGCGTGCTGCTGCAGGCCAGCGATCCCTACGTGCGCTTCCGTGGCGCGACCTCGGCCTCCGGTGGGGTGAAGCTGAATCCGACGGTGACCTACGTGGCCAAGGCCGCCGCCGGGGGACAGGTCCGGCTCACCGGCAAGGGCAAGAAGGTGGGTACCTTCGCTTCGCCCCTGCGGGTCGAGCGCCCGGGCAGGGCGCTGCGGCTGATGGGGCGCGCGATCAACGGCGTGTCAAACGGCCAGTACCGCGGCGCGCTGGAGCTGCGCGGCGGGACGGCCGGCGGGGTGACGGCGGTCAACTCGCTGCCCATCGACGACTACGTGCGCGGCGTGATCGCCGCCGAGATGCCCTCGAGCTGGCACATCGAGGCATTGCACGCCCAGGCCGTGGCCGCGCGCACCTACGCCCTGGCCACCTCGAAGACCAACGGCGGAATCTTCGACCAGTACCCCGACACGCGCTCGCAGGTCTACCGCGGCGTGACTGCGGAGACGGCCTCCTCGTCCCAGGCCGCGCGCGACACCGCGGGTCAGATCCTCACATACGCCGGCGTGCCGGCGGTGACCTACTTCTTCTCCACCTCCGGGGGCAAGACCGAGAACGTGGAGAACTCCTTCGTCGGCTCGGCACCCAAGCCGTGGCTCAAGAGCGTGGACGACCCCTACGACGGCATCTCGCCCAAGCACCGCTGGCGCTTCCGCTTCACCACGCGCTCCCTGGGCTCGCGCCTGGGCGCGCCCGGCCGCTTCCGCAAGATCCGCGTGATCCAGCGCGGCAACTCCCCCCGGATCGTGCGCGCGCGGGTGTATGGCAGCCGCGGGACCAAGATCCTCACCGGGCCGCAGATCCGCTCCCGGCTCGGGCTCTACGACACGTGGGCCTACTTCTCCACGGTGACCAGCGCCCAGGTGCGGCACGGGAGCAGGGCCAGGGCGTCGACGCCGGCCTTCCCCGAGATCGCCGGCAGCTTCGACCCCACGCCCAGAAAGCGCGTGGTGCTCGTGGAGCGCCGTGCGGGCATGCGCTGGACCCGGGTGGCCGAGGTGGGCACCACCAAACGCGGCCGCTTCCGCACCACGGTGGCAGTGGCCGGCGTTTACCGGGTGCGTTCGGGATCCGTCTTCGGACCAGCGGTCCGCGTACGCGGCTGAGCTAGGGCGTGAAGCGAACGGTGATCACATCGCCGTCCTTGACCGGGTACTCGCGCCCTTCCACCCGGAGCTTTGCGTTCTCGCGCGCCGCGGCGTAGCTGCCCGTCTCCACCAGGTCCTTCCACCACACCACCTCGGCGGCCACGAAGCCGCGCTCGATGTCGGTGTGGATCGACCCCGCGGCGCGGCGCGCCGGAGTGCCCTCGCGAATGGCCCAGGCGCGTCCCTCCTTCCCCTCGCCGGCGGTGAAGAAGGTGATCAGGCCGAGCAGCTTCCACGCCTCGCGCACCACCGTGGTCAGGCCCGACTCGCCCGCACCCAGGTCCTCGCGCATGGACTGGGCCTCCTCGGGATCGAGCTCGGACAGCTCGGCCTCGATCCGCGCTGACACCGCGGTGGCGCGCGCGCCGGCGGCCGCCGCGTGCTCGGTCAGGCTGGCGGGCACCTCGAGCGGGTCGCCCTCGCCCACGTTGGCCACGTAGAGCACCGGCTTGGAGGTGAGCGGCGAGAGGTTGCGCAGGGCGTGGGGAGCGGCCTCGGGCACCGGCACCGTGCGGGCGGGGCGGCCCTCCTGCAGCGCGGCCACGAGCTCCCGCAGCCACGCCTCCTCGGCCACCTTCTCCTTGTCTCCCGACTTCGCCTCGCGCGCCACCTTGTCCAGCCGCCGCTCGGCCTGCTCGAGATCGGCGTAGAGCAGCTCGGTCTCGATCGTCTCCACGTCCGTGGCCGGGTCGACCCTGCCCTCCGGGTGGACCACCTGCTCGTCGCCGTGGGCGCGGACCACGTGCACCAGCGCATCGGTCTCGCGGATGTTGGCCAGGAACTTGTTGCCCAGCCCCTCGCCCTCGTGGGCGCCGCGCACGAGTCCGGCGATGTCGTGGAACTCGATCGTCTCGTAGACCGTGGGCGTGGCGCGAACCGTGTCCACCACGGCGTCGAGGCGCTCGTCGGGCACAGGCACCACCGCCACGTTGGGCTCGACGGTGGTGAACGGGTAGTTGGCCGCCTGCGCCCCGGCGCGCGTGAGCGCGTTGAACAGGGACGACTTGCCCGCGTTGGGCAGCCCCACGATCCCCACCTTCACGGCAGCAGCCTCTCCAGGGCGGTGCCCAAGGCGGCGCCGGCGGCCACGTCGGTGGGGTAGTGCACGCCCGCGTACACCCGCGAGGCGGCCATGGCGCCGGCACCGAGGTAGAGGGGCGGGGCGGGCAGCGCGCGGCGTAGCACCGCGGCGGCCGCGAACGATGTGGTGGCGTGGGCCGAGGGGAAGGACAACGCGCTGACCGTGGGCGACAAGGGCGGCAGGCCCTCCAGCAGCGGCCGGGCGCGGCGGACCACGTACTTGAGCGCGATGTTGGCCACATAGGCCAGCCCGATCACCCTGACCGCGCGGGTGTAGGTGTCGCGCTCGGGCGGATCGCCGATTGCCCCCGCCACGGCCACCAGGTGCCACAGCACCCCGTGCTCGCCCAGATGCGTGTAGGCCAGCACGGTGCGCTCGACGCGGGGGCCGTGGCCCCTGGTCCGCAGCAGCCTGAGGAGGGCAAGATCGAGCTGGCGCAGGACGGGGGCCGCTAGCCAGCGGCTAGAAGCCGACCTTCAGGTCGCCGGCCTCGCGGCGGACATAGACGATCTGCGACAGGTCCACCAGGATCTCGGAGTCGTCGGTCTCCAGCGTCTGCCAGCGGCGGGCGTTGTCGTCGCCCAGGGCGGCGACCAGGTTGTCGTAGGAGTCGGCTTTCGCGCGTACGGCCAGCACCGGTCCGCCCTGGAAGCCCACGTCGATGCGTCTGAGGTCGTCAGCCATGGCGGCGCAGTCTATTAGTGAGCCGGGGCGACGATCTCGGTGAGCACCCCGCCGGTGCTCTTGGGGTGCACGAAGGCCACCCGGCTGCCCCGGATGCCGATCCGAGGTTGCTCGTCGATCAGGCGCAGGCCCGCGCGGCGGAGCGCTTCGAGCGTCGCGTCGATGTCGTCGGAGCGGTAGGCCACGTGGTGCATCCCGGGGCCGTTTCGCTCGAGGAACTTGGCCACGCCGCTGTCGGGCCGGATCGGGGTGAGCAGCTCCACGTGGGCGTCGCCGATCTCCAGGAGGACGGCCTCCACGCCGAACTCCTCGACGCGCTCGCGGTGCTGCTCGGCCATGCCGAGGCGGTCGCGGTAGAGGGCAACCGCCGCGTCGAGATCCTCGACGGCCACGCCGATGTGGTCGATCTCCCCGAACACGGGCCGGATCTTATGCCGTCGACTTGGCCGGCATCGTGCCGGCCGCGTAAACGGTGACCGCGTCTAAGGCTCGTACGGCTCGCTGGCGGCGAGCCGGCGCTCGCTGCCGCCCGCCAGCGGCTCCAGGCGCGCCCGCCGGGGCAGCTCGCCCTCGTGCTCGGCCACCAGGCGATCTATGTCGGCGCGCTCCAGGGCCTCGGTGTCCAGCAGGCTCGAGGCCAGCCCCTCGAGCAGGTCGCGGTGGGCCGAGACCATGGTCAGCGCGCGGCGGTGGGCCTGGTCGGTGATGAACTGCTGCTCCTCGTCGACCAGCCGTCGGGTGGCGTCGGCCATGGAGTAGTCGGCGGCGGGCAGCTGCTTGGACTGCATCTGACTGCCCATCCCGTAGTCGGTGACCATGGAGCGGCTGATCTCGTGGACCTTGCGCAGGTCGTCGGATGCACCCGTGGTGATCTGGCCGAAGATCAGGTGCTCGGTCACGCGGCCGCCGAGCAGGACCACGAGGTAGTCCATGAGCTCTTCCTTGGTCTTGAGGTAGCGGTCCTCCTCGGGCAGGTTGAGCGTGTACCCCAGGGCCTGCCCGCGCGGCACGATCGAGATCCGGTGCACCTTCTCCACCGAGGGCAGCAGCTCCGAGCACAGCGCGTGGCCGGCCTCGTGGTAGGCGACCACGCGCTTCTCGTGATCGGTGATCACGCGTCGCGACTGCATGCCCGCCACCACCCGCTCCAGGGCGGCCTGGAAGTCGGCGGTTCGGATGCTCGTGCGCCGGTCGCGCCCGGCGAAGATGGCGGCCTCGTTGCAGATGTTGGCCAGGTCGGCGCCGGTCAGCCCGCTGGTCTGACGGGCGATCAGCTCCAGGTCCACGTCCTCCTGCAGCGGCTTGCCGGTGGTGTGCACCTGGAGGACCTTCTGGCGACCGGCCAGGTCGGGCGGGGTCACGAAGATCTGGCGGTCGAAGCGCCCGGGGCGGAGCAGCGCGGGGTCGAGCTTGTCGAGCAGGTTGGAGGCGGCGATCACCACGAGCTGGTCGCCCCCGCCGAAGCCGTCGAGCTCCACCAGCAGCTGGTTGAGCGTCTGGTCCTTCTCGCCCGAGATGTCGTTGCCGCGGGTCGCGCCGACCGCGTCGAGCTCGTCGATGAACACGATCGCCGGGGCCTGCTTGCGCGCCTCGCGGAACAGGCGCCGGATCCGCGACGCGCCCAGCCCGGCGAACATCTCCACGAACGAGGAGGCCGACTGGGCGAAGAAGCGGGCGTTGGACTCGTTGGCCACCGCCTTGGCCAGCAGCGTCTTGCCGGTGCCGGGCGGCCCGTGCAGCAGGATCCCCTTGGGAACCTTGGCTCCGAGCTGGCGGAAGCGCTTGGGGTCGCGCAGGAACTCCACCACCTCGCGCAGCTCGTCCTTGGCCTCCTCCACCCCGGCCACGTCGTCCCACCGGATCGACTCGGAGGACTGGGGCTTGATCTCCTGCGGCTTGGTGCGCGGCATGAACCGCACCATGTAGACGAGCACGACCGCGATCAGGGCCATGAAGATGATCGGGAGCCAGATGACGGCCCAGTCCTGGACCTGCTGGAAGGTGAGGGCTAGGGGCGTCAAGTCATCGCTCTATCGGCAGAAACGGGGTCAGGCTGAAACGGCGGCCGCGGTCACGGCGGGTCCGGGCTGCACCTCGACGTCGCGCGGACCCAGCGGCGCGCCGCAGCGGTCGCAGGTCAGGCGCTCGGTCACCTCGCCGCCGCAGTCGCGGTGCACGATCAGACGGCTGGGTGCGTCGACGGCGTAGCGGTCGCCCCACTTGAGCAGGCTGATCAGGATCGGCCACAGGTCGAGGCCCTTCTCGGTGAGGCGGTACTCGTAGCGGACGGGGTTGTCCTGGTAGGGGCTGCGCTCGAGGATCCCCTCGTCGGTCAGCCGCCCCAGCCGCTCGCTGAGCACGTTGCGGGCCACGCCGAGCGCGCGCTGGAAGTCGTCGAAGCGGCGGGTGCGCGTGAAGGCCTCGCGCAGGATCAGCATCGTCCACCGGTCACCGATCACGGCCAGCGTGCTGGCCACCGAGCACCCCTCGTGACCCTTGTACTCGCGCGGCAACATCCTTACATTCTAGGGCCTGGGTTGCATGACACAACCGAGTGGGCTAGAGTCGGTTTTATCATGCAACGCAGGTGGAAGGTGCTGCTGGTCACCGCGGTGGCCGTGTTCATGGGCTTCCTCGACGTCTCGATCGTCAACGTGGCCTTCCCGGACATCGAGCGGTCGTTCTCGGGCACCTCGCAGGCCGGCCTCTCCTGGGTGCTCAACGCCTACAACGTCGTGTTCGCCGCGCTGCTCGTGCCCGCCGGACGGGCCGCCGACCTGATCGGTCGCCGGCGGTTCTTCTTCGTTGGGCTGGGCGTGTTCCTCACCGCTTCCGCCCTGTGCGCGGCCGCGCCGTCGGTGGGCGTGCTGATCGCGGCCCGGGTGGTCCAGGCGGCGGGGGCGGCCATCCTCATCCCCACCTCGCTCGGCCTGCTACTGCCGGAGTTCCCGGCCGAGATGCGGGCCACGGCCACCTCGATATGGGGCGCCACCGGCGCGGTGGCCGCCGCGACGGGGCCCTCGCTGGGGGGCGTGCTGGTCGATGCCGCCAACTGGCGCTGGGTCTTCTTGATCAACATCCCCATCGGGCTGGCCGCGCTGATTCCCGCGCGCCGGCTGCTGCGCGAGTACCGCGACGAGGACCGCGCCGCG
>JBBREO010000074.1:0-12417 GCA_038202855.1 Solirubrobacterales bacterium
AGCGCCGAGCGCGGCGAGGACTTCCTGATCGAGATGCTCGACTCCGACGAGGGCGCCCGCCGCCTGGGCGAGCTGGGCATCGGCACCAACTATGGGATCGCCACCGGCACAAAGGAGATCCTGCTGGACGAGAAGATCGGCGGCACGGTGCACATGGCGGTGGGCATGAGCTACCCGGAGTCCGGCGGCGAGAACGACTCGTCGGTGCACTGGGACATGGTCTGCGACCTCCGCCCGGGCGGCACGATCACCGTGGACGGCACCGAGCTCTCGCGCGACGGCAAGTTCGTCGTCTGAGGGGCCCTAGACTCGGGGGGTCATGTCCGGTCACTCCAAGTGGTCCTCGATCAAGCACAAGAAGGGCGCCGCTGACGCCAAGCGCGGCGCGCTGTTCACCAAGCTCACCCGGGCGATCACAGTCGCGGCCCGGGAGGGCGGGGGAGACATGGAGGGCAACCCCTCCCTGGCCCTGGCCGTCCAGAAGGCCAAGGACGCCTCGATGCCCAAGGACAACATCGAGCGCGCCATCAACAAGGGCACGGGCGCCGACCAGGACGCCGACTCCTTCGAGCGGATCGTCTACGAGGGCTACGGGCCGGGCGGCGTGGCGCTGCTGGTCGATGCGCTCACCGACAACCGCAACCGGACGGGCTCGGAGGTGCGCCACACCTTCTCGAAGTTCAACGGCAACCTGGGCGAGCCCGGGTCGGTCAACTACCTGTTCGAGAAGAAGGGCGAGCTGGTGGTGGACGCCACGCGCTACTCCGAGGACGACCTGATGCCCGCCATCGAGGCGGGTGCCGAGGACGTGTCGGTGGACAGCGACGTGTTCGAGGTCGTGACCGAGCCGTCGGACTTCACCGCCGTGCGCGAGGCGCTCGAGGCCGCCGGGGTGGAGCTGCAGTCGGCCGAGGTGAACATGCGCCCGACCACCCGGACGCCGGTCGAGGAGGACCAGGCCGGCACGCTCATGCGCCTGATCGACGCCCTCGAGGAGAACGACGACGTCCAGGCGGTCCACGCCAACTTCGACGTGGACGACGCCGTGCTAGAGCGGGTCGCGGCCTCGGCCTGAACGGCGGCTGGGTAGGGGGCGAAGTTCGGTGCGTTGTCGCCTTTCCCGTGAGTGGGAGGTGAACAATGCGACAAACCTGGCCGCTCTAACGAGCCTTGTCATGAGACGGCCCCGGAGGGCGCTCCTGACGTCAGAGCTCGCTGCGCCGCCCTGGCTTGTGGCGTTGTTCACCTGCTGGGTGAAGGCGAAGCAGCGGCGAACGGGGTGGCGGCGCGCCAGCACGGGGTGATCACCCTCGACCAGGCGCGGATATGCGGTCTGGGCGTCAAGGCCGTGACGGCGCGCGTTCGCCATGGCGCCTGGCGTCCCGTGCGGCGCGGCGTGTACGCGGTCGGTGTCGGCGACCCTGCGCCGCTCGGGCGCATCCTGGCCGCTGTCGCGGCGTGTCCTCCAGGCTCGCTCGCCAGCCATCTGACCGCCGCCTGGCTGTGGGGCCTTCTCGACCGGCTGCCAGAGATCCTGGACGTCACGGTGGGCGGTGCCCGCAACCCCGGCCGCCTTACGGGCGTCCATGTGCACCGCGCGACCATCACGCCGCCTGGTCGATGGCGCCACGGCGTCGCCGTAACCGGCCCAACCGCCACGCTGCTCGATCTCGCCGGGGTCCTCGACCTCGATCGCCTCGAGGCGACCGTCGCCATCGCGCTGCGCAAGCGTCTGCTCACACCAGGGACCTTGATCGAGGCGGTCGACCACGCCGGCAAGCGCAAGGGCATCGCCGCCCTCCGCGGCTGTCTGGTCGATCCAAAGGTCACCCGGTCCGGCAACGAGCGCCTGCTGCTGGGTCTGATCCGCGCCGCCGAGCTGCCTGAACCGCAGACGAACGTCGTCATCGGCGGCAAGGAGGTCGACGTCTACTGGGCCGACGCCAGGCTGGCCGTGGAAGTGGACGCGTTCTCGACCCACGGGCACGAGGCGGCGTTCGAGGACGACCACGTGCTCGACGCCGACTTCGACGCTGCGGACATCCGGATCATCCGCTTCACCGGCCGGCGGATCCGCGCGAGCCCCTACGCCATCATCGCGCGCATCGCCGCGGTGCTGGCGCTGAGCCTGGGAGGTCTGCCGCCGCCAAGGCGTCGCCGCTAGGGCTCCAGGCCCCTCCAGGCGAGCGCCACCACCTGCTCGGCCCACTCGTCGCCGCTCATCTGCCGGCCGATGATGTGGCGGGAGAAGAAGGAGCCCACGAGCATCTCCAGCACCAGCTCGAGGTCGGCGTCGGCGCGCACCTCGCCTCGTTCCTGGCCGCGTCGTAGGAGCTCCCTGGCGCGCGCCGCGCGCGGTCGGACCACTCGTTCGCGGTGGAGCTCGAGTAGCTCCTGGTCACCGCGGTCCACGAGCATCGACCCGAGCACATCCAGCCCCACAGCCTCGAAGCGCCGGGCGAAGCTCTTCAGGAACTCGATCAGCGCCTCGCGCGTGCCGAGGCCGGAGTCGGGGTCGGGCACCGTGGCGCCGTAGGAGCCCAGCGCCGCGGTGGCCAGGTCGGCGCGGTTGCGATAGCGCCGGTAGAGAGTCGTCTTCGCCACGCCGGCATCGGCCGCGACCCCCTCCATCGACAGCGCGGAGTAGCCCTCGTCGCGCAGCACCGCCATGGTGGCGGAGCGGATGCGCTCGTCGACCTCGGCGCTCACGCGACGGCGGGCTCCTGTGCGGCCGGTTCCGGGTCCGGAGCGGCCGGGCCGTGGGCCACGAAGTCGCGCGGTCGAACCAGGATGGCAGTGCCGATCGCGCCGACCAGGGCCACCACCACGGTGATGATCAGAAGCGTGTTCATGCCGCTGATGAAGGCGTGGTGGGCCAGGTCGGTCAGCTGACCGCGGATCGGGGCCGGAGCGCCCGCCGCGGCGCGGTCCCCGGCGCCGGCCGCCACCGCCTCGGAGAACTGGCCGGCGCGCGCCGCGCCCGGCGTCCCGGCCAGCGAGTGGGTGACCACCGAGTCGATCCGGTGCTGGAAGACCGCCCCCAGGGCCGCGATGCCCGTGGCCAGGCCGACCTGGCGGAACGTGGTGTTCACGCCGGACGCCATGCCGCTGCGTCGCTGCTCCACCACGCCGATCGCGGTGGACGCCAGTGGCGGGTTCACGAACCCGATCCCTACGCCCGCCACGATGAACCCGGCCAGGAGGGTGGTCCAGTCGTCGCCCGGGCTCACCCCGTGCATCAGCAGCAGCCCCAGCGACACCACGAGCAGCCCGCCGCCCATCAGCCAGCGCACCGGCAGCCGCTCGGAGAGCCGACCGGCCACCGGGCCGACGAGGAACGAGAGGAGCGAGAGGGGCAGGAATCGCAGCCCGGCCTCGAGCGGCGAGTAGTCGAGCACCCCCTGTAGGTAGAGGGTCAGGTACAGGAACATCGAGAACATCGACGCCGACAGGCAGAAGGCGGCCAGCGAGGCGCCCAGGAAGGCGGGCTTGCGCAGCAGCGTGAGGTCGAACAGTGGGTGCTCGCGCCGCAGCTCGATGGCCACGAACAGCGCCAGCAGCACCACCGACGTCGCCAGGAAGCCCACGATCTTGGTGCTCCCCCAGCCCTCGGCGTTGCCGCGCACGAGGGCGAAGATCAGGAAGAAGAGGCTGCCGGTCAGGGTCACCGCGCCCGGGAGGTCCACGCCCGCGGGGTTGGGGTCGCGCGATTCGGCCACCTTGCGCAGCGTCAGCGCCACGGCGCCGATGCCCACCGGGATGTTCACCAGGAACACGGCCTGCCAGCTGAAGGCGTCGGTCAGGATGCCGCCCAGCACCGGCCCGATGGCCACCGAGGCCCCGACGACGGCGCCGAACGCACCGAAGGCGATTCCGCGCTCGCGGCCCTGGAAGGCCTGCGCGATGAGGGCGAGCGAGGTGGCGAACATCATTCCCCCGCCGATCCCCTGGAGCGCGCGGAACAGGTTCAGGTGCAGCGGCGTGTGCACCAGCCCGCAGCCCAGCGAGGCCAGCGAGAACAGCACCAGGCCGATCGTGAAGACCCGGCGCCGGCCGATCAGGTCGGCCACCGAGCCGCTGACCAGCAGGGTGGAGGCCAGGCTCAGGGCGTAGGCGTCGACCACCCACTGGAGGTCGCTGAAGGAGCTGTTCAGGTCCTTCTGGATACTGGGCAGCGCGACGTTCACGATCGTGATGTCGAGCAGGAGCATGAAGACACCGACCAGGACGGCTATGAGCGTCCACCACTTGCGATCCATTTTCTTCCTCCGAGGGGCCGAGACCAATACGCTACGTAGCGTAGCGCTGCTGTCCAGCCCAGCGACGTGGCCGGCAGGGGAGGCATCCGACCACCCGCCCAGAATCCAGCCGATGGTGGTCGTCCTCGGCATCGATCCCGGCACCGCGAACACTGGCTACGGCGTGGTGCTCGCCCAGCACCGCACGCTGGCGGCGCTCGACGGCGGCGTGATCGAGACCGCCGCGCACACGCCGCTCGAGGGCCGCTTGGCCGAGATTTACGAGCGGGTCTGCGCGCTGATCGCCGAGCACGAGCCCGAGGCGCTGGCCGTCGAGCAGCTCTACTTCGGCGCCAACGCCCGCAGCGCCTTCGCCGTCGGCCAGGCCCGCGGGGTAGTCCTCCTGGCGGCCGGGGCCGCGGGCGTTCCCTGCTTCTCCTACACCCCCCAGCAGATCAAGCAGGCGGTGTGCGGCTCCGGGCGTGCGGCCAAGGACCAGGTCCAGCGAATGGTTGGCACGCTGCTCTCGCTGCCCGAGCCGCCCGAGCCCGACCACGCGGCCGACGCGCTGGCCGTGGGCATCTGCCACGCCAACGGCGCCCCGGTGCGCGCGGCCACGGCGGCGGCATCGTGATCGCCCACGTGAGCGGAGAGGTGATGGTCCGCCGTGCGGGCGAGGTGATCCTCGACACGGCCGGGGGAGTGGGCTATCGGCTGTCCGTGTCGGCCGAGACCCTGCGCGCCGTGCCCGCCTCGGGACGGTCGGTCACCCTGCACTCCCACCTCGTGATGCGCGACGACGCGATGCAGCTGTTCGGCTTCGCCACAGAGGCGGAGCGCGACCTGTTCCTGATGCTGATCGGTGTGCAGAGCGTGGGGCCCAAGGTGGCACTGGCCGTCCTGTCGGGCGGCACCCCCAGCGAGTTGCTGTCCGCGCTGGCCGCGGGCGACGTGGCGCGCTTCCAGTCGGTGCCGGGGATCGGCAAGCGCACCGCGGAGCGGATCATCGTGGAGCTGCGCGAGAAGGTGGCCGGGGCGGTGGCCGACGAGATCGTGGTCACCCGCGCGTCGGATGACCCGCGCACCCAGGCGCGGGAGGGGCTCGTGGGCCTCGGCTTCGATCCGCGCGAGGCCGACTCGCTGCTGGACTCCGCCGAGGGCAATACCACCGAGGAGCTCATCTCCCAGGCCCTGAAGGCGGCCCGGTGAGCGGCGTGCGAGAGGAGCACAGCCGGACCGGCGGTCCGGCGAGCACCGAACGAGGTTCCATAAGGACACCCGGCGTGGAGCGGATCCAGGCGCCCGACGCCATGCCGGCCGAGGAGGAGCTCGACTCCTCGCTGCGCCCTCGGCGGCTGGAGGACTTCGTGGGCCAGGAGTCCGTCCGCGACCAGCTCGGGGTGTTCATCGCAGCGGCCAAGGCCCGCGGCGAGGCGCTCGACCACGTGCTGCTGGCCGGACCGCCGGGCCTGGGCAAGACCTCCCTCGCCCAGATCGTCGCCAACGAGCTCGGCGCCGATTTCGTCTCCACCGCCGGCCCGGCCCTGGAGCGAAAGGGCGACGTGGCCAGCTACCTGTCCTCGCTGGAGCCGCGGTCGGTGTTCTTCGTGGACGAGATCCACCGCCTGCCGCGCGCGCTGGAGGAGACCTTCTATCCCGCGATGGAGGACCGCCGGCTGCCGATCACCGTCGGCCAAGCCGCGGGCGCCCGGGTGGTCAACCTCGACCTACCGCCGTTCACGCTGATCGGGGCCACCACCCGCGCCGGCCTACTGTCCACCCCGCTGCGCGACCGCTTCGGCGTGAGCCACCGGCTCGAGCTCTACGGCCCGCGCGAGCTGGGAGCCATCGTCCGCCGGTCGGCCGGCATCCTCGCGGTGGAGATCGACGACGACGGCGCCGAGGCGATCGCCCGCCGCTCGCGCGGCACCCCGCGGGTGGCCAACCGGCTGCTCAAGCGGGTCCGCGACTTCGCCGAGGTGCGCCGCCCGACCCACCCGATCATCGACGCCGACATCGCGGGCGAGGCGCTTGACATGCTGCAGGTCGACGCGCTGGGCCTGGACCGCCTCGACCGCGAGATCCTGGACACCATCTGCCGCAAGTTCTCCGGCGGCCCGGTGGGGTTGTCGACGCTGGCCGTGGCGGTGGGCGAGGAGCAGGACACCGTGGAGGACGTCTATGAGCCCTATCTGCTCCAGCAGGGTCTGATCATGCGCACCCCGCGCGGGCGGGTGGCCACCGAATCGGCGTACCGCCACCTCGGGCTGGAGCCGCCCGAGGCCGGCTCGCGCCTGTTCTGAGACAACCCGACCGGCCAGGGCGACTACTACCCTGATTCGCGATGCCGAACTTCATCTGTCCCAGCTGCGGCGATCGCAGCTCATCGACCGAACGCACCGCGGGCTTCCAGAGCCGCGCGCGCGGCTGCAAGAAGTGCGGTTTCGGGTTCCTGTTCGAGCTGCTGGACGACTACTACCCGGCCCCCAACGCCGCCTTCTTCCTGTGCGACCAGAACGCCAAGCTGATCGGCGCCGGACGCGGCGCGCGCGAGCTCACCGGACTCGGCGACCTCGACGTGATCGGACGCCCCGTCGGCGAGGTGCTGGGACTCGAGTTCGAAAACGGCGACGACCACATCGCGACCGCGCTCGAATGGGGCGTTAGGGTGCTGGACAAGACGGTGACCGTGCACGCGGAGGGGGACCGGCCCGAGCCGGCGAAGGCGGACATATTCCCCGCCTACGACGATGATGGCGGGCTTCTGCTCGTCCTCACCCCGCGCTAGCCCGGCCCGCACCCTCCGCCGCCGAGATGACCTCCCGCAACCGCAACTTCTCGATCATCGCGCTCGTGGCGCTGCTGCTCGCGGCGTCGGGTGTCATCATCGCCACCAAGCAGACGGTGCTCGGCCTGGACCTGCGTGGTGGGGTGGAGCTGGTCTACGAGGGTCGCCCGACGCCGCAGGCGCCCAAGGTCACCGACCAGTCGATCAACGACGCGATCGGGACGATCCGCAAGCGCACCGATGCCCTGGGCGTCTCCGAGCCCGAGATCCAGCGCGCGGGGTCCAACCAGATCTCGATCGGGCTCCCCAACGTGAGCAACGCCGACCGCGCGATCGCCCAGGTCGGCACCACCGCCCAGCTGCAGATCTACGACTGGGAGCCCAACGTCTACACGGAGGGTCAGGGCGGCAAGCTCGTACCGCTGCAGAGCCTCAAGCAGACCGATCCCAGCGCCCAGGCGACGCCCTTCACCGGGGCGCAGTCGCTGTTCCGGGCGGTGCAGGGCGCCTCCAAGCTGAAGCCGCGCCCCGAGGCCACCGACCTGCCGGCGACCGGCGTGCCGGACGCGATCAAACAGCGCTTCGGCAACGACCAAAAGGCGATCCAGCACTTCTACGACAACCGCAACGACACGGGTCGCTCCAAGTACTACCTGTTTGGTCCCGACAAGAAGCTGATCACCGGTCCCGACACCAGCTGCCGGGACCTGCTGGCCGACTTCGAGGGCGTCAAGGGTGCCAAGCGCTCCGGCGTGCCCAAGGACAGCAAATGCTCCTCCGAGCTCGCGGCCACCGCGGTCGGCCACGCCCAGCCGCGCCAGCCCAACCAGTCGGCCACGCCCAACACCGGGCCGCCGGCCGGCAGCCGTGTGCTCGAGGTGCCCCAGGGCCTGGTCGTGATCGAGGACGAGGCCGCGCCCAAGCAGCCCAAGACCGTGCACAACTACTTCGTGATGGAGGACGACTCCGCGCTGTCGGGGTCGGACATCAAGAACCCCGAGGTCTCCGGCGACACCAGCAGGGGCAACGCGGTCAGCATGCAGTTCAACTCGGCGGGACAGAAGGCGTTCGAGGAGACCACCAAGAGGGTGGCCCAGCGCGGCGCCCAGACGATCCTGCCCCCCGGCGCCGACAGCAATGTGCGAAATGCCGCCCTGGGCCGGTTCGTGATCACGCTGGACAACCAGGTGATCTCGCTGGCCACGATCGACTTCCGCGACAACCCCGAGGGGATCGACGGCAAGACGGGCGCCGAGATCACCGGGCTGGACAGCCCGCAGCAGGCCCAGGACCTGGCCGAGCAGCTGCGTATCGGGGCGCTTCCGATCGAGCTCAAGCTCGTCTCCCAGACCACGGTCTCGGCCACCCTGGGCCTGCAGGCGCTCGACCAGGGCCTGCTCGCCGGCGGCGTGGGCCTGGCGCTCACCGTCCTCTTCCTGCTGATCTTCTATCGCGTGCTGGGCGGGGTGGCCGCGCTCACGCTGCTCATCTACGCGATCCTGCTCTTCGGGCTGGTCAAGCTGATCCCGATCACGCTCACGCTGCCGGGCATCGCCGGCCTGATCCTCACCTTGGGGGTGGCGGCCGATGCCAACATCGTCATCTTCGAGCGGATCAAGGAGGAGGCGCGCCACGGGAGATCCATCCCCGCGGCCATCTCCGGCGGCTACGCCAAGGCGCTGCGCACGATCATCGACGCCAACGTGGTCACGATCGGCGTGGCCTTCATCCTGTTCACGCTGGCCACGGCGGGCATCAAGGGCTTCGCCTTCACCCTGGGCATCGGCACGATCGTGTCCCTGTTCACCGCGGTGCTGGCCACCTCGGCGATCCTCGGCGCGATGGCGCGCACGCGCCTGATCGGGTCGCGCTTCGCGATCGGCGCCAGCAAGAGCGAGGGCGTGGGCTCGCACTTCAACTTCGTCGGCTCGGCCAAGGGCTTCTTCTCCATGTCCGGCGTGATCCTGGTGGTCGGCGCCCTGGCCATCGCGGGACTCGGGCTGAAGTTCGGCATCGACTTCGAATCGGGCACGCGGATCAAGACGCCGGTGCAGAAGACCGCCTCGGTCGACCAGGTGCGAAAGACCCTGGCGCCGCTGGGGTACGCCGACGCCAAGATCCAGAAGGTCTCCGAGCCCGACCTGGGCCGCAACGTGTTCCAGATCTCGACCTCCACGCTGAGGCCGTCCGAGGTCCAGCACGTGCGTCGCGCGCTGGACACGCGCTTCGGCGCCCCGCAGCGGACGTTCTCGGCCAACTCGATCGGGCCGACCTTCGGCTCCCAGATCGCCAAGACGGCGATCATCGCCGTGCTCGCGTCGCTGCTGCTGATCTCGATCTACATCGCGCTGCGCTTCGAGGCCAAGTTCGCGGTCCCCGTGCTGATCGCGCTGGCGCACGACATCTTCATCACCGCGGGCGTGTACGCCCTGTTCGGCCGGGAGGTGACCACGTCGACCGTCGCGGCGCTTCTCACCATCTTGGGCTACTCGCTCTACGACACGATCATCGTGTTCGACCGAATACGCGAGAACGTGCCGCGCATGCCGCGGGCCACGTTCTCCCAGATCGTAAACCGCTCGATGTCCGAGGTGATCGTCCGCTCGCTGGTCACGTCGGCCTCCACGCTGCTGCCGGTCACGGCGCTGATGATCTTCGGCGGCGAGACGCTGCGCGACTTCGCCTTCGCCCTGCTGGTCGGGGTCGCCTCGGGCGCCTACTCGTCGATCTTCATCGCCGCGCCCGTCCTCACGCTGTGGAAGGAGCGCGAGCCCACCTACGTGCGCCGGCGCCGCAACGCGCTCAAGGAGGGCGGCGGCGTGGTCCCGGCGTTCGCCTCGGGCGTGATCGAGGGCGACGACGGATCCGGGGACGGCGGCGCCCCGGACCCCAAGCGCCGTCCGCGACGGGCCAAGCAGCCGGTGGGCGGTCCGCCCGAGCCGGCCACTGCCACCCCGGCGGTGCCCGAGCCCGCGCCGTCGGTGGCGACCGAGGCCACCGCCCCGGAGCCCGAGACCTCCGAGCCCGACGAGGCCAAGGCCCGCCGCGCGCGCAACCGCGCCCGCAAGAAGCACGGGCGGCGCTGAGATGAGGGAGACGAGCCGATGAGCATGGTCGTGTGGGTGATGATGGGCATCGCCATCTGGCACTTCGCCGTCTGGGTCCCCGACCGCTTCTGGGGCGGGATCGTGGGCGCGTTCCTGGCCGCGGTCGCGGGCGCCGCGCTGTTCGGCTTCCTGATCTCGGGACTCGACATCCCCGGTCGCCACGACACCCATCTGCTGGCGGGGCTGGAGGCCATACCCGGAGCCGTCGCGGCGCTTGCCGCATCTTGGTTCTACGGGTCGCGGACCGAGGGCCAGCACCGGCCCGACGTGCTGTAGGGCCCGCCGCAAGGGGGAGAGACGCCCCGTTCCGTCCCCTTGGAGGGCCACGATGGCCTTCCCGATGACCCCCTCCGCCTGGACCTGCGATCCCTACGACTACGGCGCCGCCGCGCGCCTGGGGACCGAGCTCGGGCTGGGCCCGGCCGCCGCGGCGATCCTGGTGCGCCGGGGCCTTGCCGACCCCTCCGCCGCGCGCGACTTCCTGGCCGCGTCCGCGCGCACCGATCCGGCTGCCCTGCCGGGCGCGGACGTCGCCAGCGAGCTCATCGTCCGCCACGTTCAGGCCGGCTCGCGCATCCTGGTCTTCGGCGACTACGACGTGGACGGGGTCTGCTCCACGGCCATGATGGTCCGCACCCTGCGCCGGCTGGGGGCCGATCCGAAGTGGCAGCTGCCCAGCCGGGCCGAGGGGTACGGACTCACCCCCGAGGCGGTGGAGCGGATAGCCGCCTACGGAACGCAGCTGCTGATCACCGTCGACTGCGGGGTGACCTCGGTGGAGGAGGTTGCACGGGCCAGGGAGCTCGGCCTCGACGTGCTGGTCACCGACCACCATCGTCCGGGGCCCACGCTCCCCGACTGCGCCATTGTCCACCCTGCTCTGGGTCCCGACGGCCAGGAGGGTCCCGCCGGTGAGCTGTGCGCCGCCGGCGTGGTGCTCAAGCTCTCGGAGGCCCTGCTGGGCGCCGCCGGGGCCGACCCCGCCGCGGCCGAGGCAGACCTGGACCTCGCCGGCCTGGCCACCGTGTGCGACATGGTCCCCCTGCGCGGAGAGAACCGGCGCATCGCCCGGGAAGGGCTCGCCGCTCTCGCGCGCACCCGCAAGCCGGGCCTGCGTGCCCTGATGGAGGTCGCCGACCTCGAGCCGGCCGACGTGGACTCGGGCACGGCCGGCTTCCGGCTCGGGCCGCGGATCAACGCGGCAGGGCGCCTCCAGCGCGCCGACGCCGCGCTGGAGCTGATGCTCACCGAGGACGAGGACCGCGCCCGCCAGGTGGCGGGCGAGCTGGATGGCCTCAACCACGACCGGCGCGAGACCGAGGCGCGGATCCTGCACGAGGCCGAGGCGGCGTGCGCGGACCAGATGAGCGCCGCCGCCCTCGTGGTGGCCGGAGAAGGCTGGCACCCCGGGGTGGTGGGGATCGTGGCCTCGCGCCTGGTCGAGCGCTTCCGCCGCCCGGCGGTGGTGATCGCCCTCGACGGCGACGCCGGCCGCGGCTCGGGTCGCGGCATCGCGGGCTACGACCTGCACGCCGGGCTGGCGGCCTCGAGCGAGCACCTGCTCGGCTTCGGCGGCCACCGCATGGCTGCTGGGCTGCAGATCGCGTCTGATGCTGTGGAGCCTTTCCGCCGCGCACTGGCTGCTCACGCGGGTGCACGGCTCGCGCCGGGCGACCTCAAATGCGTGGAGCACGTCGACGCCGTGGTGGCGGCCGGCGCGCTGAACCTGCAGACCGCCGAGGAGCTCGAGCGCCTGGGCCCCTTCGGCGCCGGGAACCCGGCTCCGCGGCTGCTGGTCCCCGGCGCGCGCATAGAGCACGTGACTGCCATGGGCGAGGAGCGAAAGCACGCCCGCTTCTCCCTGGTGGGCGGCGGCGCCCGCGCGCGGGGAGTGGCCTTCCGGCGCTCCCAGCGCTCCCTGGCCGCGGCGGGTGCCCACCCGCACGACGTGGCGCTGAGCCTGGAGCGAAACCGCTGGAACGGCGCCGTCGAGGCCCGGGTGGTGCTGCGCGAGCTGAGCCCGTCGGTCGCGGGCGAGGTGCGCGACGTGGGGGAGGGGGACTTCTGGGACGAGGTGGCCGCGGAGCTGGAGTGCGATCCCTCGCTGTGGTGGCCGGCGCCCGATCCGACGCCCCGGCCGGCCCGCCTGGTGCACGATCGCCGCGGCGAAGGACTTACCGGCACCTGCGCCGATCTGCTCACCTCCGGCGACTCGGTCCTCGTGATGGTCGCCGACGTGGCCCGCCGCCGGCCGGGGCTGGAGGCTGCGATCGCGGGCCTGGCC
>JBBREO010000075.1:0-11880 GCA_038202855.1 Solirubrobacterales bacterium
GGTGGCCGACGAGTGCATCCAGATCCACGGCGGCGCGGGCTACATGCGCGAGTACGGCGTGGAGCGGGTGTGGCGCGACATGCGCCTGAACCGGATCGGCGCGGGCACCGACGAGATCATGCTCGACGTGATCGGGCGCTCGTACGGGTTGTAGGCGTCAGCCCTCGGGCGCCCCACCGAAGCCGATCTCGTTCCCGTCGGCGTCGCGGTAGGTGACCTTGCGCACGCCGTTGGCGTAGGTCTCGCGTCGATCGAAGTCGATGCCGCGAGCGGCGATCTCGGCCACTACCGAGTCGAGGTCCTCCGTGAAGAGGAGGAGGCGCGCGTGCCCCGCGTGCTCGGCGTCTTCGACGATGTAGACCGACCGATGCTCGGCGATGTCCCACACGGCTTCGGTCTCGTGCGCGATTAACGTCGGCTCCGAGCCCAGCAGGCGCTCGTACCAGGGCCTCGCAGCTTCGTAGTTCCTGACGCAGATCCCGGCGAAGAGGGCGACCTCCACGGCTACTCCAGATCCTCCTGCGACATCTTCGGGCGAGGATGGATGTTGGTCAGGTGCGCGGTCTCGCTCCCGTCGTTCACGAACTTGTGGGGGCTCCCGGGCGGGGCGATGACGATCTGTCCGGCTCTCGCGTCGATGGTCTGCCCGTCCACGGTGAAGGTCAGGTGGCCGTCGTGGACGATGAAGGTCTCCTCGTAGGGGTGACGGTGCAGGTCGGGCCCGCGCCCGGGTGGCGTTCGCGCCAGGAAGAACGACACGCCCGCGCCGTACTTGCCCCCCTCGAATCGCCGCGTGCCCTCGCCGGGGAGGTCGGCCTGCTCGATCTGGCGTGCGGTGGCTGCCCCGAGAAGCACCTTCATTCGGTCGACGGCGTCCACCAACGTCGCCAGCGGCCGGATCATCAGGGTGAGCTCGGTAACCGAACCTCCATCGTCGCGCGCGGCCAGCAGGACGCCGTCGCCACGCCTTCCCTCAAGCTCGGCATCGAAGGCGAGCATGATCTCGGTCGAGCCCTCGATCAGGCGGGTTGCCCGCGGCGATGCGACCACCCGGGTGACCGCCGCCAGCACCGCCCCGATTCGCTCGACGCCCTGGTAGTCGGCTACCGGGCTGTGGAAGATCGCCTCGGGCGCCAGCTCGGCGAGCATGGCCTGCGAATCGCCGGCCAGGAAGGCGTCGACCACGCGGCGCGGGGATGATCGCTCGGCTGCCATCGACGCATTGAAACACGAGTAGATTCGCGCCATGCCCTTCTCGAACACCGGCCCGCTGCGCGAGGAGATCGCCCGGGTCATCCCACAGCGTCCCTTCACCGTCGAGTTCTGGGACGGCAGCTCCCTGCCCGCCACCGCCTCGCTCAACGGCGGCGGCACTGAGGCGGCGCCTACCTTCAGCGTCCGCTCGCCCAAGGCAGTGGCCCAGGCGCTGGCCGCTCCCGGCCAGCTCGGCCTGGGCCGCGCGTATGCCACCGGCACCCTCGGCGTGGACGACGTCGACGCGGTGATGGAGCTGCTGCGCGACTGGTCGCCGCCGCCCATCGAGACCCGCGACAAGCTCAAGCTGGCCGCCGGCGCCGTCCGCGCCGCGGGGCTGACCGTGCCGCCGCGACCCCCCGCCGCCGAGCTCAAGCCCAAGGGCGAGCGCCACACCAAGGCCCGCGATCAGCGCGCGGTGCGCCACCACTACGACGTCTCCAACGACTACTTCCGGCTTTTCCTGGACGAGTCGATGACCTACTCGTGCGCGATCTTCTCGCGCGGCGCGAAGACCCTCGAAGAGGCGCAGGTGGCCAAGAACGACCTGGTCGCCACCAAGCTGGGCCTGCACGACGGCATGCGGATCGTCGACGTCGGCAGCGGCTGGGGCGCCTTCGCCATCCACGCCGCGAAGGAGTACGGCACCCACGTGACCGGCATCACGCTGTCCGAGCACCAGGCCCGCGGCGCGCGCGAGAACGCCGAGCGCGCCGGCGTCGCCGAGCTGACCGACTTCCGGGTCCGGGACTACCGTGACGTGTCCGGCGAGACCTTCGACGCGGTCGCTTCGATCGGCATGGTCGAGCACGTGGGTGAGGAGCGCATCGACGAGTACACCGGCAAGTTGGCCTCGCTGGTCCGCTCCGGCGGCAAGGTGCTCAACCACGGCATCGCCCGGCTGCGCCACGACGACCCGGAGGCCGGTCCCTTCTCAGAGCGATACGTGTTTCCGGACGCCAACCCGATCCACGTGTCGCGGATCATCGACTCGTTCGAGCGGGCGGGGATGCCCATGCAGCACGCCGAGGACTTCCGCATGGACTACGCCGAGACGCTGAAGCACTGGGCCGAGCGCTTCGACTCCAACCTGGCCGAGGCCGAGCGCCTGGGCGGCGCGGAGCGCATGCGCGTGTGGCGGCTGTACCTGCGCGCGGCCCGGAGCGGCTTCGAGACCGGCTTCACCGGCGTCTACCAGGTGCTGTGCACGAAGGCGGGTTGAGCGCGGCCGGATGACCGAGCCCCTCGCCCACGTCCGCTCTTACTACGAGGCGCTGAACACGGGCGACGCCGACGCCGTGGCGGCCCACTTCACCGAGGACGCCGTCCACTACTACACGCGGCTGGGACCACATCAGGGCGCCCGTGCTATCGCGGAGAACGCCGCGCTGGCGGTGAGCGCGATCGAGGGGCGCTGGACGATCGAGCACGCGATCACGGACGGCGAGCGCGTCGTGATCGAATGGACCATGACCTGGCGCCATCCCGAGTCCGGCGAGCGGCGTCTGGACCGAGGCACCGAGTGGTTCGAGCTGCGCGACGGCAAGATCGGCGAGGTGCGCGCCTACCACCACGGGAGCAAGAGGAACCCCAGCGGCGACCTGCTGGGCTTCGACCACGCCGGGCGCGGCCACACCACCCTGTGAGCGCGCGCGACTTCACCAAGGGCGTGCCCGGCGCCGCCACCCCGGCCCTGCTGCCCCCCTTCACGGCCGAGCACCAGGACCTGCGCGAGTCGATCAGCCGCTTCGTGGCCGCCGAGCTGCGCCCCCACGCGACGGAGTGGGAGGAGGCGGAGTGGTTCCCCGACGAGGTGTTCGGGCGCATGGCCGAGCTCGGCTTCCTCGGCCTCAAGTACCCCGAGGACCTCGGCGGCGAGGGCGGCGACCACCTGCACGACGCGGTGCTCAGCGAGGAGCTGGCGGGCTGTGGGTCGGGCGGCGTGGCCGCCGGGATCGGCGCGCACATCGGCATCGCCACCCCGCCGGTGTGGAAGTTCGGCACCGACGAGCAGAAGCAGCGCTTCCTGGTGCCCGCCATCCGCGGGGAGCGGATCGCGGCGCTGGGGATCACCGAGCCCGACGCAGGCTCCGACGTGGCGGGCATCAAGACGCGCGGCGAGCGGGTGGACGGCGGCTACGTGGTCAACGGCTCCAAGACCTTCATCACCAACGGCGTGCGCGCCGACTTCGTGGTCACCGCCGTGAAGACCACCGCCGAAGGCGGTCACTCCGGCCTGTCGTTCCTGCTGCTCGAGCGCGGCATGGAGGGCTTCTCGGTCTCCAAGAAGCTGGACAAGATGGGCTGGCGCGCGTCGGACACCGCGGAGCTGGCCTTCGACGACGTGTTCGTGCCCGAGGAGAACCTGCTCGGCCAGGAGAACCAGGGCTTCTACCTGATCATGGCCAACTTCCAGTGGGAGCGGCTGCTGATGGCGCTGGGCGCGGTGGGCTCGATGCAGCGGGTGATCGAGACGACCGTGGCCTACGCGCTGGACCGCAACGCCTTCGGCCGCCAGATCGGCCACTTCCAGGCCATCCGCCACAAGCTGGCCGAGATGGCCCTCAAGCTCGAGACCGGCCGCGCCGTGACCTACAACGCGCTACGGCTCTTCCACGAGGGCCACGACGCCATCAAGGAGGTGACGATGGCCAAGCTGGCCACCCAGCGCGCTGCCTTCGAGGTGGCCGACGACGCCCTGCAGATCCACGGCGGCGCGGGCTACATGGCCGAGTACGAGATCGAGCGCGTGGCCCGGGACCTCCGGCTCGGCCCCATCGGCGGCGGCACCGACGAGGTGATGAAGGAGATCCTGGCCAAGCAGCTCGGGCTGTAGTGCCTCTCAGACCGCCGGCGCCGAAGTGGGCTGCGCCGTCCTCGGCTCACGCGCCACCACCGGCGCCTGCCCGCGGTAGAGCAGCACGCTCACTACGAGCGTCCAGAGCCCCAGCAGGAGGAACGGCACCCAGCCCACGGGGGTCATCGAGACCACGCCGAGCGCGAGCGTGACCCAACCCAGCCACCGGGGAAGCGCCGCGGTACGCAGCGTGGCGACGGCGGTGGCCAGATAGAGCACTGCGCCTCCGGCGAGCATCGGGAAGAAGAAGTCCGAGCTCAGCGCCGACAGCGCCTGGGTGGCCGCCGGGGCGATGCTGCCTGCCGTGTCCGCGGCCGTGAAGTTCAGCGCGAGCGAGATCAGCAGTCCGGCAGCGAAGATCAGGGCCCCGCCGTAGGCGGTAGTGGCCAAGCGACCTGCGCCGCCCTCGGCCAGCCACAACCGGCTGCACAGCGTGCCGGCGAACCAGAGAAAGAAGATCGTGGCGATCACGCCGGCGATGGCGAAGGCGATCTGCTTCGAGTCGTGTCGCCGCTGGCGAAGACCGCGACGTAGAAGATGACCGCGAAGACCACTCCGGTGAGCGGAGCCAGCCGCTCGAGACGAGACCAAGACATCGAAAACCCCCTCAGGTTGTGCCTGGGTCCATCCTGCCACCGCTTTGCCGATTGCGCCACATGCGGCCGATGGTCCCCGACCGTCATGATGCCCGCGGACGTCAAGCTGACCAAGGGAGCGAACCAACGTGGGAGTACTGGACGGAAAGTCGGCCAACGTCACCGGATCGGCGCGCGGCATCGGCCGGGCGACGGCCGAGCTGCTGGCCTCGCAGGGCGCGCAGGTGCTGATCAACGACCTCGACGGCGACGTCGCGGAGCAGGCCGCGGGCGAGATCGAGGGCGAGACCGCCGTCTTCAGCGGTGACCTGACCCAGGGCGACGCGCCCGACAAGCTCGTCCAGGCGGCGATCGACTCCTTCGGGAAGATCGACATCATCGTCAACAACGCGGGCTACACCATCGACGCGCCGCTGCACAAGATGTCCGACCAGCAGTTCCAGGCGATGCTGGACATCCACAACATCGTTCCCTTCCGCGTTCTGCGCGCGGCCGCCCCGCACCTGCGCGAGCCGGCCAAGAAGGAGAAGGAGGAGGGCACCGAGGTCTTCCGCAAGATCGTGAACGTGTCCTCGATCTCCGGCACCTTCGGCAACGCCGGGCAGGCCAACTACTCGTCGGGCAAGTCCGGCGTCGTGGGACTGACCAAGACGATGGCCAAGGAATGGGGCCAGTTCAAGATCAACGTGAACGCCGTGGCCTTCGGCTTCATCGACACCCGCCTGACCCAGGCCAAGGAGTCCGCCAACCAGATGGAGATCGGCGGCGAGAAGGTGCAGCTCGGCATCCCCGAGCAGATGCGCCAGATGGCCTCGATGATCATCCCGCTGGGCCGTCCGGGCACCCCCGAGGAGGCCGCGGGCGGGATCTTCTTCCTGTGCTCGCCGTGGTCGAACTACGTGCACGGCCAGGTGCTGAACATCACCGGCGGGCAGTTCGGCGGCATGATCACCTGAGTAAGGGGACCAGCCGCTTCGCGTCGCCGGAGACGGTCACGTGGATGGCGGCCGGCTCTCGTACCCAGGCGATCAGGTCCAGTGCCTGGAGCCGGTCGAGCGCGAACTGCAGCGCCTGGGCCTGGCGGCCGCCCGCGTAGCGGCGCAGGATGTCGAAGGAGAAGCCCGTGGTGTGCAGCGAGTAGCTCTGGGTGGCCTCGGAGTTGCGGCCCACCAGCTCGCGTTGGTACTTCTCGTCGCGCACGGTGCTGGTCACCGTGAGCGGGGCGGCGGGACCGCCGGCACGGCGGGTCAGGCGGGCCAGGTAGGCGGCCAGCGCGTAGGCCTCGGGGCGCAGGCCGCGGTAGAGCCGGCGCGGCTGGTCCAGCTTGGAGGCCAGCTCGCCCATCTGCGGGTCGCGGCGCAGCCCCAGCTGCGCCGGCGCGTCCGGGAAGGAGCGCACGTCGTGGTCGCGGTAGGCGGCCTCGAGCTCACCGGGATCGGAGAACACGTGGGTGTCCGCGCGGGGATGGAGCACCTCCTCGGCCGAGTTCTTGGCCTCCTGGAGGCGGGCGGTGCGTTTGAGGGCAGCGCGATCGCTGCGGTAGAGCCCCATGACCCCCTCGGAGGCCCGGACGCGCCACAGGTACGTGGAGGAGTCGTCGCCCAGCCGCGCCAGGCGCCGGTAGGCCGCCGCGTGTGAAAAGGGGGAGCTGGCGAAGAACAGCTCGGCGTAGGACCGGGGCGCCGCGCCCTCGCGGGAGAAGTCAGAGACCGCTGACTGCAGGTTGCCGATTCCCATGTGGTAGGAGGCGACGGCGAGGTCGTCGCGGCCGAGCTGCGCGCGGGCGGTGAGCAGGTAACGCGCAGTGGCGGCCAGCGACTTGCGTGGGTCGAAGCGCTCGTCCACCCGACGCCGGCGCGCGGTCAGGCGGGCGATCCGCCGCGCGTCGCCGCCGGCCTGGGCGACGTCAATCGCGCGGGACAGCCGCCGGGCGGCCCGGGGGTCGGTGCGCATGCCCAGCAGGTTGCGCCCGGTCTCGGCCAGGATCTGGGTGAGCCCCACCGCGCCCTCCAGGCGCGGGTCGGCCGCCGCGTCGGGGCGCCCCGCGCTCTCCAGGAAGACGATCGACTCGAGCGTGTCGGCGTCCACGCCGGTCCGCCGGGCCACGTCGTCGATCATCCCGCGGTAGCGCGCGACCCGGGCCGCCGTGGCCGCCGCGCCGCCCGGGCTCTTGACGTAGACCACGTGCGCGTAGCCCTCCGTGGCCCGGCGCTCGAACTCTCCCTGGCGCCTGCTCGAGTAGGCGAACGGGTCGGCCACGCCCGGTGCAAGGGCGGCGGTGCGGTCGGGCGGGGGCAGCCCCCGGTCGCGGGTGATCACGAACACCACCGCGGCGGCCACGAGCAGCGCGACCGCGCAGGCCAGCACCAGCGACGTCCGGCGGGGGCGCGAGCGGACCATCCTCCCGACCGTAGCGACCCCGAAACGCAGGGAGGGCGCCCGCAGGCGCCCTCCCTTTACTGCGCAACGCCTGGAGGGAACTAGGCGAAGAACTGACCGGCGGCTTCTTGCTCAGCGGCCGACGACTACTTGATGAAGGCTCCCGCCTGGGCCAGAACCTGCTTCGCGGTGGCCGGCTTGTCGAAGGTGTTCGGCGCAAAGTCCCTACCCGCCAGAGAGCGGAATCGCGACGCGTGCCGGGCCTCGACCGTGAGGATCGACGCAGCGGCCTTGAGCACCTTCTTCTGCAGGATGCGCGGAGCCTGACCGGAGTAGGCCTTCACGCCGGTGTCCTCCAGCTTGACCGCCGTAGCGAGGTACTTGCCTGCGTCGGACGTCGTGCCCATGAAGTCGAACTTCGGCTTCGGCTTGCGGGCGCTCCCGAGCGCGAGCTTGAGGAAGCGCACGTGCGCGTTCTCGTGCTTGCTCACTTCGAGGGTCGTAGCAAGTAGGTCGCCCTTGAGGTTGGCCTTCGCAAGCGCCTCCTTGTAGAACTCGGACTCCAGGTACTCCAGCGTCAGGGCGAAGTTGAGGATCGCCACGTCCTGCTTCTTCGACGGCCTGCCCGCCAGGGCGAAGTCGGGGAAGCCACCTAGCAGCAGACCGCCGCCCACGACAGCGCCCCCGGTCAATGCGGCCTTGCGGAAGAGGTCGGCGCGAGTGTCACCGGCGACGGCCTCATCGGCTTCACGGATGGCACCGTCGGTATCTACGATGTCCAGCTGGATCGGATTCGACATGTTGAGAACTGTCTCCCTTGTCGGGTTGCTTGATTGAGCTAAGTCGTCCATTGCTCTGGCGTATTCCGAGGCCGCTCAGATCACCGCGGCGCGCGCATTGGCGCCAAAACGCCAGCGGCAGCGGGGACTAGTGTCCGGGTATGACGGCCGCCTCCGAGCCGCGCAAGGCCTCGCTTCCCCTGCCCGGGGGGCGCGCGGACGCGACGGTCAGGCTCCATCCGCTCAGCGTGGCTCGGATGAGGACTCCGCCCGCCGCACTGCACCGCGAGTCGGGCCGGCTGGCCGGTGCGAAGGCCCTGGGCGTGCGTGTTCCGGAGGAGAAGTGGGTCGACGTGCCGGTGGTGGCCTTCTTGGTCGAGCACCCGGGCGCGGGGCCTATCCTGGTGGACACAGGGCTGCACCCCTCCGCCGCGGTCGACCCCACCGACGCCATGGGGCGCTTCGCCACCACGCTGTTCAAGGACGTGCGCATGGAGCAGGGTCAGGCCGTCCCGGACCAGCTGCGGGCACGTGGCCTCGATCCCGCCGGCGTGGGGACCGTGGTGATGACCCACCTGCACCCCGACCACGCCGGCGCCATCTCCGAGTTCCCGGCGGCCACCTTCGTACTCAGCGACCTGGAGTGGGAGGCCGCAGCCGACGCCGGCCCGCTCGACGCCTACAACAAGCGCCTGTTCGATCACGCCTTCGACTACCGGCTGCTGGACTTCGACAGCGCCGAGTCGGACTCGTTCGCCTCCTTCGGCCGCTCGTTCGACCTGTTCGGCGACGGCAGCGTACGGCTGGTCTTCACCCCCGGCCACACGCGCGGGCACCTGTCGGTGGTGCTGCGCCTGCGCGACCGCGAGGCACTGCTGTGCGGCGACGCCGCCTACACGCGGTCGACGATCGACGAAATGCGCCTGCCCTACCGGATGGAGGACGAGCACCGCTTCCGGCGATCGCTGCGCGAGATCGGGCTGTTCATCGAGCAGACCCCCGACGCCTTGATCGTGCCCGGGCACGACGAACGCTCGTTGTTGCTGTTGGACTCGACCTACGAGTAGCGGCTTTTAGGGGCCGGCGAAGTCGCCGGCGTAGCAGGGCCCCCCGGAACAGGGATCGCTGACCAGGCCGGTCTTGAGGAAGTCCGACTTCTGCTGACGCGCCTTGGGGTCACTGCGAGGCGATCCGTGTGGATCGTTGCCCGCCCGCGGCGGCACGTTGGTGGGGGGCGCCGGTGGCGTGCCCTTGGACTGGCCGTTCTCTGTGCGCAGTGGTCCCGTGTCCCAGTAGACGATCCCCGAGCCGTTGCAGCCCGGTGACCCGAAGGCGGGGATGTCGAAGAGGGGCGCGACGTCGAGCGAGCGGCCGGCAAACAGCGCGGGCCGGTGCGTGCACGCGCCGATCGTGCGCGCCTCCACCTCGGCCGACACGTTGGCCACCTGGTGGTCGCCGAAGGCGGGATGCAAGAGCACGCGGTGCTCCGGGGTGTTCGGCAACGGGTCCGTGGTCATGTGCTGGGCGTAGCCGTTGGACTCGCCGCGGTCCCAGAGCAGCTGGATCAGCGACAGGATCAGTGGCCGCTCGAGCTCGTTGGGATAAGAGTCGTAGAGACCGATCGGCAGGTCCGTGCCCACCTCGCCGCGCGCATAGGTATCGAAGTCGACACTGCGGCTGAGCAGGGTCGAGTAGTTCATGCCCGGCACCCCGTGCACCGCGCGCGTGAAGTCGGGCGACAGCGCGGTGAGCCCACCGGAGAGGATCCCACCCTGGCTGTTGCCGTCATAGGACAGCTCGCTCGTGTCGATCACCGAGCGACCATCGACCTTGAACGCGTCGCTGGCCGAGGCGCCGTCGGGGCGCAGCAGCCACCTGCCCAGGTACATGAAGTTCACGTAGCCCTGCTCGATGCGATCGACGAGCGTGTGGAAGTTGGAGAGGTCCTGCAGCAGCGTCGCGACGTTGGGCAGGTCGGAGGTGGCCATCCCGATCCAGTCGGTGGCACAGAACAGGAAGCCGTGCTCCTGCCCCATCGCCTGGACGTTGCCAGAGCCCACCTCCCCGGCACTGCCCAGCAGGCCGTGGCCGTACAGGGATGGGCGCACCTTGGGCGATGCCGCGCCGGCGTCGATCGCCTGTCGGGGAATGGTGCAGATCACGTTGGCCAGCGCCGTGTTGCCCGGTGTCTGGGAAGGCGCGCCGTTCGTGAAGCCCGAGCCGGGCGGACAGCCCGGCTGATCGAGGTAGCAGGGCACGGTGATCTGCCCGGTCACGCGGCGGGCCGTGGTATCGCTCTCGCCCTGCTCGCACGCCGACGAGGCCCCGGCCGAGCAGGGCGGGTAGTCGCGCCGGCCGTCCACGTCGCCGAAGTCCACCGGGTTGGGCACCGGATCGGTGCCGATAGAGCCCAGGGCGTCGACCGCCGAGTCGGAGATGTCGGGGTTCTGGACGAAGGTGGGTGCCGTCCCCTGCTCGGCGCCGTCGGCGAGGTTGTCGTCGCCCAGCTGATGGAAGGCGTCGTCGCGCATCGCGACCGCGCGGCCGGTCAGGCTCTTCTCGCTGGCCACCGTGAAGTCCCAGGTCAAGTAGAGGCTTCGGCGGGCGATCCCCGCCGCTCCGAGTGTCTTGAACAGAGATTCGTAGTGGGCCCGACGCGCCTCGATCGCCGGGTTCTGCGTGCCGATGCCGTCGCGATAGGCGCGGAACTCCTCGCGCGGCTTGAGCGCGGTGCCGTCCTCGTCCTTGAGGTTTCGCAACGCCACGACGTAGCGCTCTCCCTCGCTGAAGTTCTTGCCCGGCCGCACTATCAGCGTCACGTCCGAAGGGTTCTGCGGATTGGAGTCGATCTCCGCCCAGATCAGCTGCCGCTGCTTGGTGCGCGCGTTGATGACGACGACGGGCTGGGCTGGGTCGAAGGCCCGCTGCATGTCGGTGATGGGGACCAAACCCGACCTGTCAAAGGCGGCCTGGTTGTCCAGGCCGGGCACCTTGGTGACGATCAGGTTGCCCGGCGAGAAGCCGTCGCCGCGATTCTGGTCGGTGGGGTCGATGTGCTGGTTCTTGGTGTTGGCCGGCGTGGAAGCCGGATCCAAGTCGAGTCGGCGACCCGTGGGCGTGGACGCATCGGCCTTGGTGAACTGGTCGTTGGGCCAGGGGAACAGGCACGCGGCCGGATCGAGGAAGTCGCAGCGGCCGGCGTCCGCGGTGCTCAGCGCGCCAAGCGGTGGACCGCCGGGGGCGGCCGAGATGTCCGCGGGCGACGTGCCGGCGCCGCCACCGCCCGAGCCGCCTCCTCCTGGGCTTCCGGCCCCCGCTGAGCAGCGCCGTGGGTCCCTGCGCACGGCCAGTGGCCTGGCCTGGAACGGGCCGCCGCGCCGGCCGGCGGCTTCGAGCGAGAGGCCGCGGCACGAGCCGAGGATGCGCAGTCCCGATGACGTCAGTCGCAGTCGCACCGTGCGAGCGCCCCGATGGCGCATGCGAAAGCGCGACAGCGGCGTGACCCGGTAGCGGCGTGACCCCACCCGGACGCGCGCGGCGACGCGTACCCGGCCCGCCGTGCCGACCCGCACCCGGACCCGTACATAGCCCAGCGACAAGGCGTTTCGCTGGCTGGAGGTGAGGACGGCGGCCCGGGCCTTCGGGACCGCGGCCGCATTGGCGCCGTGCCCGCCGCTCGCCAGCGCCGAGCCGGCGGCCAGCATCCCCAGCGCACCCACCGCCGCGACCGGCACCCATGCCCGTCTCCCTCCCACCGCTTGGATGATCACCAAAGCGGGAGCCGACGGCAATGGGAAAGATCAGAAGAAGGGGGTCCCGGCTTGTGACCCGTCACAGAGAGTCAGCGCGGCGCGGGTTGCCCGGCAGCGCCGTCCGGCGCCAGCCGAGCCTCCTTGGCGGCCCTCATCGTCTCGTCGCGTCCATGCTCGCGCAGACTCGTCCACAGCGCCCGGATGCGCCGGAAGATCTCCTCCGAGGCGGCCTGGGACTGCTCGCGGCTGGGATCGTCCACCGG
>JBBREO010000076.1:0-10836 GCA_038202855.1 Solirubrobacterales bacterium
GAGATCGCCGAGCTCTATCGCAGCCGCTTCGTCGACTCCGAGCGCCTGGCCGCCCCCGAGCTCGCGGTGGCCGCCTGGGTACTGGCCGCCGACACCGACGAACGCGCGCGCGAGCTGGCCTCGAGCTCGCGGATGGCCATGCGCGAGCTGCGCGCCGGGCGGCTGATTCCCGTGCCGCCGGTCGAGAAGGCGCTGCGCTACCTCGAGCGCCAGGGAGCCTCGGGGGCGGGAGGGCGGCGGATGATCCTGGGCTCGCCCCAGACCGTCCGCGCCGGACTGGAGGAGCTGGCCGAGGCCTACGGCGCGCGTGAGGTGATCGTGGTGACCATCACCCACGATCCCGAGGCCAGGCGGCGCTCCTACGAGCTGATCGCCGAGGAGATGGTCGCTACAGGAAGCGCTTCAGCAGGGCTAGCGAGCTCTTCCGCGACTTCGTCCGCTTGAGGTCGGCCAGGCCGAGTTGGGTGACCCGGCCCTTGGTCACGACCACCACGAGCCGCGCCTTCGAAGCTCGCGCCACGTACACCGAGCTGCGCCCCACGGCGTAGCGGCGCTCGCCGCGCAGCTTGCGGGCGACGGTCTTGGTGCGCGACCCCAGCCCGAGCCCCTTGAGCCGGTTGGACCGGCTGGAGCTCAGCGCCAGCGCGGCGCGGTTTCGCACATAGCCCACGCGCAGGTAGCCGCCGCCCACCGTGCAGTAGCGGTCCAGGCTCCCCAACCTGCCCTTGAGCGCGTACTTGGTGAACGCGCGCTGCACCGACCCGCGCGTGCGCCCGAGCACGGCTCGATTCACGGTCCGCCCGGAGAGGTTCCTGGTCACGCCGGTGCACAGGCCGGCGCCCTTGCCGGCGCGCGGGTCGCGCACCATCAGCTCCACGTTGCGGTCGCCCTTGCCGCCGCCCGCGCCGCGCACGGCGCGCGGGTCGTTGTAGGAGAAGATCCGGCTCATGGAGGCCAGCGCCTCCGTGCCCAGCGCGCCGCTGGAGGCCGGGTCGGCGCTGGGCGCGGGCGGGTTCACGGGACCGGTGTGGTCGACCTGGGTGCCCAGCACCGACAGCGTGCCGTCGTGGTTGTCCATCACCTCCACCAGCCGCTGCTGCTGGGGCCAGTCGACCGACGCGTTGGTCTCGATCGACCACCAGTTCCCCAACTTGTGACAGCTCGTGGCGCACGGTCGGATCCGGTTCACGTGCGTGTGACCGGACAGGTAGGCCACGACGTTGGGATTGGAGTTGAACAGTCGCTCGATGTCGCCGCGCAGGTGGATCGGGGTCGAGCGGCGGGGGTCGGCGTCGCAGCCCGGGGTGGTGCCGTTGCAGGCGCCCGCGGCCTCGTCGGCGCTGGAGGCGATCAGCCGCCGGATCGGATGGTGGCCGAAGACCACCACCACCTGCTTGGCTCGCTTGGCTTTGCTCAGTTGCCCGCGCAGCCACTGGTACTGGGGGTCATCGAGGTTGCCCTCGGCGCCGCCGTTGGCCCCGCTGCCCTCCGACGCGGTGTCCAGTGCGACGAACCGCAGGCCGCGCTTGGGCGTCCAGGCGTAGTAGGCGGCCGAGCCGGCCGAGGCCGCGTTCTGGGCGCGGTCCACGAAGCCGAAGCCGTGCGCGTCGCGCTGGGCTCCGCCGGCGTAGATGCGCTTGGTGGCCACGTTGTCCACGAACCGCCGGCGCGGGTCGGGCGGCACGGCGAAGCCCGACGAGGAGGCGAAGACGGAGTTGGCGCCGAAGTTGGTGGCCGGGTTCTGGATGTAGGGCTTGAAGCAGCCCGTGGCCACGGAGTCGGAGAACGTGGTGGCCGACACGTAGCCCTGGACGGCCTGATCGTGGTTGCCGTTGGTCACGTAGGTGGGCACGGGCGTGCCGCCCCGCCGCAGCCCGGTGGGCACGAACGGACGCTGGGCGCTGTCCATCAGCCCGGCGTACTGGGGCCAGGACGCGTACACGCCGGCCGGCCGGTTGGGGTCGTAGAAGTTGCCGTCCCCGGCGCCCCCGTTGTAGTCCTCGTAGTCCTGCAGACCGGTGTAGCGCGCGGCCTCGTCAGGCGGGCGGCGGGCCAGCGCCGCGCGCTGCTCGGCCGTGCACCGGGAGTAGTCCGCCGTGCCGCTGTTGGGGTCCAGCGTCTGGCCGCCCTCGATCAGCTGGCGCACCCACGTGAGCTCGTTCTCCTGCTGGTTGTCGGCCTGGTCCCCGGCGAACAGCGCCAGGTCCATCGGCGCGCGGGCGCCCTTGGCCCCGGTGTTGGGGCTGGTCGTGGCGAGCGCGCTCAGGCGGCGGAGCTCGCTGTCGATCGTGGCCGGCATCAGTGCCTCCTGGGGGCGCTGGGCGCTCGTGTTTGGCTGGACCGGGGCCAGCGAGTCGATCCGCGCGGGGGACTCCTCGTCGACCAGGTGCAGGTCGGTCAGCTGGGCGAAGTAGGCGAGTGAGGTGCGGCGCTTGGTGCGCCCCGGCTGGGCCCGGGCGCCGCCGATCTCACGCAGGAGCTGGGGCTGACCGGGACCCGCCACGAGGGCGGTGAAGCCCGGCTTGGCGGAGTTCAGCGCGCCTCCGGCCCCGATGGTGGACTGCCGCGTCGTGGCTCCCGGTGCCTGGGCCAGCGCCACGCCGCCGGCGCACAGCAGCGCTATCGCCGTGGCCACGACGGCGACTGCCCGCAAGGTTGTGAGACTGGAGGGAATGGACATCGGCGCTCGCCTCCCGCGGGCGGACCCGGGGCAACGTAGCAACCAACACGCGGTCAGGCCGGAGGTTCCGGCGCTACGCGGTCGGCCCAGGGGCGGGCCTGCTCGAGCTGTCGGCCCACGGCCAGCAGCAGTCCTTCGGCCAGCGGGGCGCCCATGAGCTGCGCTCCCAGCGGCAGGCCGTCCTCGCTATGGCCCAGCGGGAGGGAGATCGCGGGCTGGCCGGTCACGTTCATGCCCGCCGTCCAGGGCGTGAACTCGCCCGACTTCTTGAACTCGTAGGCGGGGTTCTCGCCCAGCGGGTCGATCTCGCCGTGGCGCACGGGCGGCGTGGCCAGCGAGGGGGTGAGGACGAGGTCCCAGTCGTTCCAGAAGGAGATGATGCCGCGCGCGAACGCCTGCAGCTGGACCACCGCGGCGGCGTACTGGGGCGCCTGGATCGAGTTGCCCGTCTCGTACAGCCACATGGACAGCGGCTCGATGTTCTCGGCCGAGGGCTCGGTGCCGGTCACGATCTGGCCGTGCATCACCGAGGCGGCTACCTGGGTGGCCCACAGCACGCTGAAGGTGGGCAGCAGGTCCGCCCCCTTCCACGGCGCGTCGACCTCCTCCACGTGGTGCCCGAGCTCCGACAGCAGCTCGGCGGCTTCGCGGGTGGCGCGCTCGTACTCGGGATGGAGCTCGGCCTCGACCGGCATGTCGAAGGTGAGCGCCACGCGCAGGTTGCCCGGGTCGCGGCGCGAGAGCTCGGCGAAGGAGGCCTCGGGCGGGGGCGCCCAGGTCGCGTCGCCGACCTCGTAGCCCGCCATCAGGTCGAGCATGGCCGCGGCGTCGTCGATGGTGCGGGTCAGGGCGCCATCGGTGGAGAGCATGTGGTCGCCCAGGTCGGGCGCGCGCGAGATGCGACCGCGGCTGGGCTTGAGCCCGACGAGGCCGCAGCAGGCGGCGGGGATGCGGATCGAGCCGCCGCCGTCGCTGGCGTGGGCCACCGGCACCGCTCCGGCGGACACCGCTCCGGCCGAGCCGCCGCTCGATCCGCCAGTCGTGCGCTCGGGGTCCCACGGGTTGCGCGCGGGGCCGAAGCGGCGCGGCTCGGTGACCGGCAGGATCCCGAACTCGGGGGTCTGGGTGCGGCCGATGAACACGAAGCCGGCGTCGCGGAAGCGGCGCACGAGCGCGGCGTCGTAGGCGGGGGTGAAGTCGCCGAGCAGCTCCGAGCCCTGGGCCATGCGCATGCCGTTGACGGGCAGGAACAGGTCCTTGAGCCCGATCGGAACGCCGGCGAAGGGCCGTGCGTCGCCGGGCTCAACGGCGTCGGCCGCGGCCAGGGCGCCCTCGGCGTCGACCAGCGTCCAGTGGTTCAGGGACTTCGTGGCCTCGATGCGGTCGAGCGACGCCTGGGTGAGCTCCCGCGAGGAGACCTCCCCGGAGCGCACGAGCTCGGCGAGCTCGACGGCTGACTTGCGTAGGAGGTCGGACACGGCTCGGGCAGACTAGCCGCCCGCGCCGAGCACGGCGATGCTCAGCGCAGCTGCGCCACCCGGCCGCGCTCCTCGGACAGCTCGAGGCGCTCCAGCACCTCTTCGGCCAGCCCCAGGTAGTCCTCGGCCAGGTCGGGGCGGCGGTCCACGATCGAGACACCGCGCTCGGCCGACTCGGCGTAGGCCACCGACCGGCGGACGACCGCGTCGAAGACCTTCTCGCCGAATTGCTCCTTGAGCTGGCGGAGCGCCTCGCGGGCGTGCACCAGACGCATGTCGGCGATGTTGAGCACCACGCCCAGCCACTCCAGGTCGGGGTTGAGCGAGTCCTTGGCCAGCTCGATCACCTCCAGCGCCTGCTCCACGCCCTGGAGGGAGAAGTACTCGGCCTCGGATGTGATCAGCGCGTGGTCGGCCGCCACCAGCGCGTTCACGGTCAGCAGGCCCAGCGACGGCGGGCAGTCGACCAGGATCAGGTCGTAGCGCTTGCCCGCCTCGCGCAGCGCCCGGCGCAGGGTCATCTCGCGGCCCATCTTGCCGCCCAGAACCAGCTCGGCCTCGGCCAGGCCGAGGTTGGCGGGCAGCACGTCGTCGTGGATCGCGTCGAGCGCCTTGGCGTTGCCGGTCAGGACGTCGGCCACGGTCGGGTCGGCGTCGGCCGGCACGTCGAAGTAGTCCGACAGGTTGCCCTGGGGATCGAGGTCGACGGCCAGGACCGACAGCCCCACCCGCCGGAACACGTCGGTCAGCGTGCGGGTGGTCGTCGTCTTCCCCGTCCCGCCCTTCTGGGAGAGGATGGTGATGGTGGTGGCCACGGAAGCGCGACGATACCGACCGGGCGGCTCGGGCCTCGCGCCGGCCCCGTAGGGTCCGGCTCCATGCTCGTCCGGGTGATCGCGGGGGCGGTGGGGCTGGCGCTCGTGATGGGGTGCGGGGGCGGCTCGAGCGCCGAGCCGACCAGCTCCGCCAGCGGCGGGCCGACCTCCCTCCAGCGGCTGCGCGACCCCGTGTTGGGCTACTCGCTGCGGCTGCCCCGGGGCTGGAGCGCCCCGCGCGTGCCGCCCGGACAGGCCGTCCCGCTGGCCGGCGGAGGCGAGGGCTGCGCCGTCGGTCCCACCGGGGCCCTGCCCGACGTGGGCGGGCCGCGGCTGGTCTCGTTTGCCCGCAGCACCGCCCGCCGCCGGGCCGCGACCGGTGCCCGCGTGGCCGTGCAGCGGATCCGCGGCGACGGTGTGACCGGCGCCCTGGTGCGGATCTCGCGTTCGGGCCAGCAGGCGCGGTCGGCGCTGTTTGCCTCCGCGGGCGGAGGCGTGGCCATCACCTGCCGTGTCGGCGCAGCCGGAGCGTCCGAGCTCGACCGCGGCCTGTCGCTGCTGCTGTCCAGCGTGCGGCTCCAGCGCGATCGGGCGCTGGAGCGGGCCCAGCCGCGGGTGGTGGGGATCGCTGGCGTCCAGGCGGCGACCCTGCGCCGCTCGGGTAGCCGCGTCCAGGCCCGCGTCACGCTGGCAGGCTTCGCCTCGGCCACGCGCCGCCTGCGGGCGGTGGTGGCCACGCTCGCCCGCGCGTTTCCGCAGACCGACCTGGCGGTGGACGCCACCGACTCCCGCGATGCCCGCCGGGCCGCCTTCGCGCGCTTCCTGGGGGGCACAGGGGCCGGGACCATCCAGGTGCCGCCCGCCGCGCCCCTGCGGTTCACCCTGGACTGAGGGGAGGAACGTCCTGGCGGGCGGCGAAGATGGAGGCGTGCCCGATCTCGCCGGGATCCTGCTTCGAAAGAGCGTCGGCTCGCTGGACAGTGGCCGCGCCCGCTGCTCGGCCTGCCATCGCACCCCGCTGATCGGGGAGAAGCTGCACGAGACCAACGGCGGCCGGCGCTTCTGCGATCTGTGCGTCGCCCAGGTGCCCGAGCGCGATCGCGGCGGCGTGCGCACCGAGCTCGTGCACGCCAGCGACCGGCATCTCACGGTCGCGCCGCGCGCAGCCTGAGGACCACTGGTCCATAGACTCCGTCCGCGATGCGCGAGGTAACGGTCGAGACGGTCATCTCAGCTCCCCGTGAGCAGATCTTCGACTTCGTGGCCGACCTGTCCCAGCGGCCCTCCTTCTCCGACCACTACCTCAAGGACTACCGGCTCGCGCGGGCCAATCCGGTCGGCATGGGCGCCGCCGCCCGCTTTCTGCTCGACGCGCCCGTGTTCTCCGAGCGCGCCGACGTCGCCGTGGTCGAGTTCGAGCGCCCCCGGCGGATAGTCGAGGAGGGCCGCGTGGGGCGGCGCGGCCGCTCGCGCCTGGTGGCGGTGTACGACTTCTCGGCCGAGGCCGGCAACAGCACCCGCGTGCAGCTCACCACCTACAGCGAGCCGGGCAACGCGGTCGACTCGCTCCGCCAGGCGGGCGCCCACCGCTGGATCAGGCGGCAGACCAAGAAGGCGCTGCGACGGCTGAAGCAGATCTTCGAGGAGCCGGGCCGCAAGCCGCTGAAACGGGTCACGGTGGCCGGGTACGACCCGGCCACGGCCCCCCGCTTCGGAGCGCACGTGCCGGTCGGGCAAAAGCCCGCGCCCACCGACGGGTAGACTGCCCGCCGCCATGGCCCTGATTCGCCTCCGAAGGACCCTCGCCGCCCCGGTCGCCGCGCTGGCCCTCGCCGTCGGCCTGTCGGCCTGCGGCGACAAGGTCGGGACGAAGGAGATTCCGGCCCGCGAGGGACTCGCCATCGACGTGGGCGGCGTGGACTACAACATCTTCATCACGCGCGAGCTGAACCTGCGCATCGCTCCCGACAAGGCCTACTACAAGGGCCCGCCGGCTGCCCCGGGGAAGGTGCTCTACGGCGTGTTCGTGCAGGCGTGCAACAACAACTCCAAGAAGCCCGTCCACACCGCCGAGACGCGCAACTTCGTGGTCGAGGACAACCAGGGCAATCGGTACCTGCCCAAGGAGCTCCCGAAGGACAACGCGTTCGCCTACCAGCCGACGACGCTCGTCAACGAGCAGTGCGAGCCCCAGCCCGGCAGCGTCGCCCAGCAGGGTCCCACTGCCGGCGCCATGCTCCTGTACGAGTTCCCGCTCCAGAACACCGAGAACCGCCCGCTCGAGATGCACATAGAGGGCCCCTACAACCTGATCAAGCAGAGCCGCGAGTCCAAGATCGTCGAACTCGACCTGTAGCTACCGCCCTCCGCTCGGGCGCTACTTACCCAGGGCGCGGCCGAGCACGATCCGGGCCACCGGCGCGGCGGTCGACCCGCCCGCGCCGCTTCGCACCAGCAGCACGGCCACGGCGATCCGGGGCCGGTCGGCCGGGGCGTAGGAGGTGAACCAGGCGTCGGTGTTGTCGGGGTTCGAGGTCTCGCCGGCCTTGGGGCCGCGCGTGTCGCCCAGCTCCGCCGTGCCCGTCTTGCCCGCCACCTTCACTCCGGGCACCGCCGCCGCCGTGCCGGTCCCGTAGCGCACCACTCCGAGCATCAGCTGCTCCACCTGGTCGGTCACCTTCTTGGAGGTCACCCGGACGGAGTCGGGGCGTGCGCGCGCCACCAGGTGGGGCCGCAGGCGCACGCCGTCGTTGGCCACGGTCTGGGCCACCGACGCCATCTGGAGCGGCGTGGCCAGCACCTTGAACTGCCCGATCGCCGTCGAGCCCACCTCGAGCGGGCTCGCCACCCGCGGCGCAGCGGGAAGCGTGCTGGGCAGCGCGCCCGGGAGCCGCGGCGGCTCGTTCCAGCCGTAGCGCTCGGCGGTGGCGACGAGCCGCTTGGCGCCCACCTTCACTCCGAGCGGCGCGAACACCGAGTTGCACGAGCGGGCGAAGGACTCGGCGAAGGTGCCGCCACAGGACTCGCCGTTGGCGTTGGCCAGGTCGACGCCGTCGATCACCGCCTTGGTCTCCACCGGGAACTTGTCGCCGAGCTTCACGGCGCCGGCCTCCAGGGCGGCGGTGGTGGTCACGATCTTGAAGGTCGAGCCCGGCGGCTGGGGGGCCGAGAAGGCGATGCCGGCCAGCGCGCGCACCTCGCCCGTGCGCGGGTCGAGCGCCGCCACGCCGCCCAGGCGGCCGGCCAGGGCGGTGACCGCCGACTCCTGCAGGCGGGTGTCGATGGTGGTCCGCACCCGCCTGCCCGGCCGGGGCCGCGCGCGGGCGATCACCTCGTTCCCGACCAGCAGCGTGCCGCCCGGAATGCCCGCCACGCGCTCGTCCAGCGCCCGCTCGAGCCCGGACTTGCCCGTGGGGGTGTCTCGGTCGAACCCGCGGGCGTACAGCGCGGTGCGGGTCTTGGCGTCCTGGCTGGGCTCCACCGTGCCCGCGATCGAGGCCGCCAGTCCGCCCAGCGGCGAGCTGCGGGCCCGGGCCGGGCCCTGGGCCAGGACCTTGTCGTCGACCGACACGATCGTGCCGCGCCGCGGCTCGACCGTGCGCCGCGTCAGCTTCTCACCCGGCCCCACGCCCGGGAAGGCCAGCCGCGGCGTCCAGTCCACCTTCTCCTGGGTCAGCGGCAACTCCACCGTTCCGCGTACGTGGCCGAACAGCCGGGTGGTCGCGACCACCGGCACGCGCACGCCGGCGCCGCCTCCGTGGGGCTCGCCCGCGCGGACCGAGGTGGCGGTCGCGGTGGCCGCCACGCGCTCGTAGGCACGCTCGAAGGCCGCGCGCGGATAACGGCGGCGGGCGTCATCGCTGATCAGGGCGTGCATCGCGTCGTAGTCGCCGCGCTCCCAGGCGCTGCCGAACTGGCGCCCCACCCGATCCGCTCCCGAGTCGCGGCCCGAGCCGACCTCCACCCCCACCACCAGTGCGACCGCCGCGAGCACGCCGAGCGCGGGCAGGGCGCGGTGGGTCAGGCGATGGTGCCTCTCATGCGATGTCTCGATGGCCAAACCCCTGCTCAGAGTACCGTCCGGCCCCCATGACGGCGCTGGACTGGGGCATCGTTGCCTTCACACTCATCATGGCCCTGTGGGGCTACGCGCAGGGGCTGATCGTCGGCTTCCTGTCGCTGGCCGGGTTCGCGCTCGGGGCGCTGATCGGCTCGCGGGTGGCGCCCCGGCTGCTGGCGGAGGGCTCGGCGTCGCCCTACGCGCCGCTGATCGCCCTGGTCGGCGCGCTCCTGGTGGGCGGGGTCGTGGCCTCTGCCCTCGAGCTGCTGGGCTTCCGGCTGCGCGGGCGCCTGCACGAGGGCCTCGGCGTGGTCGACGGGGTGGGCGGCGCCCTGCTGGTCGCCTGCCTGGGCCTGGCCCTGGCCTGGGTGGCCGGCTCGGTGGCGCTCAACACCCCGGGGGCGCGCAACCTGCGCGAGCCGATCCAGCGCTCCGCGATCCTCACGCGCCTGAACCACGCGCTGCCGCCCTCGGGTCCGCTGCTCCAGGCGCTGGCCCGCTTCGACCCGTTCCCGGCCGTGCGCGGGCCGTCGCCCGGGGTGCGGGCGCCCAACTCGGCGATCGCGCGAGACCCGCAGGTCAGGGCGGCGGCGCGCAGCGTGGTGCGGGTGTTGGGCACGGCCTGCGGGCTGGGCGTGCAGGGCTCGGGCTGGGTAGCCGGGAACGGCCTGGTGGTGACCAACGCCCACGTGGTCGCCGGTCAGGACGACACTTCGGTGCAGATCGGTGGTCATGGTGCCCGCCTGGATGCCCAGGCCGTCTATTTCGACTCGCACAACGACCTGGCCCTGCTGCGGGTGCCGGCCACCCGCGGCGTGCCCGCGCTGGGGCTGAACGCCGGCGCCGCGGTGGGAACCAGCGCCGCGGTGCTGGGATTTCCGGAGGACGGGCCCTACGACGTGGAGCCCGCGCGGCTGGGGCCCACGAGCGCCGTCCTGAGCCAGGACGCCTACGGGCGTGGGCCGACCCGGCGGCGAATCACCGCGCTGCGCGGCCTCGTGCGCTCGGGCAACTCGGGCGGTCCGGTGGTCGACGGCGCCGGGCGGGTGGTCACGACGGTGTTCGCGGCCGCGCGCCAGTCGGGCAGTGGGAGCGGCTTCGGGGTGCCCGACTCGCTCGTGCGCGACGGCATGGCCCGCGCCGCCGGCCCGGTGGACACGGGACCCTGCTCGCGCTGAACGGCGGCCCGTCGGGGTAGGGCCGCGTCAGGTACAAATGCGCCCTGTGCGTCGCCTGATCTGCCTCCTGCTCGCCTCGGCCACCCTGCTGCTCGTCGCGGCAGGGGCGGCCCAGGCCAAGCCGGCCAACCCCTGCCTGGACGCGGTCCAGCGCAAGGCGCTGCTCTGCCCCGACCTGACCATGACCAGGCCCTCCGGTCTTCGCCTCGACCTCTTCGCGAGGCCCGGCCACGTGGTCCTGCGCGCCGGCAACTCGGTGAACAGCGTGGGCGCCGGCCCGGCCGAGCTGTTCGGCGTGCGCTCCAGCCGCGCGTACATGAAGGCGCGCCAGCGCATCTACCGGCGGCGCGGCGGGCGGCTGGGCATCTCCACCGGCGCGAGGCTGTTCTTCAAGCCGATCCCCGGCCAGGGCCACTACTGGAAATTCCTCCACGCCGCCCAGTTCGACCTCTACCGGCTGGATGGGCGCGCACGGCGGGTCAAGCACGTCAGGCGCGGGCCCAAGGTCTCCTACTGCCTGCGCGACCTGAAGCACACGAGGCCGGGCCAGGCGCGCTCCCCCCGCACCCGCGTGTACCCGGCCTGCAACCAGAGCGCGCGCACGCTCAAGGTTCGGCTTGGCACC
>JBBREO010000077.1:0-10369 GCA_038202855.1 Solirubrobacterales bacterium
CCTGCGCCCCCTCGAACGATCCGCGGGGCAGCACCCGCGCCAGCGGCCGCGGCAGCCACCAGTTCCAGCGGCCCATGATCTCCATCGTCGCCGGCACCAGGATCAGCCTCACGATGGTGGCGTCCAGCGCGATCGCCACCGCCAGGCCGAGTCCGATCTCCTGCACCGACGGCACGGCCGTCCCGGCGAAGACGGCGAACACCGCCACCATGATCAGCGCCGCGCTGGAGATCGTGCCGGCGCTGCGGGCCAGCCCCTGGGCCACCGAGCGGCGGGTGTCGCCGGTGGCGTCGTAGCGCTCGCGGATGCGGGTGAGCAGGAACACCTCGTAGTCCATGGACAGGCCGAAGACGATGGCCAGCAGCAGCGGCGGCGTGAGCGTGTTCACGTAGCCCAGCGAGTGGTAGCCGATCAGGCCGTCCAGCCAGCCCCACTGGAACACCGCCACCAGCACGCCGTAGGCCGCGCCCACGGTGAGCAGGTTCATCAGCACCGCCTTCAGCGGCAGCAACACCGAGCGCAGCAGCACGAGCAGGATCAGATAGGAGAAGGCCAGCACGAACAGGGCGATCTTCCACAGCGAGCCCGACACCAGCGCGCGGAAGTCCTCCACCGAGGCCGTGGCCCCGCCGATGCGCACGTCGGCGCGCGCGGACAGGCCGCCGTCGGCGTTGGCTAGGCGGTCGAGGCGCTCGACCATCGCGCGGGCGGCGGGGCTCTCGGGGTCGGTGCGCGGTACCACTCCGAGCAACACGGAGCGGCCGTCGCGTGAGGCCCTCGAGGGGAGAACCCCGGCCACCCCTGGTTGGCGCCGAGCCGTCGTGGCGAAGGCCTTCGCCGCGCGCCGGTTGGCCGGTTCGGTCACCGTGCCCGAGCGAAAGCGGACCAAGACCTGGGTCGGCCCCGCCGCGCCCGGGCCGGCCTGGCGCGCCGCCAGCTCGGCCCCCACGCGCGTCTCGTTGCCGGCGGGGAACTGGCGCAGGGCGCCGTCGCCGGTCTTCAGCGACAGGGCCGGCACGGCCAGCACCAGCATCACCGCCGCGCTGGCCACGGCGAACACCAGCGGCCGGCGCATGATGGCGTCCGTCCAGCGCTGCCAGAAGCCTCCCGCCCGCGCGGACGGGTGCGTGGAGCCGCGCCGGCGGCGGCGCCAGCGCACGCTGCGGGCCAGCAGGCCGATCACGGTGGCCGGACGTCCGCGGGCGTAGGCGCGTCGCCCCAGCACGCGCATCAGCGAGGGCAGCAGCGTGAGCGCGGCCAGGATGGACACGGCCACCACCACGATCGCCCCCATCGCCATCGAGCGCATGGTCGTCGAGTTCACGAGGAAAAGCCCGGCCAGGGAGATGATCACGGTTAGTCCCGAGAACAGCACGGCCAGGCCCGAGGTGCGCATGGCTGTCCGGCGCGCCTCGGGCGGCTCGGCGCCGGCCCTGATCTCCTCGCGGTATCGGGCCAGCACGAACAGCGAGTAGTCCACGGCCACGCCGATGCCGATCATCGACGCCACGTTGGTCACGAACACCGACATCTGGGTGGCCTGGGAGAGGAAGAAGATGGCCGCGCCGGTGATGGTCACGCTGGCGAAGCCGAGCATCAGCGGGAGCGCGGCGGCGGCCAGCGACCCGAACACCGCGAGCAGGATCAGCAGCACGATCGGGAAGCCGATGCTCTCGGCCGAGGCCAGGTCCTCCTTGGTCAGATCCTGCATGCCCGCCCACAGCGCCTCCTGGCCCACGAGGTGCAGCTCCACCCCACCTCGCGTGCCCTTGCCCACGCCGAGCTCGCTACGCATGTCGGTGGCCAGGTCGGAAGCCTGGTCCTGGTTGCCGTCCACGCGCAGGGGCACGACCACGATGGGCGAGCGCCCGACCCGGGCCTTCGCCACTGCGACAGCGCGAGGGCTCAGCGACGCGTGGGGCAGCCGATCCGCAGCACCCTTGACCCTGTCGACGGCCGTGCGCACGTCGGCGTCCGAGGCGCCCGGGCGCCGGGCCACGACGGCGGCCAGGTGATTACGTTGCGCACCGGCGAAGTCGGCCAGTCCCCGATCGACCGCGGCGGAGTCCGAGCCGGGCACGCTGAAGCCGCCGCTGGTCAGGTGGTCGGTCTGGCGCAGGGCGAAGGGGGTGGCCGCCGCAAGGAGGACCAGCCAAAGCGCGATCACGGCCCAGCGCCGGCGCTCGATCGTCGCGGTCAACCTGTCCATCGCGGCCTGCATGCGCTCTCCTCTGGCCCAACTGGCTGGACAGCCAGTGCGGCCGATTGGAACCTACCCGCAGCGGCGCGTGTGTGACGTGAATCACGCCCGCCGCGGCGGGGAGCGCCCCGCTCAGTCCGTCGCGCCCAGCACCCGCCGGGCGGCGTCCATCGCCACGTCCAGGGAGGCACCCCGAGCCCACTCAGGGTCCGAGATCAGCTGCAGCCCCATGCCGTCGCCGATCGCGAAGATCAGCGACGCGACCGCCTCCGGCTCCCCGCGCAGCGAGATCACGCCCTCGCGGTCCTTCTGGCTCAGGGCCGCTGCCAGGTGCGCGCGCCAGCGCCGGTAGAGCTCGGCCATCTCGAGCCGGATCTCCTCGGAGTGGCGCGACGCGCTCAGCATCTCGTAGATCACCGCCTGGGTGCCGGGCTCGCCCTTCACGAACGCGTTCAGCGTGTTGACCAGCGAGGCGATGATCTCGTCGATCGAGCCCGCGCGGGCCAGGTTGGTCTCGAGCTCGGCCACGAAGGTGTCGCAGTCGCGCCGGACCACCTCCACCATCAGGCGCTCCTTGGTGCCGAAGTAGTAGTGGAGCAGCCCGCGCGAGACGCCGGCCTCGCGCGCGACGACGTCGAAGGTGGAGCCGGCCGCGCCGCGGGCGCCGACGCTGGCGCGCATGGCGGCGACGATCCGGTTCGCCTTGTCGCCGTCGAGCTTGCGCGGTGCGGTGGTGGCGGCCTCCAAGCTCGCAGAGTCTAGGACCTGGCCCCACAAACGACGAAGGCGCCCCGCGGGGCGCCTTCGCAAGACAGCGGGTGTCGCCCGGGGCTAGGCCCCGACCTTCTCCGTGCTGCTGGCGGACGACGACGAGTTGGACGCGGTCGAGGAGGTGTACTCGAACTCCTCCTCGGCCCCGAAGAGCGCGTCCAGGACCTTGTTGCGCAGGCCCTCGCTGAGGCCGAGCGCGAGCCCGGCGCCGACCAGGCCGACGAGCAGCAGGCCGCCGCCCTTGCGCTTGCGCTTGGGCTTCTTGTTCCGCAGGGTGTCGGCCGCGCTCTTGAACGAGGTGGCCGCTTCCTTGAGGTCCTTCTGCACCTTCTTGTCATCGAGGGCCTTCTGCGCCCCCTTGCCGTTGATGCGGTCGTAGGCCTTTCGCGCCGAGTCGTACGCCGTGCGAATGTCCTCGCGCAGCGACTCGTCGGTGATAAGCCGTTGGACGTACTCGTTGCTGCGGGCGGCCTGGGCGGCTGAGACCGCTCCGGTACCGGCCTTTGCGGCCTTCTTCTTAGCTGCCATAGCTCTCCTCGGTGGGCTTGCCTACGGGGACCATACCCAGACTCGGGCGCCAATCATCCGGAATATGCGAAGTCGCCTCAGCCCGAATCGGCCGAGGCGGGCACGGGCCCGGCCGCCGGGCGCCGCGGACGCTTGGCCGGGCGGTGGCCCGATGCCCGGCGTGTGGTGGCGCGCGCGGCGCCGCCCGGGCGCTCGAGCGCGGCAGCCAGGACCTCTTGCACCGTGTCCACGAACACGAACTCCATGCCCCTGAGCAGGTGGTCCGGGAACTCGTCCACGTCGTCCTCGTTGCGCTTGGGCGCGATCACCCGCGTCACCTCCGCGCGCTGGGCGGCCAGTGCCTTCTCCTTCAACCCGCCGATCGGCAGCACCTGGCCGGTGAGGGTGATCTCGCCGGTCATGGCGGTGTCGGCGCGCACGGGCCGACCGGTGACCAGAGAGGCGAGGGCGGTGGCCATGGTGATGCCGGCGCTGGGACCGTCCTTTGGGATCGCACCCGCGGGGACGTGCACGTGCACGTCGTTCACGCGGAACCAGTCGGGCGGCACCTCGTCGCCCAGCGTGGCCACGTTGTGGCGGACATAGGACAGGGCGGCCGAGGCCGACTCCTTCATCACGTCGCCCAGCTGGCCGGTGATGGTGAGCTTGCCCTCGCCGGGATAGGAGGTGGCCTCCACGAACAGCACGTCGCCGCCCGCCGGCGTCCAGGCCAGACCGGTGGCCACGCCGGGCTGATCGGTGCGCCGGCCCGCCTCGGGCTGGAAGCGGCGCTTGCCCAGCAGCTCGACCACCGTCTTCTGGCGCACGGTGCGCTTTGAGCGGCGCCGGCCCTCGGCGTACTCGCGCGCGACCTTGCGGCACACCGCGCCGATCTCGCGCTCGAGGTTGCGAACGCCCGCCTCGCGCGTGTAGTGCTCGACGACCTCGGCCAGCGCGTCGTCGGTGAACTCGATCTTGGAGCGCCCCAGGCCGTTCTGCTCGATCTGGCGCGGCACGAGGTAGCGCTTGGCGATCTCGAGCTTCTCCTGCTCGGTGTAGCCCGACAGCTCGATCACCTCCATCCGGTCGCGCAGCGGCGCGGGGACCGGGTCGAGCTGGTTCGCGGTGGTGATGAACAGGACCCGCGAGAGGTCGAAGGGCAGGTCCACGTAGTGGTCGCGAAAGGACGAGTTCTGCTCGGGGTCGAGCACCTCGAGCATCGCGCTGGCCGGATCGCCGCGGAAGTCGGTGCCCATCTTGTCGATCTCGTCGATCATCAGCACCGGGTTGTTGGTCCCCGTGTCGCGGATGGCGCGCACGATCGTGCCGGGCATGGCGCCGATGTAGGTGCGCCGGTGGCCGCGGATCTCGGACTCGTCGCGTACGCCGCCGACCGAGATGCGCTCGAACTCGCGCCCCATGGCCGCCGCGATCGACTTGCCTAGCGAGGTCTTGCCCACCCCGGGGGGACCGACGAAGCACAAGATGGAGCTGCGCGCGTCGGGCTTGAGCATGCGCACGGCCAGGAACTCGAGAATGCGGTCCTTGACCTTCTCCATGTCGTAGTGGTCGCGGTCGAGGGTCTCGCGCGCGACCTTGAGGTCGATGTGGTCCTCGCTGGCCACCGACCACGGCAGCGTGGCCAGCCATTCCAGGTAGGAGCGGATCACGCCGTGCTCGGCCGCCTGCGGGGGCAGGCGCTCGAAACGCTGCAGCTCGCGCTCGGCCTGCTTCATGGCGTGCTCGGGCAGCCCGGCCGCCTCGATCTGCTCGCGCAGCTCCTGGGCCTCGGCCTCCTGCTCGTCGACCTCGCCCAGCTCCTCCTGGATCGCCTTGAGCTGCTGGCGCAGGAAGAACTCGCGCTGGCCGCGCTCCATCTCGGACTCGACCTGGGACTGGATCTTGGTGCCGATGGAGATCAGCTCCACCTCGCGGGCCAGCAGCTCGGACAACCGCCGCAGGCGCTTGCCCACGTCCCGCTGCTCCAGGAGCTCTTGGCGCTCCTCGGTCTTGATCCGCAGGGCCCCGGCGATCATGTGCGCCAGCTCGGCGGGGTCCTCGAGGTTGGCCACCGCGATCTGGAGCTCCTCGGGGAGGTAGGGCACCTCCTCGATGATCCTGCTGAAGGTGTTCTGCACGTTGCGGAACAGCCCCTCGAGCTGGGCCGAGGGCGAAACCTCGTCGGGTATCTCGGCGATCCGCGCCACCAGGTAGGGCTCGCTGGCCGAGTAGGGCCCGATCTTCACGCGCTGGGCGCCGTGGACCAGGATCCGCAGCGTCCCGTCGGGCACCTTGATCATGCGCGCGACGGTGCCCGCCACGCCCACGTCGTAGAGGTCGTCGGGGGTCGGGCTCTCGATCTCGCCGTTGCGCGATGCGGCCATCACGAGCATCCGGTTACCGCCCAGCACGTCGTTGACCAGACGGATGGAGCGCTCCTGACCCACGGCCAGCGGCGTGAGGGTCTCGGGAAAGGGCACGCTGTCCTTGAGCGGCAGCACGGGCAGCGCCTCGGGCAGGCGCGTGCCCACCTCGACGTTCTGAGGCTCCGCGCCGGGGGTGGGGATCTCGATGCTCACCCGCCGCCCTCCTCGATCGGCACGCGGCGGTGGGTCTGGTCGCGACCGACCAACGGCACCTCGACAACCAGGACCCCGTCCTCGTAGGAGGCGCGCGCCTGCTCGGCGACCACGTCGGCGCCCAGCTCCACGCTGCGGCGGAAGGGACCGTGCTCGATCTCGATCTGCTGGAACAGCCGGCCCTCGGCCTGCTCGGTGCGACGCTCGCCGGCGATCAGCAGCTGGCGCCCGCGGATCTCCAGCGCCACGTCCTCGATCGGCACGCCGGCCAGGTCGGCCTTGACCACGGCCCGCGGGGGGTCGTCGGTGTAGTAGACGTCGACGCTGGGCGAGAAACCGCGGCCGCGGATGCCCGTGCGCTCGAACACGTCCCCGAACAGCTCGTCGATCTCTCGCCGCATCCGCTCGAAGTTCGCGAACAGGTCGCGTTCGGAGGTCACTAGGCGAGCGTACCCGGGGGACGAAAGCCACGCGGTTCACTGCTTAAGGGGGTGATGACGCCCCAAACCAGTGAACGAGGTGTCACGGCCACCGGCTCAGACGTGGTAGCGCGAGCCGTCGCGCGCGAGCTCCACGGGGCGCCCGAAGGCGGCCTCGGCCTGCTTGCGCGCCCACGTCCAGTCGAGCTCGTCGGAGATGTGGGTTAGCACCACCCGGTCCACCTCTGCCGCGCGCGCGTGCTCCCCGGCCTCTTCCGGGGTCAGGTGACCGCGCATCCCGTCGCGTTCGGGTCGGGGCAGCGTGGCCTCGATCACCAGCAGATCCGCGCCCCTGATGAACTCCACGAGATCCTCGGAGGGGCTGGAGTCCGCGCCGTAGGAGAGACGGCCGCCGTCCTCGGCGCGCACGTTGATGGCGAAGGTCTGGATGAAGTGCGGCACCGCCCGGAACGAGAAGGTCAGCGGGCCGACCTCGGGCTCGGAGTCCTCCTCGTACTCCTCGAGCCGGAAGGCCGTCTCGATCAGCTCGGGCTGGCCCCAGTTGCCGGTGACCTTGCGAAAGAACTCCTTGGCCCCCGGCGGGACGATCAGGCGCGGGCGGGCCGGCTCGTCGGTGCCGGGCCAGGGCGGCACGGGCACGGGCTGCTGGCGGGGCGCGTAGGACAGCGCATAGGCGTAGGGGATGAGGTCGAGGAAGTGGTCGGCGTGCAGGTGGGAGATGACCACCGCGTCCACGTCCACGTAGTCGATCTGCTCGCGCAGCTTGGAGAAGACCCCGTTGCCGCAATCGATCAGGACGGTGGCATCGTCCTCCTCCAGCAGATACCCCGAGCAGGCCCCGCCGGCGTCCTGCCACGACGGCGATTTGCCGAGCACGGTGAGCCGCATCGGGCGACTCTATCCCGCCGGCCCGGGCGCGCGGTCGGTCAGGCGCGCTGGGGCTGGGGGAACGCGTAGGCCGACCGGGTGCGATCGGCGCGGAAGGTGAAGGACAGCTGGCGCTCGGGGGCCAGGTTGCGTTCGGCTGGGCGGAACGTGGTGCAGGGCTCGCCCAGGTCGAGCGCGCAGAGCATGTTCTGGTGAAAGAAGCACTCCTCGCAGGTCACGCGCTTCTTCTTGGCCTTTCCCATACGGTCCGACGTCCCTCCCGGTCTACAACGCTTGCGGTCGAGGCATCCTGCACCAGCGTCCCATCGCCCGCCAGCCCGGTTCCCGCAAATCCCGTGAATTTCCCCTTACCCCCAAATTGCAGGGTGTTCGTGTTCTCCCCCGCTCCTTCCGGGCAAAGCCTGCGGGCGAATCGGCGAACCGTCCGCGGCTCCGGCTCGTAGACCGCCCATGGAGCTGGTCACCGGAGCAACCGGGTACGTGGGCGGGCGCCTTCTCCAGCGTCTCCTGGACGAGGGCAGGCCGGTCCGTGCCCTGGCGCGCGACGCCACGCGCCTGAGCCCGCGCGCCGGGGTGGAGGTGGCAGAGGGCGACGTGCTGAGCGGCCGCGGGATCAGCGCCGCGCTGGAGGGAGTCGACACCGCCTACTACCTCGTGCACTCGATGGAGGCGGCCGGCGACAAGGACTTCTCGGGTCGCGACCGGCGCGCAGCCGAGACCTTCGCCGGCGCGGCCCGCGACGCCGGCGTGGACCGTGTGGTCTACCTCGGCGGACTGACCCCCAGCGAGGGATCGCTGTCGCCCCACATCGCCTCGCGGCTGGAGGTGGAGGAGATCCTGCTGGAGTCCGCTCCCTCGGCCACCGCGCTGCGCGCCTCGATATTGATCGGCGCGCAGTCGTCGTCCTTTCGGATGCTCGTCCGGCTGGTCGAGCGCCTGCGCCTGCTGCCACTGCCGGCGTGGCGCGACAACCGCACCCAGCCCATCGCCGAGCGCGACGCAATCGAGTACCTGGCCCGCACGCCCCGGGTGGCGGCGGCCGCAGGACGCTCGCTCGACATCTGCGGCCCGAACGTGGTCAGCTACGGCCAGATGGTCGCGCAGATCGCGGATTCGATGGGGGTCGGGCGGATGCCGCTCGGGCTGGGCGTGTCGCTCACGCCGCCGGCCAGCGCCGTGGTCAGCGCCCTGACCGACCAGCCCGTGCAGCTGGTGCGCCCGCTGATGGAGAGCCTGGAGCGCGAGCTGCTGCCCCGCGACGCCGACGAGGCCGCGCGCCTGTACGGCATCCGGCCGCTGCCCTTCGATCGAGCGGTGGAGCGCGCGCTGGCCGAGTGGGAGCGCACCGAGGAGCTCGCTGCGCGGTGAAGGTCGAGCGCGAGATCGAAATCGCCGCCCCGCCCGAGGATCTCTACGAGGTGGTGATGGACCCGACGCGGCTGGCCGACTGGGTGACGATCCACAAGAAGCTGGAGGACGCCCCCGCCGGCCAGCTGGAGAAGGGCTCGACTCTCACCCAGTGCCTGAAACTCGCGGGCCGCACGTTCAAGGTGCGTTGGAAGGTGGTGGAGAACGACCGCGCCAAGCGGGTGGTGTGGGAGGGCCGCGGACCCTTGCGCTCCAAGACCAAGGTGATCTACGAGATGGCCGCCGCGCAGAACGGCACCACACATTTCACTTACTTGAACGAGTACGACCTGCCCGGTGGCCCCCTGGGCCGGATGGCCGGGCCCGCAGTGCGCAAGGTGACGGGCGGCGAGCTCGACGCCTCACTCGAGAAGCTGCGCAAGCTCGTCGAGTAATTCCTCAGTGAATGTGTCACACTTTCGCTACCTGTAAATAGGTGGTGGCCGCAAAGGAGCTGACAGTGACTGACTTTCTGGACGAGAAGCGCCGCGAGATCGACACACGTCTCAAGGAGCTGCGCCCCCTGGTGGACGAGTTCCACCGGCTCGAGAAGGCGGCGGCCGCCCTGTCGGGCGTGAGCTCATCGCCCTCGCGCGGCTCGAGCGGCTCGGGCCGGCGCCGCAGCTCGAGTGGCGGCGGCACCGGCAAGCGGGGCCGACCGCGGGGTAGCGGCAAGCGCGCCCTCCAGGCCCAGGAGATCGTGAACGCCCAGCCGGGAATCACCATCCCCGAGCTGGCCGAGACGATGGGCATCCAGGCCAACTACCTCTACCGCGTGATGCCCACCCTGCAGAGCGAGGGCAAGGTGGCCAAGCGCGGCAAGGGCTGGCACCCGGCCTAGGCCGTTGTAGTGCGCAAGCTCGTCGTGACGGAGAACGTCACGGTCGACGGGGTCATCGACTTGGCGGGCGGGTGGTTCGATCCGCTGGCCCGTGACGTCGACCAATCCGACATAACGGCGGCGACCACGGAGCACCGCGAGGCGGCCGACGCGCTGCTCGTGGGCCGCCACACGTTCGAGTCGTTCCGCGGCTTCTGGCCGCACCAGGAAGACGACCCGACAGGGGTCGCCGACTACCTCGACGCCGTGCACAAGTACGTCGTATCGAGCTCACTCGGCGATCCGGGCTGGGAGAACACGACCGTGCTGCGCGGTGACCTCGTCGAGGAGGTCCAGCGGCTCAAGTCGGCAGCCGGCCGCGACATTGTCGCCACCGGCAGCATCCAGCTCGTCCACGCGCTGACAGCCGGGGACCTGGTGGACGAGTACAGGCTCTTCGTCTTCCCCGTGGTGGTCGGCAAGGGAGCGCGGCTGTTCGAAGCTGCCGACACACGGCTGGAGCTCCTGGAAACGAGGCCTTTCACCTCAGGAGCAGTCCTGCTGCGCTACGCGTCGAGCGGGAGCGCCTGACTGGCGGGATCCGGGAGTGCACTGCAGGGTGTCCAGGCCTCCCGGAAGGGCACTCCCGGGTGGCGGCGCCGCCCCGCGGCGACCACCCCCCCCAGCGGCACGGCCACGCCCCCGACGCAGCGCTCCAAGGCCGACGAGGCGATGATCTCGCGGGAGGTGGCGTTGA
>JBBREO010000078.1:0-9961 GCA_038202855.1 Solirubrobacterales bacterium
TGGCCAGCCATCTCGACGCTCCGGCCACGGCACTCACGGCGGCGCTCGAGGTGTTCCTGCGAGCGGCGGCTGAGGATCCCTTCGTGCGGACCATCACCTCGGGGGCCGAGGGCGCGGACGAGCTGTTGCCGCTGCTCACGATCCAAGGTGAGCCGCTGTTCGTTCACGCCACCGAGCGTCTGACCGGGGTGCTGGTGGCCGGCTGGCCGGCGGTTGCCGAGCACGACGCCCGTGCGGTGGCCGACTGCGTGGTGCGGCTGGCGGTGAGCTACGCGGCCTCGCCCGCGGGCTCGCCGGAGGCCACGGCGGCGGAGACCAGCCGCCTGCTCGAGCCGTTCCTGGCCCGGGCGGTCTAACCGCGCCGGTCCCAGGCGCGCAGCAGCCGGCGCGTGGCCGCGGAGCCGCGGCTCAGCCGCTTCGAGGCGATGCCCGTCGCACCGACGCGGCGGTGGCGGGTGCGCACCACCAGCGTCGCCTTCTTGCCCCTGGCCACGTACCACGTGTTCTTGCCGACCCGGTAGCGCCGCTCGCCGCGCAGCCGGTGGCGGACGGTGGCGGTACTCGCGCCCCGGCGGATGCCGCGCACGGAGAAGCGTCGGCTTGAAGCAAGCACCATGATCGAGCGCCCGCGCGCCGCGCGGCGTCCGGCGCGCGAGATGCGCCCGGTGGGGTAGCCGATCTCCAGGGCCCCGCCGCCGGTCACGCAGTAGCGATCGATGCCCTTGCGGTCCTTGTGCCTGCGGCCCGGGAGGCGCCGGCGCGCCGACTTGCGGGTGCGATCGAGCGCCACGGGGCCGTAGGCCGTCCCCCGCGCAGCCGCGGTAGCGGTCACGCAGCGCCCGGACGCATCGGAGCCCCCGCTGGCGGCTGTGCACTCGGCGAACACGTAGCAGCGGAGCGCGGGCTCACTCCTGGGGGTGGGCACCCCGACCACGTTGGCCGGTGCGGCGACCGCCAGCAGGCCGGGAGCGCCCTCGAGGATTTGCCGGTACATGTTCGCGTTGGCCGGGTCCACGCCGGGCTGGTAGGTCTGCGTGCACACCGCCGGGTCGATCCGCGCCTCGCTGGCGGGGCCATCGTGGTCGAGCGCGTCGATGGCCAGCGCGTAGGCCACCGGGTCGACCGTGCCCACGTTCAGGTGCTCGTAGGTGTCGGCCGGGCAGAGGTCCTGGGTGGCGACGTTGGTGATGCGCCCGCCGCCGCCGCGCACCGAGGAGCTGCCGCTGTCGTCCCGGTTGGGGGTGACCACCTCGTCGGTGTGGGTGTAGATCTCGGTGTAGGAGATGCCGGCGAAGGTCTCGGTGAGGCTGTTCAGCGCCGCGATGAAGTTCGAATGCGCGCCCTGCTGCCAGCTGGCCGGCGTGCAGCCGTTAGAGCACGAGCCCGGCCCGCCCGCCTCGGTGCCGTGGTTGCTGCCGGCGAAGCCGATCACGTCGTCGACCATTCCGCGCGTGTCGGGCCAGAAGCGCAGCGCCCAGCGCATCGACATGCCGCCCTGGCTGTGACCCATCACCGCGATCTTGCGCCCCGCGCGGGCGCGCATGGTGCGGATGGACTGAACCAGGTACTCGGCGGCCACCTGGATGTCGCCCAGCGTGCGCTGGGGCATGTCCACCTGACACCACGGGATCCCGCGGGCCGACAGGGAACGCTCGTAGTTCCAGGAGTAGTTCTGGTCGGCGGTCACGCCGGTGGCAGGCGACAGCAGCACGGGCTCGCGCGTGGCCCCGGCCACGCCGGGCGTACAGCTCAGGGCGGAGTCGAGCTGAGCCCGCGGCACCTCCAGCGCAGGACCAGGGCGGCCCAGCGGCGCATAGGCCGCCTGGGCGGGGGCGGCGGCGAGCGCGGTGGTCATCACGGCGGCCGCGAGGACCACCACCCTTCGGATCCCCGTGCCCGCCACGACGCGAGAAGCTACTCGTGGTCGCCGGCCGGGCACAAGCCCCAACGGGTCAGGCGCGCTCGTCGACCTCGGGCAGCGCCTTGGCGATGTCGCGCTGCAGGGCAGCCCCGACGATTGGGGCCAGGCCGGGGATCGTCGAGGCGATCCTGATCGTGTAGTCGAAGTGGGTGCCCCCGCCGGGCAGCGGGCTGAACTGCATCACTCCGACGTGGTCCTTGAGCGGGCTGCCCTTGGTGATCCGGTAGACGATCTTCTTGTTGGGCACCACCTCGTGCACGGTCTCCACGAACGGCGGAAGCGGCCCGACCTTGAGCTCACGGGCCGAGTTCACGCCGTTGCGGTCGTCGTCGCCGTCGCGCAGGCGCTTGACCTTCGCGCCAAACAGCGGGCCTAGGTTCTCGTGCTCGGACAGGTAGGCGAAGACTCGGTCGGGCGGCTTGGCGAAGTCGTGGGTGACGTGGACTTGTTTGGCGCGCATGGCCGAGACCCTATGCCGCGGCGGCCGGCGCGGGCACGCCGAGCATCGCCCGCGCCTCGCCCACCGTCGCCGGGCGGCGGCCGACGTCCTCGGTGAGGCGCCGCGCGCGGGCGATCAGCTCGCCGTTGGAGCCGGCCATCGTCCCGTCCGGCAGGTACAGGTTGTCCTCCAGGCCCACGCGGATCGAGCCGCCCAGGGTGAGCGCAGCGGCCACGAGCGTCCATTGCGCGCGCGAGATGCCGATCACGCCCCAGTGGGCGCCCTCCGGCACGTTGTCGGCCATCATCGCCAGGTTGCGCGCGGTCGGGGGGATGCCGCCCACCACGCCCATCACCAGGTCCACGTGCAGCGGCTCGTGCAGCACGCCCATGTCCACCAGCGGGGCCAGCGAGCCCACGTGGCCGACGTCGAAGCACTCGTGCTCGGGCCGGATGCCCAGCTCGTTCATCACGCCGAGCAGCTCGATGATCTCGTCGAACGGGTTGGCGAAGACCGTCTGGAACACGAACTCCTTGCGCCGCGCCGAGTACTTGGCGTAGTTCATCGAGCCCATGTTCAGCGCGGCGACCTCCGGCCGCACGGCGCGCAGGTAGTCGATCCGCTTCTGCAGCGGCACACCGATGGTGCCGGTGGAGAAGTTGATGATCGCCGCGTCGCCCACCTCCGCCTTGATCGCGTCGGTGATCGCCTGGAAGTCCTCGATCTCGTAGGAGGGCGTGCCATCGGGCCGGCGGGCGTGGATGTGGATATGCACGCCGCCCTCGTCGACGATCCGGCGCGCCTCGGCGGCGTACTCCTCGGGCGTGTAGGGAATCGCCGGGCACTGCTCGCGGTTGGCGATCGCCCCGGAGATCGAGCAGGTGATGATCGCGGGGTCGTCCAGGCTCATACCGGCATACTGTCGCACCGTGCCGACCCTCAGCTCGAGCCACGATCCGCGCAGCGAGGCAGCGCGGGAGGCGCGCGAGGCGATGGAGGCCAAGCTGGCCGAGATCGAGGCCGCGCTCGATGACCTCCGGGCCGGCGGCGGCGAGCGCTACGTCCAGCGGCATCGCGACCGCGGCAAGCTGCTGATCCGCGAGCGGATCGAGCTGCTGCTCGATCGCGACGCGCCGTTCCTCGAGCTGCAGCCCTTCGTGGCCCACGGCACCGAGTACAAGGTGGGCGGCACGATGGTGGCCGGGATCGGCCCGGTGGAGGGCGTGGAGTGCATGATCGGCGGCGCCGACCCGACCGTGCGCGGGGGCACGTCGAATCCCCACACCTGGCGTAAGGCGATGCGGATGGCGGAGATCGCCGAGCAGAACCGGTTGCCGACCATCCAGCTCGTGGAGTCCGGCGGCGCGGACCTCAGGACCCAGGCCGAGGGCTTCATCCCCGGCGGCGCCACCTTTCGCAACATCACCCGCCATTCGGCCATGGGGATACCGACGGTGTCGCTGGTGTTCGGCAACTCCACCGCCGGCGGCGCCTACCTGCCCGGCATGTCGGACTACAGCATCTTCGTGCGCGACCGGGCCAAGGTCTTCCTGGGCGGACCCCCGCTGGTGAAGATGGCCACGGGCGAGGTCTCCGGGGACGAGGAGCTGGGCGGCGCCGACATGCATTCGCGCATCTCCGGCCTGGCCGACTACCTGGCCCAGGACGAGTACGACGCGCTGCGCCTGGGGCGCGAGGTGGTGCGCCGCCTCAACTGGCGAAAGCTGGGACCCGGCGCCACCGAGGCAGCCGACGAGCCCGTGCACGACCCCGACGAGTTGCTGGGCATCGTGCCGCCCGACCTTCGCGCCCCCTTCGACCCGCGTGAGGTGATCGCGCGCGTGGTCGACGGCTCGCGCTACGACGAGTTCAAGCCCCTCTACGGGCCGTCGCTCACCACGGGCTGGGGGTCGATCCACGGCTACCCCGTGGGCATCATCGCCAACGTCCAGGGCGTCCTGTTCTCGCCCGAGGCCCAGAAGGCGGCGCAGTTCATCCAGCTGGCCAATCAGAAGGACGTGCCGCTGGTGTTCATGCACAACACCACGGGCTACATGGTCGGCAAGGAGTACGAGCAGGGCGGGATCATCCAGGACGGCGCGAAGATGATCAACGCCGTCTCGAACTCCAAGGTCCCGCACCTCGGAGTGATCATGGGCGCCTCCTACGGGGCCGGCAACTACGGCATGTCGGGCCGCGCCTACGAGCCGCGCTTCCTGTTCTCCTGGCCCAGCGCGCAGTCCGCGGTGATGGGCCCCGAGCAGCTGGCCGGCGTGCTCTCGATCGTCGCCCGCGCGTCGGCCGAGGGCAAGGGGATCGAGTACGACGAGGAGGCCGACGCAAAGATGCGCGCCGCCGTGGAGGCCCAGATCGAGTCCGAGCAGACCGCTCTGGCCAATTCCTCGCGCGGCTACGACGACGGCATCATCGACCCGCGCGACACGCGCACGGCGCTGGGCATGGCGCTGTCGGCCGTGCACGGCGCCGCGGTGAAGGGAGCCGAGGGCTTTGGCGTCTTCCGGATGTAGCCCCCTGCGCCGGGTACTGGTCGCAAACCGCGGCGAGATCGCGCGGCGCGTGTTTCGCACCTGCCGGCGGCTGGGGATCGGCACCGTGGCCGTCTACTCCGAGGCCGACGCCGAGGCGGCCTTCGTGCGCGAGGCCGACCGCGCCGTGGCCATCGGCGGCCCCGCACCGGCCGACTCCTACCTGCGCGCGGACGCGGTGATTGAGGCGGCCCTCTCCGCGGGGGCCGACGCCGTCCACCCCGGCTACGGCTTCCTGGCCGAGAACGCGGCCTTCGCACGCGCGGTGGCCGACGCCGGCCTGGTCTGGATCGGCCCCTCGCCGGAGGCGATCGAGGCGATGGGCTCCAAGACCGAGGCGCGCGACCTGATGGAGACGGCCGGCGTGCCGGTGCTGCCCGGCCGGCGGCTGGATACCCAATTGGGCACAGGCGGCTCGGATGGGGCTGCGCTGGCCGCCGTCGCGGAGGCGGTCGGCTTTCCCTTGCTGGTCAAGGCGTCGGCCGGCGGCGGGGGAAAGGGCATGCGTCTGGTCGAGGCGCCCCCCGAGCTGGAGTCCGGCGTGGAGGGGGCCCGGCGCGAGGCCGCGGCGGCCTTCGGCGACGACACCGTCTTCCTGGAGCGCTTCGCTCCTCGCTCGCGCCACGTGGAGATCCAGATCGTGGGGGACTCCCACGGGACCGTGACCGCCCTGGGCGAGCGCGACTGCTCCGTGCAGCGCCGCCACCAGAAGGTGATCGAGGAGTCGCCCTCGCCGGCTGTGGACGACGCCCTGCGCCAGGCCATGAGCGCGGCCGCGGTGGCCGCCGGCGAAGCGCTGGGCTACGTGGGCGCCGGCACGGTGGAGTTCCTGCTCAGCGAGGAGGGAGAGTTCTTCTTCCTGGAGGTGAACACCCGGCTGCAGGTGGAGCACCCCGTCACCGAGTTGGTCACCGGGCTCGATCTCGTGGAGCTGCAGCTGCACGTGGCCGAGGGTGGGGCGCTGCCCCCCGAGGCGGTGTCGCCGGCCATGAGCGGCCACGCGATCGAGGCGCACCTGTATGCCGAGGACGCCGCCAACGACTTCCTGCCCGTGACCGGCACGCTGTCGCGCTTCGACATCCCGGGGCCCGTGCGCGTGGACACGGGCGTGGAGGATGGCGCCGAGATCTCGCCCTACTACGACCCGATGGTGGCCAAGGTGATCGCCCACGCACCCACCCGCGCGGGCGCGGCGCGGCTGCTGGCCGCCGCCCTCGTCCGCGCGCGGCTGCACGGAACCACCACCAACCGCGACTTCCTGGTCGGGGTGCTCTCGCACGAGGAGTTCCTGGACGGCCGCGCCGACACCTCGTTCCTCGAACGCCACGACCCGGCGGCGCTGGCGGCGCCGTCGATGGACGCCGAAGCAAGCCGACTGGCCGTGGGGGCGGCCGCGCTCGCGCTCCAGGCCAGGCGGCGCAGCGGGGCGCGCGTGCTGGCCGCCGTGCCCAGCGGCTGGCGCAACGTGCCGGCCGCACCGCGCGACATCACCTTTGCCGTCGAGGACGAGAGCGAGCTCGTGGTGGCCTACGCCTTCGACCGCGCCGGGCGACTGGCCACGCTGGCCGTGGACGGTGAGCGCGTCGAGGCACCCGTCCTGCACGCGTGCACATCCGAACTGGTCGACCTCGAGGCCCACGGCCACCGGGTTCGCTACGCCGTGCACGCCGAGCCGGGCGGTGCGGTGCACGTGAACACCGACTCGGGCCAGGTCTCGCTGACCGAGAAGCCGCGCCACCCGCGGATCGAGGAAGCCGCCGCGGCCGGCTCGCTGGCTTCGCCGATGCCCGGTTCGGTGTGGAAGGTGCTGGCGGCAGCGGGCGACCAGGTGGACAAGGGCCAGCCGCTGCTGGTGATCGAGGCGATGAAGATGGAGCACGAGATCGTGGCGCCCGTGGCCGGCCCGCTGGAGGAGATGCGCGTGGCCGAGGGCGACCAGGTGGACGCGGGGACGATCCTCGCCGTCATCGGGGAGGCCGCGCCGTGAAGGTGGCCTACCGGGTGGCCGACGCGGTGGCCACCATCACCCTCGACGACCCCGACACGCGCAACGCGCTGGGCAACGAGACGCTCGACGAGCTGATCGAGGCCTTCGAGCTGGCGCGCGACGACGACGGCGTGCGCTGCGTGGTGCTCACCTCCTCGCACGACAAGGTGTTCTCGGCCGGCGGCAACCTGGAAGGCTTTGCCGCCGACGTGCCGCTGGTGCACAAGCACCTGGGCACCGAGCGCTTCCCGCAGCTCTTTCGCCTGATCGGCGAGCTGGGCAAGCCGACGATCTGCAAGGCCAACGGCCACGTGCTGGCCGGCGCACTGGGCGTGGCGCTGGCCTGCGACCTGATCGTGGCCGCCGAGGAGGCGGGCTTCGGAACGCCCGAGATCAACGTGGGCGTCTTCCCGTTCATGATCATGGCGTTGATCTACCGCAACGTCGGTCGCAAGAAGACCAACGAGCTGTTGCTGCTGGGCGAGCGGATCACGGCCGCGCAGGCGCTCGAGGCCGGGATCGTGAACCGGGTCGTGCCGCGCGCCGAGCTGGACGCCGCCGTGGACGAGTGGGCGGCCAAGCTGGCCTCCAAGTCGCCGCTGCTGATGAAGATGGGCAAGGACGCGATGTTTCGCTCCCAGGACATGGCCTTCGCCGAGGCGCTGGACTACCTGCGCGGCAACCTGACCGTCGCGCTGTCCACTGAGGACGTGGTCGAGGGCGTGACCGCCTTCATGGAGAAGCGCGATCCGCAGTGGAAGGGGAGATGAGCCCCTCGTCGGAGGTCTTTCGCGACGGGCTGCTCGAAGGCCAGGTGGCGATGGTGAGCGGGGCCGGGTCGGGCCTGGGCCGCGAGACCGCGCTCGAGCTCACGCGGCTGGGCGCGACCGTCGTAGGTTGCGGGCGGCGCCTGGAGCCGGTGCAGGAGACCGCGGGGCTGGCGGCCGCAGGCTCCTTCGACGCGGTCGCGTGCGACATCCGCGAGGAGGATCAGGTCGAGTCGCTGGTCGACGGGGCGCTGGAGCGCCACGGGCGCATCGACCTGCTGGTCAACAACGCCGGGGGCCAGTACCTCACGCCGGCCGAGGACATCACGCTCAAGGGCTTTCGCACGGTCATGCGCCTGAACGTGGAGGGCACCTGGCTGATGACCCACGCCGTGGCTACCAAGGCGATGATCCCCTCGGGCAACGGCGGCAAGGTGGTCTCGATCACGCTGTCGCCGCACAACGGGATGCCGGGCATGGCCCACTCCTCGGCCGCCCGCGCAGCGGTGGAGAACCTGATGAAGGTGCTTTCGATCGAGTGGTCGCGGCACAAGATCCTGCTGAACGCGATCGCTCCCGGCCAGTTCGGCACCGACACGTTCATGTCCAAGTACCCCAAGCCGATGGTGGAGGGCGCGGCCTCGACTATCCCGCTCCAGCGGCTGGGCCGGCCGGAGGAGGTCGCGTGGCTGGTGGCCCACCTGGCCTCGCCCGCCGGCGACTTCACCTCGGGCTCGGTGATCACTGTGGACGGCGCCCGCGACAACTGGTTCGGGCCCTGGCCGCCGGACGCGATCCGGGCCGAGGGCGGCAGTGTGGTGGCGGAGGAGCGCAGGCCCGGACCAGGATCTCCGTGAACGTCGGCCGCGTCACGCCGGCCGACTACGCCACGATTCTGGCCGAGCACGCGAGCTTCTGGGGCGAGCGTGACCTGCGCCCGGCCCACCATCCGGCGCTCGTGCACGAGCTGGCCGACACGTCGGTCGCGCTGCACGAGGACGGGCTGCTGGTGGGCTATGTGTTCGGCTTCGTGGTCTCGCCGGCCGGCGTGGGCTATCTGCACCTGATCGGCGTGCGCGAGTCCCACCGCCGGCGCGGCCTGGCCACGCGGCTGTGGAGGGAGTTCGAGTCCCTCGCGCGCGAACGGGGCGCCACTTCGCTGAAGGCGATCACCACACCGCAGAACGAGATGTCGATCGGCTTTCACGCCTCCATGGGCATGACGGCCGAGCGGGTGGCCGACTACGCCGGCCCCGGCCACGACAGGATCGTGTTCACGCGCCTGCTCGCGGAGGGCGGGGCACCGGAGCTCGACCACGTTCTGGTGGCCGCGCCGCCGGACTGCGAGGCGCAGGCGCGGCGCTTCTACGGCGAGCTGCTCGGGCTCGCCGAGGTGGACAAGCCCGAGACGCTGGAGCGGCCCGGTGTGTGGTTCGCGCTGGGAGACCGACAGCTGCACATCGGGGCCTATGAGGACTTCGAGCCGGCCACTCGAGCCCACCCGGGGCTCAGGATGACCCCGCCCGAGCTGGACGCTGTGGCCGAGCGCCTCGGGGCGGCGGGCGCGCCCGTGCGCTGGGACGAGCGGCTGACCGACCGGCGCCGCTTCTACACCGACGATCCCTGGGGCAACCGGCTGGAGCTGCTGGCCTATGGCGGGGGCTGACCGATGGAGCTGCTGGTCGCGGCCGTGCTGGTGGGAGCGGCGCTGCAGTCGGCCACCGGCTTCGGGTTCGCCCAGGTCTCCTCTCCGGCGGTCTTCCATGCGCTGGATCCCGACGCCGCCGTGACCGTGGTGGCGCTGCTCTCGCTGGTCCTGAGCCTGCTCGTGCTCTACGGCGAGCGGCGCGCGCACGAGGTGCGGCGCCGCGAGGTCGCCGGGCTCGTGGCCTGGGCCGTGCCCGGCCTGGCGGTCGGCGTGGTGGTGTTGGGCGCGCTGGGCAAGCCGACGCTGCAGATCGGCGTGGGGGTGGCGGTGGTGGCCGCCGTGGCGGTCGACGAGCTGGCCGCCCGGGCCGGATCCCCTTCGGCCGCCCGTCCCCTGCCGGCCGCGCCGATCGGGTTCCTGACCGGCGGCCTGAGCATCACCACGGGCATCAACGGGCCGCCGCTGCTGATCTGGTTCGGGCGCCGCGGCGCGACGCCGGGGCAGACGCGCGACTCCCTGGCCGCCTGCTTCGTGCTCCTCAGCCTCGGCTCGCTGCTGGTCCTGCTGGCCGCCGGGAGGTTGGACTTGGGGCGCGTGACCGGGCCGTGGCTGGCCGTTCTGCTCGTGGCGATCGCGGTGGGCCGGCCCGCGGG
>JBBREO010000079.1:0-9910 GCA_038202855.1 Solirubrobacterales bacterium
CGGCACACCACCTCGGTTCGCTTCATGAACAGGGACTTGTCCTCGCGCAGCTCGACCGCCTCCGCCACGGCCGGCTCGGTGAAGCTGGGCCAGCCCGTGCCCGAGTCGAACTTGGTCTCCGAAGAAAACAGCTCGGCGCCGCAAGCGCCGCACTTGTACATCCCGGAATCCTTGGAATGGGTGTAGGAGCCGGTGAACGGCGGCTCGGTTCCAGCTTGGCGCAACACGTGGTAGCGCTCGGGGTCCAGCTCGGAGCGCCACTGGTCTTCGGTCTTGTCCACCCTGCTCTGATCCATGGCTCAATGGTAGGCGCCACGTCTTACCGGACGGTGACGTGGCGTCACCCCCGGCGGAGGCCCGAGGGCGCCCCGGCCAGAGAGTGGGCCAGCACGGTGCCCGCCAGTCCGGCGTAGGGGGCATAGGGGGCGAAGAACTCGCGCACTTCGTCCTCGGTGGCGCGCCGGCCCAGCCCGGCCAGCAGCCCGACCAGCTTGATGTAGGCCAGGTCGCCGTGGGGGAGCTGATCGTCGCGCCCCTGTCCGTGCAGGGCGAGGTACTCCACGGTCCAGGAGCCGATCCCGCGGATGGCACGCAGCCGGCGCCAGTCGTGCTCGTGGCGCGAGGCGTCGTGCAGGTCCACCCGCCCGCGGTCCACCTCGCGGGCCGCCTTGACCAGCGTCACCGCGCGCGACGGCGACAGCCCGCAGGCCTCGATCTGGGCCGGGGCCAGTCGGGCCAGGGTGGCGGCTCCGGGCACGTCGCGCAGTTGTCCGCACGCGCTGCGGGGCCCGTGTCGACGCACCAGCCGGCGCTCGATCTCGGCCGCCCGGCCGCCGACGATCAGCTGCTCGCACACCGCCCAGGCCAGCGCCTCGAAGGGCTCGGGGCGCCGGCGCGGGCGCAGCCACGGCTTTCGCCTCACGAGCGGGCCCAGCAGCTCGTGGCGCCAGAAGCGGCGATGGAAGGGGCCCAGGTCGTGGTCGACGCCGAGCGCGAAGCGCATCCGCTTCAGCGCCCAGTCGGCGCTGTCGCGGCTACTGGCGGCGGCGCGCAGGCGAACGGCGCCGCCCTGGACCCAGGCGCGCACCTCCACGGGCTCGCCTTCTACGAGGATGATCCGCCGCAGCACGCCGTCGCGGCCGCGCAGCACACCGTCGCGGCCGCCACCGGGCATCCGAAACGGCCCGACGGGGACGGCGTCGGCCTCGACGACGGCGGGCGGGCTTTCCTGGTGGATCAGCGCTTGAGCAGGTGGACGTCGACCAGAAAGGACTTGGACGCCTGCACGTCCACCCCGCGCCGGCGCGACAGCGCGCGGGCGCGGCGGGCGGCCAGCGCCTGACCCGAGCGCGGACGGCGCAGCACCTTGATCAGCAGGAAGGCGGCCACCCCGAGCACGAACCCACCCGTCGCGGCCGCGACGGTGGCCGGAACCGAAGCGGGGCGGCGGACGTCGACCTCGGCGCCGGGCTGGCCGGCAGCGGGCACGGGAAGCCGCCGGACCTCGGCGATCGACTCCCCTTCGGGAACGATCTCGCCGGAGACGGTCTCCTCGTCGTTGTCGGCGGGCTCAGGCACGCTCCGGCGAGTGTAACCCGCCACCGGACGAAGCCAGTACAGCCGCGGCCGCCGCCTCTTCGGCCGGCAGGGATGCCGGCCGGAGCTAGTGCATCAGCGGGCGCTCGTAGACCCGGTAGCGCTTGACCACGCGCCCGCCCATGCCCTCCATGCCGCGGTTCATGGCGTCGTTGGTCTCCAGGATCCAGCCCATCTCGCCGCCGCTCTGGGGCGTGCGGGCGGCGGTGTCGAAGTGCTCGATGTACAGGCCGGCGGCCACGCCGGTGTGCTGGTACTCGCGCTTGACCCCCAGGAAGCCCACCCGCACCCGGTCGATCACCTTGCCCCTGCGCAGGAAATGGAACCAGCCGAAGGGCAGCAGCCGGCCGCCCATCCGGCGCAGCACCTGGTTCACGTCGGGCACGGTGATGGCCACGCCCACGCTCTCGCCGGTGTCGATCTTCTCGGCCACCATGAACCAGTTGCGGTCGAAGACCAGCTGAAGGTCACCGGCGTAGGTGTCCAGGTCGTCCTTTCCGTAGGGCACGAAGCCCCAGTTGTCGGCCCACGCCTCGTTGTAGGTCTCGGCGAACACATCGAGCTCCTTGCGCAGCCGCCGCCGGCTCATGCGCCTGATGCGGATTCCGTGGTCGGGCTCGAGCCGGGCCGCCATCTCGGTGATGGCCGGGGCGATCGAGGAGCGGTCGGAGATGTGCAGCTCCCACATCCACAGGTCGACCGCCTTCTCCAGCCCGGCCCGCTCGCACAGGCGCTGGTAGTAGGGCGGGTGCCACGGCTGCTTGATGTAGGGCTCGCGGTCGTGGCCCTCGATCAGCACGCCGATCTCGTCGTTCTGGGAGAAGTCCATCGGCCCGACCATGCGGTCGCGCCCGCGTTCGGCGAGCCAGCCGGCGGCTGCGTCGAGCAGGGCGTCCACGACCTCCTGGTCGTCCTCGACCTCCAGGAAGCCGAACATCCCCCAGTCCTTGCCCTGGTAGGCGGTGAAAGCGTGGTCGATCTGGGCGCTGATGCGGCCCACCACGCGGCCGTCGCGCCGGGCCAGGAACAGCTGGACGTCGGCATGGCGCAGCCACTTGTTCAGCCGCGGGCTGAGGAACGCACGCCGCTCCAGGCGCAACGGTGGCACCCACTGCTCGCTTGTAGCATGCAGGCGGTACGGCAGCTCGATGAAGGCCCGGCGTTCCCGCTCCGAGCGCACCGCTGAGACCTCGACCGACACGCCGCGAGACCCTATTCCATGGCGGCCACCACCGACCTATTCGAGAAGGCCCGCGCGCACGAGCGCCTGGAGCAGCTCAACGCGGCCCGCGAGAACGACCTGCTGCCCTACTTCCGGGAGGTCGACGGGGAGCCTGGCCCGGTGGTGCAGATGGAGGGCCGCGAGCGAATCACCCTGGGGTCGAACAACTACCTCGGGCTGACCACCCACCCGGTGGTCAAGCAGGCAGCCCGCGACGCGCTCGAGCGCTACGGCACCGGGCTGACCGGATCGCGGTTCATGAACGGCACCACCCCGCTGCACCTCGAGCTGGAGGCGGAGATCGCCGACTGGACGGGCGACGAGGACGCGCTGGTGTTCACCACGGGCTACCAGGCCAACGTGGGCTGCGTGAGCACGCTGCTGTCTCCCGAGGACACGGTGATCGTGGACTCGGGCGACCACGCCTCGATCCTCGACGCGGTGATGATGTCGCGCGCCCGCGTCCGCCCCTTCCGCCACAACAAGCTGGACAAGCTGGAGAAGATGCTCGACCGCGCCGGCGGCGACGGCGGCGGCGTGCTCGTGGTGGTCGACGGCGTCTTCTCGATGGAGGGCGACCTGGCCCCGCTTCCCGAGATCGTGGAGCTGTGCCGCCGCTACGGGGCGCGCCTGATGGTGGACGAGGCGCACGGGGTCGGGGTGCTGGGAGCGGCCGGCACGGGGGCCAGCGAGGCCTTCGGGGTCGCCGACGCGGTCGACCTGCGGATGGGCACCTTCTCCAAGTCGCTTGCCTCGTGCGGCGGCTTCATCTCCGGGCCCACCGAGGTGATCGACTTCCTGCGCGTGCAGTCGCGCGCGTTCATGTTCACCGCCGCGGCCGTGCCCGCCGCGGTGGGCGCCACGCTGGCCGCGCTGCGGGTGATCCGGTCCCCCGAGGGCCAGGCGCTGCTGGCCCGCGTGCTGGACAACGCGCGCTACCTCCAGCGCGGGCTGTCCGACCTGGGCTTCGACGTGGTGTCGCCCACCCCGATGCCCGACGGCACCGACCTGCTCACCCCGATCGTGCCCGTCACCATCGGCGACGACTGGCAGGCGGTGACCTTCTGGAAAGCCCTCTACGACGAGGGCGTCTACGCCAACGTGGCCCTCTACCCCGCCGTCCCCCGCGGCGGCGCGCTGCTTCGCACCAGCGTGATGGCCACCCACGAACGCGCCCACCTCGACCGGGCGCTCGACGCGTTCTCCCGGGTCCGCGAGCTGCAGGCCGATCAGCCCGCGGAGCCGGCCTCCGAATCGCTTGGGTGAGCCGGCCGCTCGCGGACGGCGCGCTCGCGTAGGAGCAGGAAGAGGGGCAGGCCAAAGCACAGTCCGACGAGGGCAGAGGCCGGGATCGGCACCCACCAGGTGCGCATCCCGAGCCGCCGTCCCTCCCAGGCCGCCCAGAGAGCGAAGGCGAGGAAGGAGATGCTCAGGTCGGCGGCCAGCTGGGCCGCGGGCAGCGACTCGGCCCAGTGGCCGAAGTAGCCGCCGATGTCGACCCCGTTCTGGACCACGAACGCGATCACCATCGTGTTGGGAACGAGGAACCCGACGATGGTGAAGGCAAGCAGCGCACGCTCTCGCGCGGTCATGCCGGCTCCCTGGCCCGGCGCCGGGGGACGAGGAGCCGGCTCGTGGTCCGCGGGTCCAGCAGGCGGAAGGGCGAGCGCTCCCTGGTGAGGACCTTGCCCAGAGCGTTCGCGAGCGCCGGGTCGGTCGTGGCCCTGCGAAAGGTCAGGCGCTCGAGCGGCGTGAAGTCGCGTCCGGTGGAGAAGTCGGCGATCTGGAGGTGATGTGGCCCCAGACGCCACGCGAACTTGCGCCGGTAACGCCGCAGCGCGGCATCGAGGTCGCCCCCGCCCTGGAGTGCGCCGCTCGTCTCGTCGACCAGCCATTCGGCGCTCTGGAACGCAAAGGTGATCCCGACCCCGAACACGGGATCGGTGGCCAGGGCCGCGTCGCCGACGAAGGCCATCCCGGGTGTGGCCGCGGGGCGGATCACGTTGGGCACCTCGAGCTTTCCCAGCAGCTTCGACACCTGCTCCCCCCCGCCCAGGTCCGGTCCTTCGGGCAGATCCGCCAACGCCCGTAGGTAGGAGCCCTCCGGATCGGCGCGCACCTCCGGCATGCGTGAGCGGTGGTAGCTGGCCACGAGCAGCGTCAGGTCGTCCTCGTTCGGGAACTGCGCCACCCCGTCCGGCTCGAGGAGCCACAGCCGGATGGAGTTGCCGCGCGGTGTCCTCGGCTGCTCGATCCCCCGCCAGTAGGCGAAGTAGAAGAACCGGTTGTGCGGCCGGACGCGTCCGGGCACGCCCGCGAGCCGGGCGACGCTCGAGTTGCGCCCGTCGGCGGCGACCAGCAGCCGGGCGCGGATGCTCGTCGTCCGGCGGCTGCGGTCCTCGACCTCCACGCCCGCCGGCCGCGCGCCGTCGAACAGGACGAGCTTCGCCGTGCTCCCGCCGTGGTACTCCACCCCGGGGGTGTTCACCGTCAGATCGCGCAGAAGCGGGTCCAGCGCGCGTCGCGTCACCCCCCAACCCTCGGGAGAGTCCTCGGGGAGGGCGAACCATCCGCCGTAGGGGGTCCAGAACTCGGCTCCCGTCCGGGGTGCGCCGCGCTCGACCAGGAGCGGCGCCAGCCCCAGCCGCTCGATCGTCGCGGTGGCGGGCGGAAGGATGGCGTGGGTGCACACCACCTTGTAGGCCGCCGGGTCGGTGTGACGCTCGACTAGGGCCACCCTCGCGCCCCTCTGCGCGAACAACCGGGCCGCCGTGCAGCCCGCCACGCTCGCTCCGACAACGGCCACGTCGAACTCCCTGTCGCGTGTCACGCGCTCGCCGTCCATCCTCGCTCGATCTCCCGCATCATCGCCGGGTAGACGATGCTATGCCGGAACGGCGCGATCGCGGCCATGTAGGCGCTGCCGAGCAGCCCGTTTCGCTTCACGAGGATCGCCATCTGGCCGCGGTAGCCGCCACTCTCGTCCGGGACCCAGCCGAAGTGCAGGACCCCGTGCACGGTCTGGTTGGCCGTCTCCACCGCGCACTCGTCCTCGGTCAGATAGAGCGGGGTGAACGGGAGCGCGTCGGAGACTGGTCCCGATGGGCCGTCGCGCAGATCGTCCGGTAGCCGGTCGCGCAGCGTCGGCACCCGGACGCCCAGACCGGTGCTCGGGTCGTCCAGGCCCAGCAGCTCACCCAGCTTCTCGCGGATCACCCACAGCCCGCGGGCGACGCCGGAGGAGCCGTGCGCTGGGTCGAAGGAGGCGAGCAGCTCCACCAGCCGGGGGAAGCCGCCCGGGCCGCCGGGCGTCGGAAGCGCCCACACGTCCTCGAGCCGGAAGTCGGGGGCGAGCTCGTGGATGCGCCAGGGCCGGGCGGCGTGCGCGCTGTCCGGGAGCCTCATGCCGACAGGACGGTGGCGACGGTGAAACAGACCGTGGCGGTTGCGGTGATGACGACCGGGCCGTAGAACCAGAAGCGCAGCGAGAGGGCGAGGTAGGCGAGGGAGAAGGCGATCGTGAGCGGCCGGATGGCGCCGACGCTCTCGACCAGCGCGAAGTCGTGGGTGGCGATCAACAGGCAGAGCAGCCCGAAGGTGAAGACGCCGAGGCCGTGGCTGATGTGGATGCCCAGCCACACCTTCCACATCGACGGCGCCGCGCGACCCACCAACCGCATCCCGGTGCCTTCCATCGCCGGCTTGACGGAGCGCTCGATCGGCGCGAACACCCGCGGGCGCACCGTGTCCAGCAGGGCGTAGACCGAGTGCAGGGCGCCCGCGAGCATGAAGGTGATCGTGCCGGCGATGAACCACCCCTGCGCGGCGCCCGCGTTCATGTCTAGAACTCCTCCATACGGTGGCGTATCCATACGATAGCGTACAGAGGATGGCCCCCACCCGCACCCCTCGCGACAGGTGGATCGAGGAGGGGCTCCGGGCCCTCGGCGAAGGCGGCCCCGGCGCCGTCCGGATCGAGCCCGTGGCACGGGCGCTCGGCGTCTCCAAGGGCGGCTTCTACTGGCACTTCGACGACCGCCCCGCGCTGCTTCAGGAGATGCTCGACACGTGGGAGCGCGAGGGCGTCGACGAGGTGATCGAGCGCGTGGAGAGCGAGGCCGGGGACGCCAGGGCCAAGCTGCGGCGGCTGTTCGCGATCGCCTCCTCCGGCGAAAGCCGGGGCGTGCTGAGGATCGACCTCGCGGTCCGCGACTGGGCCCGGCACGAGGAGACGGTCGCCGAGCGCCTACGGCGCGTCGACAACCGGCGGATGGACTACATGCGCTCTCTGTTCGGCGGCTTCTGTCCCGACGCCGACGACGTCGAGGCCCGCTGCGTGCTGGCCTTCTCGCTGTTCATCGGCAGCCACTTCGTAGCCGCCGACCACGGCGGACGCAGCCGCGCGGAGGTGCTCGAGCTGGCCCTGAGGTGGCTCGAGGCCTAGAGGCGCGGTCGGGCGCCGCGGCGAGCCGCCTGGAGCGGGCGACGCACGCTGGCATAGCCGCGGCGCAGCTCGGTCTGGCGGGCCCGGGCGAGCTCCCAGGTGATCAGCGGGCTCATGCCGCCCTCCCGCCGTGGACCTCGAGCATGGCCAGCAGATGGGCGGTGCGCCGAAACGGATCGGCCACGGCGCCGCGGCCGTCCAGCGGCCGAGCGGCGGCCAGCTCGCCGTCCACGAAGGCGAGCAGCGAGTCGCCCCGCGGCACCGGCCGGTCGTCCAGGGCAGCCAGCTGCAGCACGGCCGGCAGGTCCTCGTGGGTGGCCGGGCGGATGATGATCTCCTGGTTCACGTCGACCTCCTGGGCCGTAACCGTCTTAACTTGAACACTGGTTGCAGTCTAACACCGGCTATCGTCGATAGCCAGTTACGAACGCTGATAGAGTCCATAAGCGATGCTGCTAACCGAGGTCCGCACCCACCCATGACTCCCACGGAGGCGGACAAGACCGCGCCCGGCCGCCTCGGGCTGGTGCAGCGGTTCGTGAACTCCCTGGACCTGGACCACGACGAGGAGGCCCTGGACAGCCCGGAGGCGCTGGCCCGATGGCTCGCCGACGCCGGCCTGGTCCCCCCCGACACCCGCGTCACGGCCCCCGACCTCGAGCGTGCCCTCGCCGTGCGCGAGGGCCTGCGGGCGGTGCTGTACACCCACAACGGGGGCCCGCCCGACACGGAGGCGCTCGCCGAGCTCGACCGGGCGGCCGCCCGCGCGTCCCTGCGCACGACCTTCGGTCCCGACGGCCCGGCGCTTGCACCGGCCGGGGACGGCGTGGACGCCGCCCTCGCGTCCCTGCTGGCCATCGTCACCACCGCGGCCGCCGACGGCACTTGGGGGCGGCTGCGGGCCTGCGCCGACGAGAGCTGTCGCTGGGCCTTCTATGACCACTCGAAGAACCGATCCGGGCGCTGGTGCTCGATGGCGGTGTGCGGCAACCAGCAGAAGGCCCGCGCCTACCGCCGGCGCGGGCGCCAATCCCCCTGACGGCGATCGCAGACCGCGTTCGGGGCATGCCGGCGGACGCATCTTCGAGGTGGCGCGCCCGGCTCCACGGCGGGGCCGGGGAAAAGCCCGCTCTTAGCGGGTGGTCACCACGGTTGCCGGTTGACGCCCGCGGGCAGCTTGGATTTATTTGACCTCGGCTGCGGCGGCTGAGGTCTCGGGACGAGGGTCTGGGATCTGGACGGCCGCCGGCCCACTGGAACTGCTCTAGATCGGAATCTGCACGAGGTGCGGGAGGGATTATGTATGGGCGAAACCGCCACGCTGGACGCTGGGCAGCAGCATCTGAGGGCTCTCGAGCACGCCAACAGGGTGCGCTTGGCGCGCGCCGAGATGAAGCGCGCAATCGCCAGCGGTGAGCTGGGAGTGACCGAGGTGGTGCTGGGCTGCCCCTGGCAGGCCCACTCCATGTCGATCAGCGACCTGCTGATGAGCCAGAAACGCTGGGGACGGACCCGCTGCCGGCGACTGCTGACGTCGATCGGGGTGCCGGAGAACAAGCCGATCGGCACGCTCACCGAGCGCCAGCGAGCGGCGCTGGCCGACATGCTGCAGACCACGCGCGTCCACCGGCCCTCGGTGCCGGTGCTGAGCGCCGTCTGAGGCCGGGCGGGGCCGGGCGCGAGCGCGCTCGGTCCCGCCGCCGTCTAGAAGCTCAGGCCGGCGGGCAGCGGGCTGGAGCCGGAGAACAGGAAGAACCAGGCGCCGCCGACCACCACGGCGATCGCCGCGCTGACGGTCATCACCGCCTCCAGCGCCACGTTCCCGTGGTCCTCCAGCCCGCGCGCCTGACGCAGCTCGCCGTGCTTGTGGTTCAGCCAGCCGAGCACGGACACGATCGCGGCGATGCTGGCCAGCACGCCGACCATCATCACCGCCATCGCCGCTCCCAGCGACTGCGTGCTGCCCTGCACCCGGGAGCCCACGTACAGCCAGCCCAGCGGCACGCCGATCCACAGCACCAGACTGCCGATCAGCATGATCAGGAGGAGCACCGCGCCGCTCACCCCCGTGCGCAACACCCCCTTCACCGGAAGCTCAGCCCACCCGACCGGCGACGGAAGAGCTCGCGCAGGCCGAATATGGCCGCCGCGAAGGTGAGTACGCCCGCGATCAGGAGAAGGCCGAGGGTCTGCACCCCGGCGGCGAGCCCCAGGGCGACCATCACCGCGATGGCCACCACCCCGGCGAGCAGCACGCTATGGGAACGAAAGCCGGTCACGTGCTCGCGCGCGGCCAGCTCGAGGCCCGCCAGCGACGCGACGGCTAGGCCCGCGGCCAGGCGCGAGTTGCCGGCGCGCCCGCCGCCCGAGAGCAGGCCCCAGGCCATCAGGACGATGCCCGCGAACGTGACCAGCTCGGTGAGCGGAAACGGCGCCCAGACCGGCGGCGGCCGGTCCTCGGACGAGACGCGCCCCGGTCGCGGCTTGGGCGTGGCGGCCGGTCCGCCCCGCCGCTGGGCCTCGACGCGGCGCTGGCGCGCCGCGTCGCGCTGCGCGCGGGTGGTCTCGGTGTCCGACGCGGCGTCGGCGCCGCTGCCCCCGCGCTTGCGGCTTCGCTTGCCCATTCGAGTGGCTGGCTAGGAACGGGT
>JBBREO010000080.1:0-9876 GCA_038202855.1 Solirubrobacterales bacterium
TGGGGGGTGGTGGGGGCCCGGGTGGGGGGGGGCGCGGCCCCGCCCCGGCGCCGGGGGGGGTTTTTCGGGGGGGGGCCGGCGGGGCCCGGGCGGCGGCGGGCGGGGCCCCCCCCGACCCCGGGCTTCGCGCCGCCACGCCAGAGCTCGTGGGGGCACCTGGGCAGGGCGATGAGGACACCGTCGATGCGGATCGCGGTCTGGCTGTTCACCCTGCCGGCGCTGTTCATCGGGACGGTCGACGTGCTCGTGCCCCTGCGCCTGGACGACCTCGGTGCACGCGGCATCACCATCGGGGCGCTGTTCGTGGCCGCCGCCGGGGTGGAGGCCGCCCTGAACCCGGTCATGGGCCGACTGTCTGACTCACGCGGGCGGCTGCCGCTGGTGCGCGTGGGGCTGATCGCGGCGGCGATCGGCGCGGTGGTGCTGCCCCTGCCGGCGGACGTGTGGCTCCTGGGCGCGGTCCTGGTCGCCGCCGTGGTGGCGCTCACCTTCTTCTGGGCGCCGGCGGCGGCACTGCTCAGCGACGCCTCCGAGTCCTCCGGGCTGGACCAGGGCTTCGCCTTCGGCCTGATGAACCTGGCCTGGGCGGCCGGCCAGGTGACGGGCGGCACGGGCGGCGGAGCGCTGGCCGACGCCACCGCCGACGCGCTGCCCTACGGACTGCTCGTGCTGCTGTGCCTGGTCACCCTAGGCGCGATCGCCGGCCACACGCAGGCCGAGAGCGACGAGCACGATCCCGGTGACTGCCTCGATCGCCGCCCGGGCGCGGGGGCGGCCGAACACCGAGCGGCCGCGCGAGAGGACGTACGCGCTCGCGGATAGCCAGAGCATCCCCATGACGGCGTGCAGGCCGGCAAACAGCAGCGATACCGCCAGCACCGAGTCGTGCCGGGAGACGAATTGAGGCAGCACCGCCGAGTAGAAGACGCCCACCTTCGGGTTGAGCAGGTTGGTCAGCAGACCCTGTCTGAACGCCGCGCTGCGCTCGGGAACCGACGCCGGACCGCCGTCGGGAGCGACCACCGAACCGGAGGTCAGGCGCCGGGCCCGCAGCAGGGCCTGCGCCCCCAGGAACACGAGATAGGCGGCCCCGGCGATGCGCAGGGCGGTGAAGGCCTCAGCCGACGCGGCTATCAGCGCCGAGACGCCCAGCGCCGACAGCGCTCCCCACACCAGGACGCCGGCGCATATGCCGCTCGCGGTGAGCACCGCCGGACCGACGCCGACGGTCATCGCGCGGCGCGAGACCAGGGCGAAGTCCGCCGCGGGCGCCACGGTGACCACAGCGGCCACCGCTGCGAACCCCACGACGTCCGAGTCCATGGACTAGCCCACGGCGTCCCAGGCCTGCAGCTGGGGCAGCGGATCGAACGGCTGCCCGCCCACGTACCAGCCCGGCGCGCTCCACAGCTCGAAGTGCAGGTGGCAGCCCTGCGCGTCGCCGGTGTCCCCGACGTTGCCGATCGGCGCCCCGGCGGCCACCGCCTGCCCCACCTTCAGCGGCGTGGGCGCCTGCAGGTGCATGTAGACGTAGTCCTGATCGGGGGCGGCGCCGTCGATCACCACGTAGTTGCCGGCCGCGGACTGGAACTTCGCGGTCCGCACGGTCCCGGCCGCGGCGGCGACCAGGGGCGTGCCGCAGGCCGCGAGCACATCCTGGCCCTGGTGGGTGTGGCCTGAGCGCGCGGCGCCGAATCGCGCACCGGCGCCACCGAAGTCGTGCGCGCCGCGGACCGGGAAGATGCCGCTTCCGGCCGGAGGCGCTGGGGCGGGGGCCGCGGCCTGGACGACCAGTCGCCGCGGGGGAGAGCGGCGGCGGACCTCGCGGGCCACGAGGTTCCCGCTCACGGCCTTGGCCGGCACGCGCAGGCGGAAGGAGTCGAAGCGCTGGCCGCTCACGCGGGCGCTGACATCATCTGCGCGGCCCTTGCCACCCTGGAGCACGGCGTTGCGGATCGAGGCCAGGCGCACGCCGCGTACCTGGAGAAGGCTGCCGCCGCGGATCTTGCGGCCCGGGGCGCACCCGCTCACGCAGCGCCAGCGCGAGACGACGGGCACAGGGGCGATCTGGATCGGCCGACCGGTCGAGACCAGGCCCCGGCGCGTTCCCAGCACGAACCGACCGCTGGTGGCCTCCCAGGGAACGCGCACCCTCACGGTGGAGGTCGAGGCCTGACCGGCGCGCCCGTGGAGGTCGCGGATGCCCTGGCGCCCTCCCGGGAAGATCGCCGCGTAGACGTCGCCCAAGTCGTTGCCCGACACCAGGAGGAGGCTGCCCCCGCGCGGCTGACCGCCGGTGCAGGAAGCGATGCACCGCACGTCGCGGATCCTCGGCTGGGCCGAAGCCTGTGCCGGCACGGCCACGAACAGGACCGCCAGCGCGGTCAAGGCGCCCGCAAGGACACGACAGATGGGCTTCGTCACAGGCGTTTCTGACCTTTCGCTCTTGCCTGCGGGGTTAGCTGACGGGCTCGCGCTGAGTTGCGCTTGGCCGTGCTGTGACGACCTTTCGCCCCGAGGGCCCGGAGGCCCTCCTTGGTTCCCCCGCTCTCCACCGTCGGGACGGTGGCGATTAGGCGGTGTTCGCCAGAAGAACACCACATCCGTCGGAACGCTGCGGTCAAGTCCTTCTTTTGGTCAGGCCGAGGCGCCGCAGGTCGGCCACGGATCGGTGCCCTGGGCCCGGTAGATCTTGAGCGCGACGCGGTCCTGCTCGGCCTCGCTGGCCTCGGCCGGATTGTCGCCCTGGCCGCCTTGGGCCTTCCACGTGGCCTTGGAGAACTGGTACTTGCCGAAGTACTGCCCGTTGCGCGACACGGCGGTCGGGTCGCCCCCGGACTCGCACTGGGCGATCCGCTCCAGGACGGCCGGCGCGCCACCCGGCGTGCTCTTGGGCTTGCCGCGCTTGACCGACCGGCTGGTGAAGGGGCGCAGCCTGAGCGCCCGGCGGGTGGCGGGGCCGACGATGCCGTCGGCGCTGATGTGGCTGCGGCGCTGAAAGCTCTTGACCGCGCGCAGGGTGCCGGCGCCGAAGCGGCCGTCGGCGGCCAGGCCGAGCTTGCGCTGGACGGCCGAGACGGCCGATCCGCGGTCGCCCTTCTTGAGGATGATCTCCGTGCTGGCGGCGCCGGAGTCGGCGCTCGGGTTGTCCGCCAGGGCGGTGGCCACCAGGCAGGTCATCAGGGCGGCGGCCAGGCACGACACCTGAAGGATGCGCAACACGGCACGGCTGGGACTGCGGGCCAGTTTCGACGCCAAGGCTTTCGTACTCCTCTTTCCTGTGTGCCTACGGGGTGAGCTGACGGGCTCGCGCTGGAAAGTGCGCTACGCCTCCATGAGGAGGCGATTCGCCCCTGGGACCGGACTGCTCGATCGGTCCCGGGTGGTTCCCCCGTTCCCCTCCGCTCAGGGCGGTGAGGACTCGGCTGGACTAGAACAGCGCGGTATAGAAGCAGATCGAGCGGCGGAGTGTCCAGCGATAGGTTTGCAACGTGGATTTCGCGCTCTCAGACCGGGTCGCGCTCGTAGGGGCCGCCTCGAAGGGAATCGGCCGGGCGATCGCCGCCGAGCTGGCGGCCGAGGGGGCGCGGGTGGCGATCTCCTCCCGCTCGCAGGAGCGGATCGAGCGGACCGCGGCCGAGATCGGCGCGCGCGGCTATGCGTGGGACAGCGCCCACCTCGATGCCGTCCCCGCCCTCCTGGACGCCGTCGAGGCCGACCTCGGGCCGATCGACATCCTGGTGACCAACACCGGCGGCCCTCCGGGCGGCGAGGACCCGCTCGGCTTCTCGCGCGAGGACTGGGAGGCGGCCCACCGCGACCTGATCCTCTCCCCCATGGCGCTGATCGAGCGTGTGCTGCCGGGCATGCGCGAGCGCGGCTTCGGGCGGATAGTCAACGTGTCCTCGAGCAGCGTGCGCGAGCCCATCCCCACGCTCATGCTCTCCACCGTCCACCGGGCGGGCATGTCGGGCGCGTTCAAGACGCTCGCCCACCGCGTGGCAGCCGACGGGGTCACGCTCAACACGATGCTGCCCGGCCGGATCGCCACCGACCGCGTCTTCACCAACGCGGGCTCCCGTGAGGAGGCCGAGCGAGCGGCGCGCGAGACGATCCCCGCGGGCCGGCTCGGCACACCGGAGGAGTTCGCCGCCGTTGCCGCGTTCGTGTGCTCGGCGCGCGCCTCCTACCTGACCGGCGAGACCATCACCGTCGACGGCGGACTCACCCGCTCGGTCTGAGCGGAGGTCAGTGGTGCGCGGGGCGCAGCCGGACGCGCCGTGAGCCCTTGACGGCCGCCCCGGCCGGGGTACGACCCGAAGCCGCCAGCCGGTAGCGGCCGGTTCGCACGCGGCGCTTGACGCTCACCCGCACCGAGCGGCGCTTGCCGGCGGAGAGCGTGAACAGGCGGCTCTGCCCGACCTTGCGGCCGCGCGCGTTTCGCAGCACGACCCGCACCTTGCGCAGGCCGCCGCCCTTGGCCCGGACCTTGACCTTGAAGGGATGGCCCTTGCGCGCGCGGTGCATGCCCCGCGTGGCCCCCACCAGCAGGCGCGGGCGGGCCTTGGCGGGACGCGGGCGGCTGAGCACGCTGATCACCGAGCGCGCCATGCTCGCCTCGCCCTTGCCGTTGGGGTGAAGCGGATAGGCCGGCTCGGTCGGGGTCAGCCCCTCGTACCAGCGGGTGGGCGGCAGGGTGCACACGTCGTGGCCCATGCTGTCGCGGTAGGTGTCCACGTACTCGGCGCCGTTGTTGGCGGCCTGGCCCGCGATCATCGTGTTGATGCGGATGATCAGCTCGTCGATGTAGCGGACGTCGTCGGGGCTCAGAGGAACCATCGGGTAGCAGTTGCCGGTCTTTGGCAGCACGTCGGGATAGCCGACGATCGCCACGCGCGCCTTGGGGCTGCGCTGGTGGATGCCATTCAGCACCGCGGCGATCTTCGGCTTGGTGGCCGCGATCCGGGCCGCCACCTTGTCCTGCCCGCCGGGCGCGTAGTAGTCACGGCACGCGGTGCCCGTGGGGTTGGTCGCGCCCAGCTGGGCGCACTTCGTGCCGACCGCCACCAGCCCGGCGTCGTTGCCGCCGATGCCCACGGTGACCAGCGTGGTGTCGGTGCGCAGGGCGTTGAACTGCGGCGGGTTGGTCCCCCCCAGGGGCAGGTCGGGCTGGGGCTCGGTCATGTGCTTGGTCTCGGCGCTGCCGCAGCTCACGTCGGTGAAGGTGCCCACGGCCAGGGCGGGCGCGGTGAGCGACGGGTAGTTGTGATCCGAGCGCCCGCAGTCGATCGGGTCGCCGTACTGGTTGGGGATCAGCGGGCCCGAGGTGTAGGAGTCGCCGAGGGCGACGTAACGGTCGCCGGCCGCCTGGGCCACGCCGGTGAGGGCGGCGAAGCACGCCAGAGTCGCAACCAGCATGCCCAGAGAACGCATGGGGCGAATATAGGCCCGGGCGGCGCTTCTCGCGCCACCCGGGCCCTTCAAGGCGGTCCCTAGGCCAGGCCGGCGGTGGTCTGCGCCGGCTCGAGCGCCAGGTCGAGCACCTCGCCGATGGTCATCACCGGGTGGAAGGCCAGCTGCTCGCGGACCTCCTCCGGGACCTCGTCTATGTCGGCCCGGTTGCGCTCGGGGATGATCACGTCGGTCAGCCCCGCCGCGTGGGCGGCCAGGACCTTCTGCTTCAGGCCTCCGATCGGCAGCACGCGGCCCTGCAGCGTGACCTCTCCGGTCATGCCCACCGTGTGCTTGACCGGGCGCCCGCTCAGGAGCGAGGCCAGTGCGGTGGTCATGGTGACCCCGGCGCTCGGTCCGTCCTTGGGGATGGCGCCGGCCGGCACGTGCACGTGGAACTCGCGGCCGTCGAAGGAGTCCTCCTCCGCGCCCACGTCCTCGGCGTGCCCGCGCACGTAGGAGAGGGCGATCCGCGCCGACTCCTTCATCACGTCGCCCAGCTGGCCGGTGAGCACCAGGCCATCCTTGCCCCTCATCGAGGTGGCCTCGATGAACAGCACGTCGCCGCCGACCGGCGTGTAGGCCAGTCCGGTGGCCACGCCCGGGACCGCGGTTCGCTCCGCCGCCTCCTGGAAGTGACGCTGGCGGCCCAGCGCCTCGCGCACGGCCTCCACGTCGATCGTCACCGGGGCCTGGGCCGTGGCGCCCGCGATCTTCGTCGCGGTCTTTCGCAGCACCGTGCCCAGCTCACGCTCGAGCGAGCGCACGCCCGCCTCGCGGGTGTACTCGGCCACGACCGTGCGCAGCACGGAGTCCTCGATGGTCACCTCGTCCTCGTTCAGGCCGTTGCGCCGGCGCTGGCGGGGCCACAGGTAGTCCCGTGCGATGGCGACCTTCTCCTCGGTGGTGTAGCCATCGAAGCGCACGACCTCCATGCGGTCGAGCAGCGGTCCGGGGATGGTCTCGGCCACGTTCGCCGTGGCGATGAACAACACCTGGCTCAGGTCAAGCTCCACGTCCAGGTAGTGGTCGCGGAACGAGTGGTTCTGAGCCGGGTCGAGCACCTCGAGCAGAGCCGAGGAAGGGTCGCCGCGCCAGTCGGCGCCGACCTTGTCGACCTCGTCGAGCATGATCACCGGGTTCATCGTCTTCGCGTCGCGCAGGGCGCGCACCAGCCGGCCCGGGAGGGCGCCTATGTACGTGCGCCGGTGCCCGCGGATCTCGGCCTCGTCGCGCACGCCGCCCAGCGACATGCGCACGAACTCGCGACCTGTCGCTCGGGCGATCGACTCGCCGATGGAGGTCTTGCCCGTTCCGGGAGGACCGATCAGGGTCAGGATCGCGCCCGACTTCCTGTCGTCCTCGATCCCGCGATCGCGGCGCAGCTTCATCACGCCGATGTGCTCCACGATCCGGTCCTTGACGTCGTCCAGGCCCGCGTGGTCGGCGTCGAGCACCTCACGCGCGGCGACCGGGTCGAGCACCTCGTCCGAGCGCTGGGACCACGGCACGGCGATCAGCCAGTCCAGGTAGGTGCGGATCATCGAGCTCTCGCCCGACTGCTCGCCCATCCGTTCGAGCCGGCCCAGCTCCTTGTCGGCCTGCTCGCGCACCTCGTCGGGCATGCCCGCTTCCTCGATCTTGGTGCGGTACTCCTCAGCCACCGAGGCGTCGTCCTCGTCCAGCTCCTTGCGGATCGAGTCCATCTGCTTGCGCAGGAAGTACTCGCGCTGTTGCTTGTCGGCGCCCGACTGGACGTCGTCACGGATCTGCTGGCGCACCTGCAGCTCGGCCAGGCGCTCCTTCTGCAGCGTCAGGGCCTTCTCCAGGCGCTCGGTCACGTCCAGGGTCTCGAGCAGGTCGACCTTGGCCTCGTAGGAGATGTCGGGCGAGTAGCCCGAGGTGTCGGCCAGGTTGCCCGGGTCCGAGATGGAGCGCAGGAAGGCCGAGACGCGCCCGTTGTCGCCGCGCAGCTCGAGCAGCTCCTCGACCACGGCGCGGTACTCGCGCTCCAGGTTGCGGGTCTTGCCGTCCACCGGTTCCGCGTCAGGGTGGGCGGTTACCTCCACGCGCAGGTTGCCGGAGGCGTCGGTGTGGGCCGCGCCCGCGCTGCCGCGGTGCAGGCCGGCGAGAGCCACGGCGTGGCCGCCGCCGGGAAGGCGGACGTGCTCGGCCACCTCGGCCACCGTGCCCACGGAGGCGAACTCGTCGCCCTTGCGGGGCACGATCAGCACGCGCTCCTCTTCGCCGACGTCGACGGTCAGGGTGACGGTCATGTTCGGGAAGACGACGGAGTCGTCGACCGGGACCAGAAGCAGGGTTTCCATCAGGGTCAGCTCGCTCTCTCAGGAGGACTTACGAAAGATAAGCGCAGTCTAGCGGGTCACGCCGGCGGTGTGAACAAACCTGATGCACTCAGACTGAGATCTTAGAGGGCGGGCGATTCCGGCCTTCCGGGGTCTCGGCTCCACCGCCCGCGAGTGATGCGAAGCTGACCCCCGATGTCCGCGGAGACCCCCTCCCCCGCTCGCGAGGCGGCCTCGGCCGCGGCCGTGGAGCTGATCGAGCCGGGCATGGCGATCGGGCTCGGGTCGGGCCGGGCAGTTTGGCGGCTGGTGGAGCGGATCGGCGAGCGCTGGCCCGACGGCGCCCCGGTCAGGGCCGCCGTGGCCTCGGAACGCACGCGCGCCCGCGCGCGCGAGGCGGGGATCGAGGTGATCGAGCTCGACGGCTCGGTGGAGCTAGACCTGGCACTGGACGGAGCGGATGAGGTCGACCCACAGCTGCGGCTGATCAAGGGCGGCGGTGGCGCGCTGCTGCGCGAGAAGATCGTTGTTGCCGCCGCGCGCCGGTTCGTGGTGGTGGCCGAGGCGGCCAAGCGCGTCGAGCGGCTGGGCGAGGGCTTCCGCTTGCCCGTCGAGGTGGCGCGGTTCGGCTGGGCCGACACGCGCCGCCGGCTGGCCCGCGTGCTGGAGGACCCGGAGCTGCGACTTGCTGACGGGGAGCCCTACTTGACCGACGAGGGCCACTACATCCTGGACTGCCCGCTTGCCGAGGGAGTGGACCTCGACCGCCTCGACGGCGAGCTGCACCACGTGCCCGGCGTGCTCGAGCACGGCCTGTTCGCGGGGATGGCCGAGCAAGCGCTGCTGGGGACCGACGACGGCGGCCTGGAGGTGCTGGAGGGCGGGGCTGAGCCCGGCCTGAGGCCTAGAGGCCTCCGGCGCTGACCGCGGCCCTGCCCGCCCGGCCCTGATCGCCGCCCGGACGCGGCAACAGCCGGACCTCGCGCGCGAAGTTCTCCGCTGCGGTGAGGTAGACGGCCTGGCGCAACGTGACGCGCAGGGTGGCGGTGGCCGAAGCGCGGCCTGCCGCTCCGGCGCCATCGTCGCCCGTCGAGCGTGCTCCGCCCGACCCGGCTGCTCCGCCTGATCCGTTCACGGCCAGCAGCTCCACGTTCTCCAGGGCCAGGAAGGTGCGCCCGGAGCCGGTACGGGGCTCGGTGGAGACGACCACGTCGACGCGTGATCCGGGCCCGGAGGACTGGCTCAGCGGGGTGCCACCGGCCACGTCGACCTCCACCGCACGCTCGCCGCGGCGCAGACCCCCAGCTCGGCCGCCGTCCTCCTGTGCGCCGGCCAGGGCGGCCGCGGTGAGGTAGGCGCCGCGGGTCAACGGCGCGGACGGGGCGGCCCCGACGGCCTCGTCGGCGCTCCGCAGCGCGTCCGGGGGCACGAAGCGGGCGGGCACTTGGCGTAGGGCCAGGTCGGCTCGGCGCAGGTCGCGGCCCGCCTTGAGGCCGCGGGCGGCTACCAGCACCGGCACCGGTCGCCCCACCCGGCCGTCGACCTCGCGTACGCGGCTACCGACCGCGGACGCCGCCAGGCCACCGCAGGCGAGCGCGAGGGAAAGCAGCAGCAGGGCCCTGCGCCGGCGCGCGCCCGTGGTCACGGTCCCACCGCCGGCAGCTCGACCGAGGCGGTGGTGCCCTGCGGGGTGCGCACCACCGTCAGCTCACCGCCGGCCTCCTCCACCGCTCGCGCCGCGATGCCCAGGCCGCGCCCGCGATCGGCGGAGGCCGCCGCCGCAGGCCTGGCGCCGGCCGGCCCCTCGTCCAGGACCTCCACGACCACCGCGGAGCCTCGCCGGCGCCCGCGCAGGGAGACCGTGCCCGTGCCGTGCTCGACCGCGTTCGCCAGCAGGTTCCCCAACACCTGCGCCAACCGGCGGCGGTCGGCGCGCACGGCCACGGCACCGGCCTCCCAGCACAGAGTCAGCCGCCGGCCCTCCTGGGCAGCCGAGGGCCGCCAGCCGGCGGCCGCCAGCCGGACCGCGCGTTCCAGCGGCAGGGCGGAGCGCTCGACGTCCGCGCGCCTTCCGGTCCTCGCCGCGTCGAGGTCCGCCAGTCCGCCCCGCAGCCGCTGC
>JBBREO010000081.1:0-9749 GCA_038202855.1 Solirubrobacterales bacterium
TCGGCATGGGCGCGCAGTCGGCGGCCAAGGCGGCCCCGGCGTCCGACGGGGTGACCAACGGCTCCGAGCCCGTGGGCGAGGCCGCGCTGGTCCAGTAGTGGAAGCCCGCCCGGCCAGCATCGCTCACGAGCCGGGGGATGCGGCCGAGGCCACCGAGCCGCAGGCCACCGCGGCCACGCACGACGAGGTGCTCGTCCTCGACTTCGGTGGCCAGTACTCACAGCTGATCGCCCGCCGTGTGCGCGAGTGCGGGGTGTTCAGCGAGCTGCTGCCCCACACCGTCCCGATCGAGGAGATCGAGCGGCGCCGCCCCAAGGGCATGATCCTGTCCGGCGGCCCGGCGTCGGTGTACGCGGAGGGCGCGCCGGTGCTCCGCCCCGAGCTGCTGAAGCTGGGAATCCCGGTGCTCGGCATCTGTTACGGCATGCAGGCGATGGTTCTCAACCTGGGCGGAAAGGTCGAGGGCGCCGAGGTCGGCGAGTTCGGGCGGTCACGACTCACCGTGCACGAGCCCGGCCGGCTGCTGGCCGGGCTGCCCACCGATCAGGCGTGCTGGATGAGCCATCGCGACACCGTCTACGAGGCGCCGCCGGGCATGACCGCGCTGGCCTCCTCGTCCGAGTCGCCCGTGGCCGCCTTCGAGGACACCGCGCAGGGCTTCTACGGGATCCAGTTTCACCCCGAGGTGGTGCACACGCCCTACGGCACCCAGATCCTCACCCGTTTCCTGTCGGACATCGCTGGCGCGTCGATGGACTGGAACGCCGCCTCGGTGGCCGAGGAGCAGATCCGCCGCATCCGCGAGCAGGTGGGCGACGGCCAGGTGATCTGCGGGCTTTCCGGCGGGGTCGACTCCTCCGTGGCCGCGCTGCTCGTGCATCGCGCGATCGGTGACCAGCTCACCTGCATCTTCGTCGACCACGGTCTGATGCGAAAGAACGAGGGCGACCAGGTGGTGGCCGCCTTCCGCGACCACTTCAAGGTGCCGCTCGTGGCCGTGGACGCCGAGGACCGCTTCCTGGAGAAGCTGGCCGGGGTGACCGAGCCCGAGACCAAGCGCAAGATCATCGGCAACGAGTTCATCCGCGTGTTCGAGGAGGAGGCGGCCAAGCTCCAGGACCCGCGCTATCTCGTCCAGGGGACCCTCAACTCGGACGTGATCGAGTCAGGCGGCGATGGCTCGGGCGCGGCCACGATCAAGAGCCACCACAACGTCGGCGGCCTGCCCGAGGACCTCCAGTTCGAGCTGGTGGAGCCGCTGCGCGCGCTGTTCAAGGACGAGGTGCGCCAGGTCGGGATAGAGGTGGGGCTGCCCGAGCGCCTGGTCTGGCGCCAGCCCTTCCCGGGCCCGGGGCTGGGCATCCGGATCGTCGGTGGGGAGGTGAACAGGGAACGTCTGGAGATCCTTCGCGACGCCGATTACGTGCTCCAGGACGAGATCCGCGGGGCCGGCCTCTACCGCGACCTGTGGCAGTCCTTCTGCGTGTTGCCCGGCGACCTGCGCACGGTCGGCGTCCAGGGCGACGAGCGCACCTACGGCTACGTGGTTGTGCTCCGGGCGGTCACCTCCGACGACGCCATGACCGCCGACTGGGCGCGGCTGCCCTACGACCTTCTGGAGCGGATCGCCTCGCGGATGATCAACGAGATCCGCCAGGTCAACCGGGTGGTGCTGGACGTCACGTCCAAGCCCCCGGGCACGATCGAGTGGGAGTAGGTAGACCCCGCGGTCACGCGGCCTCGGCCACCATCAGCACGTAGCCGTCGGGGTCCTCGAGCCGCATCTCGCGGGCGGGCCCGGGCGAGCCGTCCTCGATCGGCCCGGGGTTCACGCCGGACTCGATCAACGAGGTCCTGAGCGCCCTCAGATCCGGGGTGTAGAGGTAGAAGAGGACGGCCTGTTGCTCGGGTTCGATCGGCTCGCCGGCCAAGGCGAGCATGAGCTGTGCTTCCTCGTTGGCCAGATGGCACCACAGCAGCCACCCGTCCTGCACGAACGAGTCCCTGCGCTCGAGGCCCAGCAAGGCGTAGAAGGCGGCGGATCGCTCCACGTCGGCCACGTGCACGAAAGGGACCAGGCTGGTGACCGGAGCCCGCGGCACGGCCGTACGGTACCGGCCCCGGACGTCCTCGCCGGCATCTGCCACACTGTTCGACCGGCCGCCTTCAGCGCGGCCGCCTTCACGTATGAAGACCTTTGTAGCCACTCCCGCGAACCGCCAGCGCGACTGGGTCGTGGTCGACGCCTCGGGCCAGACGCTGGGTCGCCTGGCCACCCGCATCGCCGACGTCCTGCGCGGCAAGACCAAGCCCGAGTACACGCCCCACTGCGACGTGGGCGACTTCGTCGTCGTGGTCAACGCCGAGAAGATCTCGGTGACCGGCAACAAGCGCCAGGCCAAGCTCTACCACCGCCACACGGGCTACCCGGGCGGCCTGAAGACGCGCACCCTCGAGGAAATGCTCGAGCGCCGGCCCGAAGAGGTCATCCGCAAGGCCGTGAAGGGGATGCTTCCCCGCAACCGTCTCGCTCGCCAGCAGCTGCGCAAGCTCAAGGTCTACGCCGGCCCCGAGCACCCGCACGTGGCGCAGCAGCCCACGCAACTGGAGATCGACACCACCCGATGATCGAAGACGAGCGCCCCGAGAGCCCAGACGAGGACGCGGCCGAGCAGGCCGAGGCCCCCACCGCCCCGGAGTCCGAGGCGCCGCCCGAGGGCGACGCGCCCGAGGCCGCCGCCGAAGGGGCGGGCGACCAGGAGACGCCGCCCGAGGAGCCGCCCGCGCAGGAGGCTCCCGCCGAGGACGCCGCCGCCGCCGAGGAGGCTCTCGCCGAGGAGCCGTCCGCGCAGGAGGAGCCGCCCGCACAGGAGGAGCCGCCCGTCGCGGAAGAGCGCCCCCAGCGCCGCGAGCGCAACCCGCAGCGCTCGGGCGACGAGCCCGACGTGATTCCCGGCGCCCACCTCGAGCCCGACCTGGTGCTCGACGAGGCCACCCAGCAGGCCGACCCCTACGCCGATCCCGCCGCGCCCGCCGAGGAAGGGGCCGCTGCGGAGGCCGAGCAGGCCCCCGAGCCCGTCGCCACCACGATCCTCGACCTGGCCGCCGATGCGCGCTACCTGGCCACGGGCAAGCGCAAGCGCGCCGTTGCTCGTGTGACGATCAAGCCCGGCACCGGCGTCTACACCATCAACGGCAAGGAGCTCGACGCCTTCTTCCCGCGGCCCACGCTGCAGCGCATCTGCCGCGGACCGCTGGAGACCGCTGGGCAGGAAGCCCGCCTCGACGTGGTGGCCAAGATCCACGGCGGCGGCGTTTCCTCACAGGCCGGCGCGCTGCGCCACGGGATCGCCCGCGCGCTCGTGGAGGCCGACCCCAACCTCCGCGGCGAGCTCAAGCGCCGCGGCTTCCTCACGCGCGACCCGCGCGTCAAGGAGCGCAAGAAGGCCGGTCTCAAGAAGGCCCGCAAGCGCCCGCAGTTCTCCAAGCGCTAGCTCCCGATGGGGAGACCCAAGGCACGGAGCGCAGCGGGCTCGGTGATCCCGCGAGCACCGCGCCAGGCTCTCTTCGGCACCGATGGTGTCCGCGGCGTAGCGGGCGAGTTCCTGACCGCCGAGCTGGCCGTCGCCCTGGGCCGCGCCGCCGCGGCCACGGCGGCCGCCGATGCGCCCCAGGTGCTGATCGTGCGCGACACGCGCGAATCGGGCGAGATGCTCGAGGCCGCGTTGGCCGCCGGCGTGGCGGCGGGCGGCGGCCACGCCCTGCTGGGCGGCGTGCTGCCCACCCCCGGTGCCGCCCTGGCGGTGCGCCGCCACGGCTTCGACTTGGCCGCCGTGGTCTCGGCCTCGCACAACCCCTACCGCGACAACGGGATCAAGTTCTTCGGCGCCGACGGGATGAAGGTCTCCGACTCGGTCGAGGCCCGGATGGAGAAGATCGCCACCGGTGAGCAAGCCGCGCAGGTGGGCGGAGTGGGGCGGGTGCGCGAGCTCCACGGCGCCCCCGGCGACTACCTACGCGACCTGGAGCTGCGCTTCCGCGACCTCGACCTGGCCGGCACCCGGGTGTTGCTGGACTGCGCCCACGGCGCCACCTACCGGGTGGCACCCGAGATCTTCCGCCGCCTGGGCGCGGACGTGGACGCCGTCGCGGCGGCTCCGGACGGGCGCAATATCAACGACGGGGTCGGCTCCACCCACGTCGAGGCCCTGGCCGGCCAGGTCGCCGCCGGCGGGTACGACGCCGGCTTCGCCTTCGACGGCGACGGCGACCGCGTGCTGGCGGTGGACCGCAACGGGGGTGTGGTCGACGGCGACGAGCTGCTCGCCCTGGCCGCCCTGCACCTGCGCGCCGGTGGCCGGCTCACAGGCGACGGGGTGGCGGTCACGGTGATGACCAACTTCGGCTTCCACACGGCCATGCGCGAGGCGGCGATCGAGGTGGCGGTCACCCCCGTGGGCGACCGCCACGTGCTGGCCGAGCTGCTCGAGCGCGGCTGGGCGCTCGGCGGCGAGCAGTCGGGCCACATCATCGACACCGGCTTCGTGCCCTCCGGGGACGGCATCGCTTCCGCGCTGCTCACCCTCGAGGCGCTGGCCGGCGGCGATCTGGCCGAGCGCGCCGCGATGCGCAAGCTGCCCCAGCGGCTGGTGAACGTGACCGTGGCCGAGCGGGGGGGACTCGAGGGGGCGACTTCGGTGTGGGACGCGATCGAGGCCGAGTCCGCGCTGCTGGAGGGCCGCGGCCGGGTGCTCGTGCGCGCCAGCGGCACGGAGCCTCTGATCCGCGTGATGGTGGAGGCGCCCGAGGAGGGCGAGTGCGAGGAGGTCACGGCGCGCCTGGTGGCGGTTGTCACGGCAGAACTGGGCGCTTAGAGGGGGCGAGAACTACCGCTGGCCTGACTTCTACCGCCAATGGCGGCACAAGTCAGGAAGGCGGAGCTGGTTATCGGCGTGGTGGCCAGCCGAAGCCACGGTGTCGTCACTCGCGCAGAGCTGCTGGCCGCCGGTCTCACCCGGCACCAGATCGAGCGGTGCTTACGCACGGGGACGCTGCTGGCGGTCCACCGCGGCATCTACCGGGTCGGGCACCGCGCGCCGAACGTCCTGGCCTCCTACCTCGCCGCCGTCCGAGCCGGCGGCGAGCGGGCCCTGCTCGCCGATGGGGCCGCCGGCCATGTGTTCGGCTTGCTCAAGGGCCGCCCGCCGCCCCCCGCGATAGTCGCCCCGGGGGAGCGGCGAATTCCGGGCGTCCTCGTCCGGCGCGAACGAGGGCTGTCGCCCGCCGACGGCACCACCTTCCGCGCCATCCCCATCACCACCGTGCCGCGCACGCTCGTCGACCTCGCCTCCATCCTCGACTTCGGGGACCTGGCTCGCGCCTGCCACGAGGCGGGCATTCGGCACGGGACCAAGCCGCGCCACGTAGAGCCCGTCCTCGCCCGGCGCCCCAACTCGCCGGGAGCATCCGGGCTTCGCAGGGTCCTGCGAGGCGACGCGCACGTGAGCCTCAGTCACCTCGAGTCCGGGTTCCTGCGTCTCCTGCGAGCCGAGGGACTGCCCCTCCCGAAGACGAACCGGCCGGCGGGCGGCCGTCGGGTGGACTGTCGCTGGCCGGACCGAGCCCTCACCGTCGAGTTGGACGGCTACCGGTTCCACAACTCCCGCCACGCGTGGGAGCAGGACCGCCGCCGCGAGCGGGAGGCCTACGCCCGGGGCGACGCCTTCCGGCGTTACACCTACGGGGACGTGCTCGCGGACCCCCGGGTGATGACCGCGGAGCTACGGGGGCTCCTCTAGCCTCTCTGCCTTCCCATGTGCGGCATCATCGGATACACCGGCTCGCGCCCCTGCCAGGAGATCCTGATGGCGGGCCTCCAGGCGCTCGAGTACCGCGGCTATGACTCCGCGGGCCTCACCCTGCTCCAGGACGGCGGCAGCCACTCCACCCGCGCGGTCGGGCCTCTCGCCGCCCTGCGCGAGCGCGTGAACGGCGCCGCGCCGGCTGCCGTCTCGGGCATCGCCCACACGCGCTGGGCCACCCACGGCCGGGTGACCGAGGCCAATTGCCATCCCCACGCCGACGCCTCCGGCCGCGTCCACGTGGTGATGAACGGCATCGTGGAGAACTGGACCGACCTCAAGAAGGAGCTCCTCGAGCGCGGCGTCGAGTTCACCTCGGAGACCGACACCGAGGTGGTCGCCCACCTGGTCGCCTCCCACTACGACGGCGACGTCGTGGCCGCCACCCGCGCCGCCTTCGCCCAGTTGCGCGGCCACTACGCCTTCGTCGTAGTGCACTCCGACCAGCCCGACGTGCTCGTGGGCGCGCGCAACGAGTGTCCACTGCTGGTCGGGGTCGGGGAGGGCGAGAACTTCATCGCCTCCGCCATCCCGGCCTTCCTGGCCGACACCCGCGCGATCCAGCTGATCGAGGACGGAGAGCTGGTGGTGCTCACGCCCGAGGGCGCTTCGTTCATGGACGTGGACGGCAGTCCGATCGAGCGCGAGGTCGAGCAGGTGGACTGGGACGCCGAGGCGGCCGAGAAGTCCGGCTACGAGACCTTCATGCTCAAGGAGATCCACGAGCAGCCGCTCGCGGTGGCCGAGACCGTGGTCGACCGGCTGGCCCACGGGACCGTGGAGCTGGGCGACATCGGCATCTCCGACGAGGAGCTGCGCGGGCTGCGCCGGGTGGTGATCGTGGCCTGTGGCACCTCCTACCACGCCGGCCTGATCGGCCGCTACGCGATCGAGACGTGGTCGCGCGTGCCGGTGGAGATGGACGTGGCCTCGGAGTTTCGCTATCGCAACCCGGTGATCGACGAGCGCGACCTGGTGATCGGCATCACCCAGTCGGGCGAGACGCTGGACACGCTGGCCGCCATGCGCCTGGCCCGCCAGAAGGGGGCGAAGGTGATGGCCGTGACCAACGTCATGGGCTCCCAGGCCACCCGCGACGCCGACGGCGTGCTCTACACGCGCGCCGGCCTGGAGATCGGCGTGGCCGCCACCAAGACCTTCGTGTCCCAGGTCGCCGCCATGTACCTGTTCGCGCTCAAGCTGGCCCGGGTGCACGACACGCTCGGGCCCGAGGTGTTCACCAAGCTGGTCTCCGAGCTGCACGACCTCTCGCACTCCGTGGAGCGGCTCCTGGCGTCGGTCGACGAGCCGGTCAAGCGGATGGCCGAGCACTGGAAGGACTCCGGCTTCTTCCTCTACTTGGGCCGCCACGCAGGCCTGGCCGTGGCCCTGGAGGGGGCGCTCAAGCTCAAGGAGATCTCCTACGTGCCCACCGACGCCTACGCGGCTGGTGAGATGAAGCACGGGCCGATCGCCCTGCTGGATGAGCGCACGCCTGTCGTGGTCTGTGCCACCGACTCGCCCGTGCTCGACAAGGTGCTGTCCAACATCTCCGAGGTGCGCGTGCGCGGCGCTCATGTGATGGCGGTGGCCACCGAGGGGTCGACCGAGGTGGCCGAGTACGCGGAGGAGGTCGTGTACGTGCCGCGCACCGATTGGCTGCTGCAGCCACTGCTGGCGGTGATCCCGCTGCAGCTGCTGGCCTACTACATCGCCCGGCACAAGGGTCTGAACGTGGACCAGCCGCGCAACCTCGCGAAAACAGTCACGGTGGAGTAGTGATAGGGCTCGACCTGCTCGAGATCGAGCGGCTCGAGCGGGCCCTGGAGCGCCGCCCTCGGCTGGCCGAGCGCCTGTTCACCGACGGCGAGCGCTCCTACGCCGGAGAACGGGCCCGGCCCGGGCAGCACCTGGCGGCGAGATTCTGCGCGAAGGAGGCGGTGGCCAAGGCGCTGGCTCTGGAGGGCTGGAGCTTCTGCGACGTGGAGGTGGTGTCCACCGGGGGCGCGCCCGAGGTGCGGCTGGGCGGCGCGGCCCAGCGCCGGGCCGCCGAGCTGGGCGTGGAGGTGCAGATCTCGCTCACCCACACCGACGAGATGGCCGGCGCGGTGGCCGTGGCGCTGTGAGCACGCCGGACTGGGTCGACCCGCTCTACGAGGCCGAGGAGATGCGCGCGGTCGACTCGTGGGCGATCGAGACCCAGGGCGTGCCCTCGCTCGACCTGATGGAGCGGGCGGGGGAGGGGCTCGCCCGGCTGACCGCGGCGAGCTGTGAGCCCGGGCGGATCCGGATCGTGGTGGGCAAGGGAAACAACGGCGGCGACGGCCTGGTGGTGGCCCGCCTCCTGCGCGAGGAGGGGCGCGAGGTGGACGTGCTGAGCGTCGGCGAACTCGATGAGCTCGAGGGGGATGCCCGAGCCAACCTCGAGCGGCTGCCCGGTGAGCCGCCGCGTCCATTCGAGGCCGCGGCCCTGGAGGGGTCCGGCGCCGTGGTCGACGCCCTGCTGGGCACGGGCTTCTCCGGCGCCGTGCGCGAGCCGGCCGCCGCGGCGATCGCCGCCGTCAACGACCAGGACGCCCCCGTGGTGGCCTGCGACGTGCCCTCCGGGGTCGACGCCTCCACCGGCGTAGTGGAGGGTGAGGCGATCAGGGCTACCGTGACGGGCACCTTCCACGGCGCCAAGGTCGGGCTGCGGGTGGCGCCGGGCACGTTGCACGCGGGCCGGGTGGAGGTGATCGACATCGGCGTGCCGCGCGGGGCGCCCGCCCCCGACCGGGCGGGCCTGATCACCGACCGGGCGTTCGAGCTCTATCCGCGCCGCCAGCGCCACGGGTCGAAGTTCAGCTCGGGCGTGGTGGTGGTGGCCGGCGGGGGCAAGGGCATGACCGGCGCCCCGACCATGGCCGCGCTCGCGGCCCAGCGCGCGGGCGCCGGCTACGTGCAGGTGGCGGTCCCGGCCGCCGCCCAGACCACGCTGGAGCTGCGGCTGCTGGAAGCGATGACGCGCGGGCTCCCCGACGCCGACGGAGGCCACACCGAGGAGGGCGTCGAGGTGCTCGCGTCAATGGCCGAGCGCGCCGGCGCGGTGGTGCTCGGCCCGGGCCTGGGCCGCACCGACGGCGCCCGGGCTTTCGCCCTCGGCGCCACGCAGGCCGTCGGGGCCCCGCTGCTGCTCGACGCCGACGGACTGAACGCCCACGCCGGTCATCTCGAGGAGCTCGCGAGCCGCGAGGGGCCCACGGTCCTGACACCCCACGAGGCCGAGCTCGGCCGCCTGCTCGAGCGCGAGCCCGGCGCCATCGCCGCCGACCGGCTGGGCTCGGTCCGCGAGGCGGCGCGGCGCACCGGCGCGTTCGTGCTGCTCAAGGGCGACGACACGATCGTCGCCCGGCCCGACGGCTTCGCGGCAGTCAGCCCGGGCGGCACGCCCGCGCTGGCCACGGCGGGAACCGGCGACGTGCTCTCCGGCCTGATCGGCGCCTTGCTGGCCAAGGGAATGGACCCGTTCGCGGCAGCCTGCCTCGGCGTGCTGGCACACGTGCGCTCGGCCCAGGCCGCGGCGCGGCGCCTGGGAGCCGACCACGTGGTGGCCGGCGACGTGATCGAGTCCCTTCCCGAAGGTCTCAGCCCCCGCGCCGAACGGTAAGGTCACCCCGCGATGGCGACCACGGTGCGCGAGATCATGGACCCGAACCCCGAGACGGTGAAGCCGGAGACGCCGGTGGAGCGGGTGATCGAGGTGATGCGCACCAACGAGCTGCCGGGCGTCCCCGTGGTCAACGAGGGCGGCCGCTGCGTCGGCATCGTGACCGAGACCGACCTCGTCTTGCCCGACGAGGACGGGGACCTGCACCTGCCCCACTACGTGAACATCTTCGGCGGCACCGT
>JBBREO010000082.1:0-9747 GCA_038202855.1 Solirubrobacterales bacterium
CCAGCTGTGCATCGGCGGCCCAGGGGTCAGCGTCGCTGTTGCGGTCATTCATGGCGACGATGTGCTTGAGGATCACGTCTCTGGCGTCGGACATCAGGTCTCCAGTTGTCGTTGGAGTCGCCAGCCTCTCATACACCGAACTGTCGCTTCGGACGAGATGCGGCTAGACCCAGCCGAGCAAGCGAGCTGGCGCGGGAGCCGGCGTGGAGGCACGCTCAGCGGCCATCGCCAGCGCGATCACGGCGTCTATCTGGGCGCCGTCGGCAGACTTCACGAGTCGCCAGCCTCTCGGCGTCGCCTTCGCTTGAGCATTCGCTACGTGTCGATCCAGCTCAGCCACGCCCGGGTGGCGTAAGCGTTGCTCGACCACCAGGCCGTGCAGGCGTTCGCTGCAGATGGTCATGCGGGTCTCGCTCTGGGGCCACTCGACCAGGGGGATGCCGTGGGCGGCTTCGATTCGGAGGGCCTCGGAGCTGAATCGCATCGGGTCGAAGACGATCTCGCGGATGGCGCGTCCTGAGCTGACGAGCTGCTCGATGTAGGCGGATGCCTTCAAGACGGCATCGCTGCCCTGCCAGACCTCCACGAGCGCTACGTCGACGCGGCCGTCTGGGCGCGCGACGCAACCGACCACGGCCGTGGCCGAGCCAGGCCGCGCTCGGGCTGGCCGTCTACTTCGGCCTGAGGCTCGGGGAGCTGCTGGCGCTGGACTGGTCGGCCATCGACCTGGAGGGCGGGACGCTGCGCGTTGTGCGTTCGTGGGACCACGGCGCTCACGAGTTCGTCGCGCCGAAGTCCAAGGCAGGCACGCGCACGGTCCCGATCATCGACCGACTGGCGCTGCTGCTGGGCGACCACCGCGTGCTGACCAACCAGGGAGACGGGCTGCTGTTCCCCCATCGTCGCGACCCGACGCGACCGCTCGGGCACGAGTCCCTGCGTACCCGGATGCGCTCGGCGTGGGAGGACGCGGAGCTAGAGCCGCTCGGCTTTCACGAGGCACGCCACACCTTCGCCTCCCTGATGATCGCCTCGGCCGTCAACGCGAAGGCGCTCTCCACCTACCTGGGCCACGCCACCATCGGGATCACCTACGACACCTACGGCCACTTGTTCCCCGGTAACGAGGCCGAGGCCGCGGGCCTGCTTAATGCCTACCTAGAGCGCGACGCCGAGTAGCTGAACCCACCAGCGAACCCACACCGCGGAGAACCTGCGCTATTGCAGGACATTCGCGTCCACGTCGCTTGTCTCAAACACCGTTGGCCGAAAGGCCTTGTGGGTTCGAGTCCCACCCGCCGCATACGAGCGAGGACCTTCGGATCGCTACCATCGTGGGGCTCGATGGGCGGGCTAAGCGAGCGTGGTGGGCCGGCGGCCGGGCTGGCCGGCGTAGGCGTGTTTTTCTTGGCCTGCCCGAGCGACGGCGTGGTTTGGGTCACGCGTGGGGTGCGGGCCGGCGCACTCTTTCTGTTCGCGCTCGTGCGGATGCGGATGGCGTAGCGCGAAGCACGTGGCTAGTGAGACCTTCACCCTGCGCGCGACGCGCTTCAACTACCGCGCTCTCGAAGACGGGGTCCGCCGTACTGCGGAGCGGTTGGGGCTCCGGTCCTGGATCTCCGTCGGCGAGGGCCGGCTACGGCGTGACCTGACCGTCACCGTGGTCGGGGATCCCGAGGCCATCGCTGAGCTGATGGCCTACATCGAGTCGGTGCCCGCGCAGGCGGGAGACGCTGGTGGGCCCATGTGACCGTGTGGCGACCCTCGGAGTCGTCGATCGCCGGAGTCGCTGGCTAGCCGCGTTGCTGCGTTGCACCGCCGCGGGCCATGACGACGATCTGCCGGACGACCGCGGCACAAAACAAGATCACCATCGGCGCTGCGACCACGTAGGCGATGCCACCGAAGCTGACCGCCACGAAGGTGGTGGCGGCCGCCATGACGAGGTTTTTCGCGAGGATCACTGCGGCCGCCAGCATGTCCCCGTTGTACCCACTGCGGTTGTTCTCTTGCCGGCCTTCACGATGGATAACCCCAGCGCGCCGACTGGCCGGTATCGCGTGGATGCTCTGGTCTGCTGGGGATGCTCGCGGCGCCACTGGCCAATTTCGTGCTCCATTCAGTTCATGTGGCTTCGAAACCCGCCCGCCGCACTGGTCGATCGGATAGGCCAACGCCGGTTTCGCGTTCCCGGCCCTGGTTATCCCTCGAACGGGTTCGGCCTCTAGGGCATTAGGTTCGCCCGGCCGGGCATGAAGGGCGCGGGAACATCCCTGCCTCGGTGCACGGGGCGAGGGTGGGCCCGCGTCCGTCTGCTGCCGCGCGGGCAGTCAGGACTTGACGGTGTCCTCGCCCCTCTCGTTCTTCGCCGTGTATCCGCCGAACGAGATGGCCGCGGCGGCGATCAGCCCGAGGAACACGCCGAGCTTTCGGCCCACGTCCACCTGCACGCCGAAGCCGGTTACGTCCTCGCCGGGCGTGTTGATCAGCCTGAAGAGGATCAACAGCACGGCCACGCCCCCGGCCACCGCGATGATGAGCCCGGCCGGCGCGGGGAGGTCCGCGGGAATGGCGTCGGCTGCGCGGGCCACCACGAGCCCGAGCGTCACGACGATCACGAGGAAGAGCAGGATGTCGATGATGCTGAAGGCCTGCCAGGCGTTGGCGTTGCCGCCGGCGATCTTGCCCCCAGAGACCTGCGCGGAACTGCCGTACCAGGGAAAGAGCATAAAGATGAACAGGGCGCCGGCGGCGATCCCCGCAACCATCTCTCCGAAGCTGATTCTCGAACTGTCCACGCGTCCTCCGTCCGAAGTTTGCCCATGTGCGACCGCGCCACTCTAACCTGCCGCCTCGGATGCCTGGCGCACTACGCGAGACGGCCGCACTGGAGACCTTCGACGGACGCGGCGCGGGGACGGACGCCGAACGCCGCGCGGCCGTCCACCTGCGCGACCGGCTGACCGCCCTGGGCCGCGACGCTCAGCTGCAGGCCATCCGCATACGTCCGCGCTTCGGCTTGGCCCACGCCGTGCACGCCCTCGTCGGCGTAGTTGGAAGCGTCGTGGCGGTGAGCGCTCCCGCGCCGGGCGCCGCGCTGGTGCTCGTGGCGGCGGTGCTCACCTTCCTCGACGTGTCGGGCTACCTGCAGGTAGTGCGCCGGCTACTGGGCAGCCGCGCCTCCCAGAACGTGGAGTCGCGCGAGCACACGGACAAGCCGGGGCTCCTCATCCTGGCGGCGGCGTACGACTCTCCGCGCGAGAGCGGAGCGCTGGCGCTCGCCACGCGCGTGCTGCGCGATCCCTGGCTGACCATGGTGCTGTCGATGCTGGTCATCCTGGCTTGCTGCGCCGTCCGCCTGGCGGGCATCGACTCGACCGCCGTGACCGCCGTCCAGTTCGTGCCCACCGTGCTGCTGATCGTGCTCGTGCCGGCGTTCGTCGACGTCGAGCTCTCGCCCGCGGGGCCGGACCCCGCCGCTGCGGCGGCGGTGGCCACCGCCCTGCGCCTGACCGAAGAGCTCGGCGACCGCCTCGAGCACTTCGACCTCTGTGTGCTGCTCACTGGCGCCAACCAGCCGCTCGCCCTGGGCATGGGAGCGTGGCTGAGTCGGTGGCGCAAGGAGCTCGACCGCGAGCGCACGGCCGTGGTGGCCATCGGCCCGGCCGGCGCGGGCCCGGTGCGCTACACCCGCCGCGAGGGACCGCTCTTCTCCCAGCGCTCCCACACCGACCTGGTCCGCCTCAGCGGCGAGGTGGCCGAGGACGCGGGCGACCAGGACTCCGGCGCGGTGCGCTCCTACGTGGCGCGCGCCTCGTCCAACGCTGCACGCGCGATGGCGCGCGGGCTGCCGTCGATCACCGTATCCACGGCCGGGCGCGAGCCGGCCGACGACGATGCCCTGGAACGGCTGCACCTGTTCGCACGCGAGCTGATCGAGCGCCTGGACGGCGAGGTCGGGCCCTCGCTACGCCGCGGGACCTAGGTCCCGAAGTTGAAGCCGACCGCGCGCCGGGTGCCCCGGCGCTTGCAGGTGGTGCGGCCCACCTCGGACTCGGCACCACCGATCTGGCGATAGGTGCAGCGGTAGCGGGCAACCCGGCAGGTTCGATCCGACGGGCCGCCCTTCGGCTTGACGCAGTCAGAGGTCCGGCCCCAGCGCGACACGAGCTTCCGCCCGTTGGCGCAGGTCACGCCCCGGACGCGGACGGTGTCGGCGAAGAAGGGGCCGGTCGTGAACCCGCTGGGAGTGGAGCAGCGCTTGACGCTCGACGCAGCGGAGGCACCGGACGGGCCCACGGCCGTCACGAGGACGATGACCAGGGCGAGCGCGAGCGTCAGCCGCTTCACGAGGCGGAAGCTACCAGGGCCGCCTGGGGGCGGTCGCAGCACTGCATTAGGGTCGGCCCATGTCACTCATCGGACTCGAGGACCGCGACTCGGTCCGCCACCTCACCCTCCAACGCGGCGCGAAGCGCAACGCCTTCGACGCCGACCTGATCGCCACCCTGGGCCACGCGCTGGAGGCCGCGGCCGCCGACGCGGCGGTGCGCTGCGTGGTGGTGAAGGGCGAGGGGGCGATGTTCTCCTCCGGCATGGACCTGACCGACCTGCGCGCGCTCTCCGAGGACCCCTCGCAGCTGCGCACCTTCCGGCGGGCGATCCTCGCCTGGTGGAACCTGCTCGAGGAGATGCCCAAGCCCACGATCTGCCAGATCCACGGGGCCTGCCTGGGCGGCGCCTTCGAGCTCGCCCTGGCCGCCGACTTCCGGCTGATGGCCGAGGACGCGATGGCCGGGATCTTGGAGGTGCGGGTGGGCCTGCTTCCAGACGTGGGCGGCTGCTCGCGGCTGCCCGCCGTCGTCGGGCTGGGCAACGCGAAGGAGCTGATCATGACCGGCAAGGTGATCGACGGGCACGAGGCCCACCGGATCGGCTTCGCCAACCGGATCGCCCCCGCCGACCAGCTCGACGAGCTGACCGACGCCTTCGCCGCCGAGCTCACTGCCTGCGCCCCGCGGGCGGTGGGCCTGGCCAAGCGGGTGATGGACGCCGCGGCCAAGCCGGCCCTGGCCATCACGCTCGAGCAGGAGGTCAGCGCCCAGGAGCAGCTGGCGCGGACCGAGGACTTCGCGGAGGGAACCCGGGCGTTCTTCGAGAAGCGAACGCCCGGGTTCTCCGGCCGCTAACGGACGAGCTTGGGGCCCACGATCCTGGGGCCGGCGGCCGAGCGCTGGGGGCCGGACGATCAGCCGTCGTGCCAGTCCACCGGTCCCGCGGTGAGCAGATGGCTGCCCAGCGGCCGGCCCAGGATCTCCTGGGCGCGGCGGGCGCAACCGAGCAGGCGCGCCAGGTCGACCCCCGTCGCGCGGCCCATCTCGTGGAGCATGGACACCAGGTCCTCGCTGGCCACGTTGCCGGTGGCGCCGGGGGGAACGGGGCAGCCGCCCAGCTCCCCGAAGGAGGACTCGAAGGAGCGCACGCCGGCTTCCAGGGCGGCGAGCGCGTTGGCCAGCCCCTGACCGCGGGTGTTGTGGAAGTGAGCCGTGAGCTCCACGCCGGGCAGGCGCTCGAAGGCGGCCGCGAAGAAGCCCCGCACCTGAGCCGGGTTCGCCATCCCCGTGGTGTCACCGAAGGCGATCTCCAAACAGCCCGCCTCGGCCAGGCGGGCGGCGATCTCGAACACCCGCGCCCGGTCCACCGCCCCCTCGTAGGGACAGCCGAGCGCCACCGAGATCACGCCCTCGCAACGCAGCCCCTCACCCACCGCGCGGGCCACGACACGCTCGAGCCCGGCCAGCGACTCCTCCACCGACCGGTTCAGGTTCGCCCGGTTGTGCGACTCGGTGGCCGACAGGAACAAGTTCACCTCCGAGAAGTGCTCGCGCAGCTCCAGCGCCGCCTCCAGGCCGCGCTCGTTGGGCACGAGCACCGAGACGGCCACGTCGTCGGGGATGTCGGCGGCGCGGAGGACGTCCCCCGCATCGGCCAGCTGCGGGATCACGTCGGCGCGCACGAAGGAGGTCACCTCCAGCCGGCGCAGTCCCGAGCGGGCGAGACATTCGATCAGCTCCACCTTGTCGGCGGTGGCGATCACCTCGGGCTCGTTCTGGAAGCCGTCGCGGGGACCGACCTCGCGGATGCTGACCGCGTCGGACAAGGAGCTACTGCATCCCCAGGCCGCCGCTGACGCCGATCGTCTCGCCGGTCACGAAGGAGGCGTCGTCGCTGGCCAGGTAGGCGATCGTGGCCGCCACCTCCTCCGGGCGCCCCGGCCGGCGCATGGCGGTGGCCGCCACCATCCCGCGCACGAAGCGCTCGCCCAGCGGACCGAGGTGCTCGGGCGCGACCTTGAGCATGGCCGTGTCGATCGGCCCGGGGGCGACGGCGTTCACGCGCACGTGGAAGCGCGCCGACTCCTTGGCCAGGGCCTTGGTGAACCCGATCACCCCCGCCTTGGTGGCGGAGTAGACGGTGGACATCTGCGAGCCCACCCGCCCGGCCTCGGAGGCCACGTTGACGATCGACCCTCCCCCCTGCTCGTGCATGCCGCCCAGCACGGCGTGGGTGACGGCCAGCACCCCGCGCAGGTTCACCGCGATCACCCGGTCCCACAGGGCCGGGTCAGTCTTGATGAAGAAGTCATCCTCGGCGATGCCGGCGTTGTTAACGAGGATCGCGATCGGACCGAGCTCGGCCTTCACGGCGGCCACCGCGGCAGCCACGGAGTCGGTGGAGCGCACGTCCAGCTCGACACCGAAGCCGTCGATCTCGGCGGCAACTTCCGCGGTGCGCCCGACCTCGAGGTCGGCGACCGCCACGCGGGCGCCCTCGGCAGCGAGGCGCGCACATGTGGCCGATCCGATCCCACCCGTGCCGCCGGTCACAAGCGCGGTGCGTCCCTCCAACCTCATGGCCAATCACCATATACCTCGCCCTCGCGTCCGCCGCCGGGTGAGGGCGCCTCCCAGCGCGCGGTAGCCTCGCGCCGGTGAACGCGGCCGAGCCCATCCCGATCGTCGGCGGCACCGGCGCGCTGGGCTGGGGACTGGCCCTGCGGCTGGCGCGGGCCGGGCGGCCGGTGGTGATCGGCTCGCGCGACGCCGGGCGCGCGGAGGAGGCCGCCGCTCGCGTACGCGAGCACGCCCCCGGCGCCGACGTCCAGGGGGCCGAGAACGCCGCCGCCGCCGGCCGCGGCCCGATCGTCTTTCTCACCGTGCCGTTCCGGGCCCAGTCGGAGAACCTGACCAACCTCAAGGGGGCGCTGGAGCCGGGCCAGATCCTGGTCGACGCCACCGTGCCGCTGGCCGCTGCGGTGTCGGGCAAGGCCACGCGCCTGCTGGGCGTGCCCCAGGGCTCGGCCGCCGAGCAGGCCCAGGAGATGGTGCCCGACGGCGTGACGGTGGTCTCGGCCCTGCACTCGGTGTCGGCGGCCACGCTCGCAGACCCCGAGGCGAAGCTCGACGAGGACGTGCCCGTCTGCGGCGAGCGCAAGGCCGACAAGGCGCGCGTGGCCGAGCTGATCGCCTCCATTCCCGGCCTGCGCCCCGTGAACGCCGGGGCGCTGGAGACCGCGCGGCTGGTGGAGGGCCTGACGCCGCTGCTGATCTCGGTGAACATCCGGAACAAGGCCCACGCCGGCATCCGCTTCACCGGTCTGACCGGAGACCTCTGGGCATAGCGCTGCTATCCGGAGGCACCGGCGGGGCCAAGCTGGCGCGCGGGCTGCTCGACGTCGTCGGGCCCGAGGGGCTCACCGTGATCGCCAACAGCGGCGACGACGCGGAGGTCTACGGCGCGCATGTGTCGCCCGACCCCGACCTGGTCACCTACTGGCTCGCCGATGAGATCGACGAGCGCGGCTACGGCATCCGCGGGGACACGTGGGAGGTCATGGGCGCCCTGGAGCGAGCCGGCCGGCCGACGTGGTTTCGCCTGGGGGACCGCGACCTGGCCATGTGCCTGATCCGCACCGAGCTGATGGCGGCCGGCCACAGCGCCACCGCGGCCCACGCCGAGGTGGTGACGGCGATGGGGGTCGACGCCCGGGTGCTGCCCATGTCCGACGAGCCGGTGCGCTCGCGCGTGACCGCGCGCGGCGCCACGTGGGCGTTCCAGGAGTTCATGATCGTGGAGGGAGCACGCGGACCGATCGAGGCAGTCGAGTTCGAGGGGGCCGATCGCGCCCGGCCCACCGAGGCCGTGCTCGGAGCGCTGCGCGAGGCGGAGGCGATCGTGATCGGCCCGTCCAACCCGGTGGCCTCGATCGGGCCCATCCTCGCGCTGCCGGCCATGCGCGATGCGCTGCGAGCGGCGCCGGCGCCGGTGGTGGCGGTCAGCCCGTTCGTGGACGGGAAGGTGCTCAAGGGGCCGACGCTGGACTTCTGCGCGCACGCGGGCATCGAGCCCAGCGCCGCGGGGCTGGCCCGGGCCTACGAGGGCCTGCTCGACGGGATCGTGGCCGACGAGCCGGTTGAGGGCCTGCCGGCTCTTCGCACCGACACGCTGATGGCCACGCCGCGCGAGCGCCGGCAGGTGGCGACCGACGTGGTCGGGTTCGCCCGCTCCCTGGCATCCTGAGATCCGTGGCGGCCACCCTCGCCATCCTGCCGGTGAAGAGCTTCGGCGCTGCCAAGCAGCGGCTCGGCGGTCTGGTCGGCCAGGAACCGCGTGCCGTCCTCGCGCGGGCGATGGTGGCCGACGTGCTGGCCGCCCTGGCGCGCGTCCCGGAGCTCGACGAGGTGGTCGTGGTCAGCGCGAACGCGCTCGACGGCGGCCCCGGGGTGCGTGTGTTGCACGACGATCGCGAGGCGGGCCAGTCCGCCGCGGCGGCGATCGGGATCGACCACGCCCGCGCGCGCGGCTTCGAGCGGGTGCTGCTGGTGCCGGGCGACGCGCCGCTGCTCGACCCGGCCGAGCTGTCCGGCCTGCTCGCGCGCGCCGAGAGCCTCGTGATCGTCCCCGACCGACACGGCACCGGCACCAACGGGCTGCTGATGTCCCCGCCCGATGCGATCGACCCGTCCTTCGGGCCCGACAGCCTCGCCCGGCACGAGGCCGCGGCCCGGGCGGCGGCGTTGGACTACGCGGTCGAGCCCCTCCCCTCCCTGGTCCTCGACGTGGATACCCCCGACGACCTGGCAGCCGTGACCCGCGCTCTGGATGGACGCTCCGACGGCGCGCCGGCCACGCGCGCGGCCCTCCGACGGCTGTCCCTCCCGGCGGCGAGCTGACGGCGATCTCGGCCACCCCGCTCCGGGCGCTGCCCGAGGTGCGCGCAGGGGACGACCTGGTGGCCCTCCTGGCCGCTGCCTGCCCGGAGGGCGTGACCGCCGACGACGTGCTCGTCGTGGCCCACAAGGTGGTGTCCAAGGCCGAGGGGCGGGTGCGGCGGCTGGCCGAGGTGGAGCCGGGAGCGCGGGCCCGGGACCTGGCGGGCGAGCAGGACAAGGACCCGCGCGTGGTCCAGGTGGTCCTCGACGAGTCGGCCGAGCTGCTGCGCGCGAGCCACGGCGTCCTGATCTGCGTGACCCATCACGGCTTCGTGTGCGCCAACGCCGGGGTCGATCGCTCCAACGCCGGCGACGACGATGTCGTCCTGCTTCCAACCGATCCCGACCGCTCTGCCCGGGCGCTGCGCGCCGGGCTGGCGCGACGGCTCGGGGTCTCCCCCGCCGTCGTGGTCGCCGACTCCTTCGGCCGGGCCTGGCGGCTGGGTCAGACCGACGTGGCCATCGGCGTGGCGGG
>JBBREO010000083.1:0-9711 GCA_038202855.1 Solirubrobacterales bacterium
AGGGCGGCGAGTTCGCGCCCTGAGCGCCGTGCCCGGCCGCGTAAGGCATGCCTAGTCGGGCCGACGCGCGGGGCCCGGCGCTCGTCCCTCCACCCAGCGCCCGTCCTCGCCCTCGATCTCCTTCTTCCAGATCGGCGCCTCGGCCTTCACGCGGTCGATGATCTCCCGGGCGCCGGCAAAGGCCTCGCCGCGGTGGGGAGAGGAGGCGGCCACCACGACGCTCGGCTCGGTGAGCGGCACGTGGCCCACACGGTGCTCCACCGCCGCGGCGCACAACCCGTGGCGTTCCACCGCCGCCAGCGCGATCGCGGCCATGCGCTCGGTGGCCATGGGTGCGTAGACCTCGTACTCCAGCCTGTCGACCTCCCGCGTCACGCCCTGGAAGGTGACCACCGCGCCGGCGCGGGGGTCGGTCACCCGGGCGGTCACCGCGTCCAGCGACAGCGGGGACTCGCAGACCGCGGCGTGCACGGCCGGAGCGTCGCGCTCGCCGCCGCTCACCGGCGGGATCAGGGCCAGCTCGTCACCGGCGGACAGGACCTGGTCGCCAGGGGCGTACTCGCGGTTGACGGCCATCACCAGCGGCAGGCCCTCGGCCAGGCCGCCCAGGCGCGAGAGCGCGTCGTCCACCCGTGCCCCCTCGGGCAGGTCCAGCACCACCTCGCCGGCGCCCGCGCGCTCGCGCAGCATCGCGAACAGGCGGACGGTGACCTCCACGGCGGCAATGGTAAGGCGAGATACGGCCAATCCCGCCACGGCCCATATCCTTGGACCTCTATGGCCACCACCCCCGAGCACGAGCCCACGATCGCCCCCATCGTCGGCCCCGACGACGAGCGGCGGTTCACCGACTCGGGCATCGAGGTCAAGCCGGTCTACAGGCGCGAGGACGCCCCAGGGGATCTCGACCAGAAGCTGGGCGAGCCGGGCGAATACCCCTTCACGCGCGGGATCCACCCGGACATGTACCGGTCGAGGCGTTGGACCATGCGCCAGTACGCCGGGTACGCGTCGGCTAAGGAGACCAACGAGCGCTTCCACTACCTGATCCGTAACGGCTCGACGGGTCTGTCGATGGCCTTCGACCTGCCCACCCAACTCGGCCGCGACTCCGACGACCCGCTGTGCGAGGGCGAGGTCGGACGCACCGGGGTGGCGATCGACACCATCGACGACATGCGCCGGGTGTTCGACGGCATCCCGCTCGACGAGGTCTCCACCTCGATGACGATCAACGCCCCCGCGTCGGTGCTCCTGCTGCTCTACGAGCTGGTGGGCGAGGAGCAGGGCGTGGAGTCCAAGCAGCTGCGCGGCACGACCCAGAACGACATCCTCAAGGAGTACATCGCGCGCGGGAATTTCATCTTCCCGCCCGTGCCCGCGATGAGGCTGACCACCGACCTGTTCGCCTACTGCCGCGAGAACGTGCCCAAGTGGAACACGATCTCGATCTCGGGCTACCACATGCGCGAGAAGGGCTGCTCGGCCGTGCAGGAGGTTGGCTTCACGCTGGCCAACGCGATCGCCTACGTGCAGTCGGCGCTCGACGCCGGCCTCGAGGTGGACGAGTTCGGTCCGCGGCTGGCCTTCTTCTTCAACTGCCACAACAACGTCTTCCAGGAGGTGGCCAAGTTCCGGGCCGCCCGGCGGATGTGGGCGCGGATCATGAGGGAGCGCTTCGGCTCCGAGAACGTCAAGTCCCAGACCATGCGCTTCCACACCCAGACCGGCGGCGTGACCCTGGCCGCCCAGCAGCCCCACAACAACGTGGTACGGGTGGCGCTGCAGGGCTTCGCGGCCGTGGCCGGGGGCACCCAGTCGCTGCACACGAACGGGTTCGACGAGGCCCTGGCGCTGCCGAGCGAGACCGCGGCGCGGATCGCCCTGCGCACCCAGCAGATCCTGGCCGCCGAGTCGGGAGCCACCGACACCGTCGACCCGTTCGCCGGCTCCTACTTCGTGGAGAACCTGACCGACCAGATCGAGGCCGGCGCCCAGGGCCTGATCGACAAGGTCGACGAGCTGGGTGGATCGGTGGAGTGCATCCCCTTCATCCGCGCCGAGGTGGAGGAGTCCGCCTGGGGCTACGAGGAGCGCTACCGGCTCAAGCAGGACATCGTGGTCGGCGTGAACGACTACGTGACCGACGAGGTCGACGAGGTGGAGATCCTCAAGGTCGACCCCGAGTCCGAGCGCGAGCAGGTCGAGCGGCTGAGCCAGTTCAAGGCCGACCGCGAGCAGGAGGTGGTGGACAAGCGGCTCGAGGAGCTGCGCGAGGTGTGTCAGGGAGAGGGGAACCTGATCCCGCCCATCCGAGCGGCGCTAAAGGACAGGGCGTCGATCGGCGAGGTGTGCGGCGTCATGCGCGAGGAGTTCGGCGAGTACTCGGAGGCCTAGTGGGCTCGGGGTCGACCACACCGGTCTCCGCCACCGACCGGGCCACCGGTGCCGTCGCTCGCTCGCTGCACAAGCTCCCGGCCAAGGTCAAGCCCAAGCTGTCGGGCGGCGAGCCGATCGTGGTCGATGGCCTGACGCTCGACCCCGACGTGCAGCTCATGCTGGCCGCCCGCAAGCTGGCCGGCGAGCCCGAGCTGCACGAGCTGCCGGTGCCCAGGGCGCGCGAGGAGTACCGGCGCCAGTTCATCTCGATCGCGCCGCCGCCGGTGCGGGTCTACGACGTCCAGGAGCTCACCGTCCCCGGCCCGGCGGGCGACATCCCCGCCCGCCTCTACTCGCCGCCGCCGCGCGAGGGCGGGTTGCCCATGCTGGTCCACTACCACGGCGGCGGACACGTGGTGGGCGACCCCGACACCTGCGACACGGCGTCGCGGCTGGTGGCCCACCACGCCGAGATGGCGGTGCTGTCGGTGGACTACCGGATGGGCCCCGAGCACCCCTTCCCCGCCGCGGCGCAGGACGCCCAGGCCGCCTTCGAGTTCGCGCTGGCCGAGGCCGACCGCTTCGGCGTGGACGCGGACCGGATCGCCGTCGGTGGCGACAGCGCCGGGGGCAACCTCGGCACCGTGGTGGCCCAGCAGGCCCGCGACGCGGGCGCCCGGGGGCCGGCCTTCCAATGGCTCATCTATCCGGCCGTCGACCTCACGCGCCGGCGCGAGTCGTTCGAGCTGTTCGGCGAGGACTTCCTGCTCACGGAGACCCTCATCCACTGGTTCCGCGACAACTACATGGTGGGCGGCGACCTGACCGACGTGCGCGTGTCCCCGGGCCTGGCCGAGGACCTCTCCGGCCTTCCGCCCGCCTACGTGGCCACGGGGGGCTTCGATCCGCTCCGCGACGAGGCCGAGGACTACGCCGGACGCCTGCGCGAGGCGGGAGTGAGCGTCGCGTTGCAGCGCTTCGGGTCCCTGCCCCACGGCTTCGCCAACCTGACGGGGATCGCACCGGCCGCCCACCACGCGATGCTCCAGACGATCGGCGCCCTGCGCATGGGCCTCGCGCCCCGCAAGTCCTGACCCACGCCGTTTCACGCGGAAGGACTCCCCCGGGCGCGAGCGAACCGGATCCCCGATGCCTGATCTCAGCGTGAACCGCACCCTGGTCAAGTCGCCCCCCGAGTTGTGGAGCGAGGTGAGCGAGGTCGAGAGCCTGGCTCGCCACCTGGGCGAGTTCGGCGAGATAGCCATCAGCCGGCTCGAGCCCGAGCACACGGTCGCCTGGGAGGGCGACAACGCCCGCGGCACCGTGGAGCTCGAGCCGTCGGGATGGGGAACCAAGGTGACGCTGTCGGCGGCGCTCCCCGAGCCGGAGGCGGTCGAGGAAGCCGTGGCCGACGAACCGTCGGACCTCCCTCCGCCCCGCGAGACCTGGCTGCGGCGCTGGTTCTTCCGCCAGCGCCACGCGGAGCCCGAGCCCGAGAGCACGCTGGATTTAGAGCCCGCGCACGCCGAGCCGCTCGCCTGGTACGAGCCCGAATGCGACGCCCTGGGCCCCGCCCAGGCCCAGACCGTGCTCGAGACCGCCCTGGACAACCTCGGCTCGGCCCACCACCGGCCCTTCTCGCGCGGCTGAGCGCAGCGGAGCGCCCGCGCCCGGGCCGCCGCGGCCCGCCGCCAAACGGGCGTCCGTAGAATGCCGCGCCCCATGCGCCAGAAAGCCGCCGAGACCTACGAGGAGAAGCTCGACCAGCTCAAGGAGCTGCGCGAGGCCGCCGCCCACACCAATCCCCAGGCCGAGGAGAAGCAGCACGACCGGGGGAAGCTGACCGCGCGCGAGCGGATCCTCAAGCTCCTCGACGAGGGCTCCTTCCAGGAGCTCGACACCTTCGTCCGCCACCGCACGTCGGACTTCGACATGCAGAAGAACCGGCCCTGGGGAGACGCGGTGGTGACCGGCCACGGCACGATCGGCGGCCGCACGGTCTGCGTCTTCTCCCAGGACTTCACCGTCTTCGGCGGCTCGCTGGGCGAGGTGATGGCCGAGAAGATGGTGAAGATCATGGACCTGGCGGCCAAGATCGGCTGCCCGGTGATCGGCATCAACGACTCGGGCGGGGCGCGGATCCAGGAGGGCGTCGTGTCCCTGGGCGCCTACGGCGACGTGTTCGTGCGCAACGTCCAGTGCTCGGGCGTGATCCCCCAGATCTCGCTGATCATGGGCCCGTGCGCGGGTGGCGCCGTGTACTCGCCGGCCATGACCGACTTCATCTTCATGGTCAAGGAGACCTCGCACATGTTCATCACCGGCCCCGACGTGATCAAGACGGTCACGGGCGAGGAGGTCGAGTTCGAGGAGCTGGGCGGGGCGATGACCCACAACCAGAAGTCCGGCGTGGCCCACTTCGCCGCCGAGGACGAGGAGTCGTGCCTGGAGGACGTGCGCTACTTCATGTCCTTCTTGCCCCAGAACAACCTCGAGCAGCCGCCCAAGATGGACTCCGGCGACCCGCACGACCGGATGGACGAGGAGCTGGACACGATCGTGCCCGACTCCCCCAACAAGCCCTACGACATGCGCGACGTGGTGGGGCGGATCTTCGACGACGGCGACTTCTTCGAGGTGCAGGAGCACTTCGCGATGAACATCATCATCGGCTTCGCTCGTCTGGGCGGCAAGCCGGTGGGCATCGTGGGCAACCAGCCCGCCCAGATGGCCGGCGTGCTCGACATCGACGCCTCGGAGAAGGCGGCGCGCTTCGTGCGCTTCTGCGACGCCTTCAACGTTCCGATCGTGACCTTCACCGACGTGCCCGGCTTCCTGCCCGGCACCTCGCAGGAGTGGGGCGGGATCATCCGCCACGGGGCCAAGCTGCTCTACGCCTTCACCGAGGCCACCGTGCCCAAGCTCACCGTGGTCACCCGCAAGGCCTACGGCGGCGCCTACGACGTCATGAACTCCAAGCACATGCTGGCCGACTTCAACTTCGCCTGGCCCCAGGCCGAGGTGGCGGTGATGGGCCCCGAGGGAGCGGTGAACATCATCTACCGCCGCGACATCGCCTCATCACCCACCCCCGACGAGCGCCGCCAGAAGCTGATGGACGATTACAAGGCCCGCTTCGCCAACCCCTACGCGGCGGCCGAGCGCGGCTACATCGACGACGTGATCGAGCCCCACGAGACCCGTCCCAAGCTGATCAAGGCGCTCCAGACGCTGGAGACCAAGCGCGTCGCCGGGCCCAAGCGCAAGCACGGCAACATCCCGCTCTAAGCGTCACAGCCGTCCAGCCAGCTCCAGCAGGTCGCCGACCGACTCGTCGGCGTCGGGGTCGTTGCGTGCCTCGGACCCGCGGCCGTACTCGAGCGGCCGGTCCACCAGCGCCGTACGCAGGCCGGCCCTGCGTGCACCCGCCAGATCCCAGGGATGGGAGGCCACCAGCATCAGCTCGGCGGGCTGGATGTGGAGCAGCCGGGCCGCGGTGAGGTAGATCTCGGGATCCGGCTTGTAGCGGCCGGCCAGCTCGGCCGAGAACATGCAGTCGAAGCGCAGGTCGCCGTGACGTGCCAGGTCCACGAGCAGGGGAATGTGGCCGTTGGAGAGCGTTGCGACCAGGCGCTCGGCGCGCAGCATGTCCAGGCCCTCCCGCACGTCGGGCCACGGGTCGAGCCGGTGCCAGGCGGCGACCAGGCCCGCCCGGCGCTCGGCGGCCAGGTCCGTGTCGCGCTCGGTAAGAAGGTCGTCGAGGGTTACGTGGTGGAGCTCATCGAAGTCCCCCCACGGCCGTGAGCCGTCGTTGACCTCGCCGAGGATCGGGACCAAGCGCCCGCGCCAGTCGTCGGCGAGCTTCTCGGGATCGCCCGCCAGCCCGCTGGCGCGGAACGCCTCGGCGATCCCCGTGCGCCAGTCCACCAGCGTGCCGAATACGTCGAAGACGAGCGCCCGGGCTGCCACGCGGCTAGCGCCCGTCGCCCTTGAGGCCCACGAGCACGCGGTCCACCTCCTGGAGCAGGTCGTCCGGCCCGCCGCCCTCGGCGAGCGAGGCCACGGCGCAGGTCAGCTCGAGCCGCAGCCCGCTGCCCTCGCCAAGGTCGCCGGACAGGCGCTCACGCACGACCGTCGCCTCCTCCGCGCGCGTGTCGGGCAGCACCACGGCGAATTCGTCGCCGCCCCAGCGAAAGCACTCCTCGTTAGCGCGCGCGGACGCCTCGATCCGCCGGGCCACCAGCCTCAGGCACTCGTCGCCGCGGACGTGGCCCAGCGTGTCGTTCACGTTCTTGAAGTTCCTCACGTCGCCGAGCAGGACGCTCAACGCGCCGCCCGAGCGCCGCGTGCGCTCGACCTCGCGCTTCAGTGCCTCCTGGAAGGCAAGGCGATTTCCCAACCCGGTCAGGGCGTCCCGCCGCGCCAGGCCCTCGGCTTCCTGCTGGGCCCGCATGAGCTGCCCCCGCTGCACCCGCAGGTTGGTGATCAGCACCCGCCCGACCAGGGCCAGCGCGAGCAGCATCACGATCTGCCCGGCCAGATCCACCACCGCCTCACGCGATAGATCCTCGTAGGTCACCGGCAGGGCCGCGAGCAGAACCACGGCCGTCAGGAACACGAGCACGCGCCGGCCTCCGTGGATGGCCGCGGCGTAGATGGCGGGCAGCACGAACAGCTGGTCATACGGCGAGTTGCGGCCCCCGCCCAGCCACTCGAGGGCGGCGATGCCCGCCAGGCCCACGCAGCCGGCCACGAAGATCTCGTCGAGGTCGGGGATCACCCGGTCATCGAAGCGCCGGATGGCGACCCCGACGCACCCCGCGATGCCCACCCCCGCGACGATCCAGCCCGGCCACCCGATGGCCTCGGTCGGGGGCGCGAAGGGCAGCATCAGCGCGGTGATCAGTCCCCCGAGCGCCCAGAAGAGGCCGCCCATGCGCTCGGCCTTGCCCATGTCCAGGGTGGCGTCGGGGTCTCCGCCGTCGCCGAGCAGCGCGCGCAGCAGCGATCCGCCTGAGGGGGCACCGGCCGTCATGGGGTCCTATCGGACGCTACGGGCCACTCCTGGACCGTGCGCCGCTTCGGCTCAGCCGCAGCGGCGGAAGCGCCGCGTCACGGCGCGGCGGTTGCCGGCGGCGTCGACGGCCACCACGCGCACCTTGTGGCGCCCGCGGCGCAGCCCGGAGGTATGCACCACCACGCTGTAGCGCTTCTTTCTCGTGGAGCGCAGGCGGCGCCTGTCGCGGAACAGGGCTCCCCGCCGCAGGCGCGAGCCCTCGCGGACGCGCACCCTGGCGCGGAAGCCGCGGCGCACGCAGCGCCTGCGGGGCACGCCGGTCACGCGCAGCCGCGGGGCGAGCCGGTCGCGCCGCGCCGCCGAAGCGCTGTAGACGTCGGACCCGAACGCTCGTAGTCCGGCCTGGCCCGCGTAGCCCAGGTAGCCAAGGCCGAAGATCTCCTCCGTGCTGCGCAGCAGGGAGTAGTGGTTGTAGGGCGTGGTGCTCACCGTGCCGGCCTTGATGTAGGGCGAGAGGAGCACGGCGCCGGTGCGCCCGCCGCCGGGTCCGGGGGTGGGACCGCCCGCGTTGGGGGTGTTGGGGCCGGGCTTCTGGCCACAGCACGCCGAAGAATCGGCGTGGCCACCCGGGCCGGCCTCGGCCTCGTCGAAGTTCACGATCACCAGGCCGCCGTCTCGGTAGTCGCGCGAGCCGGTGATGCGCGGGATCCAGCTGCGCAGGAAGGCGTCGGCGCTCTTCAGGCCTCCCGGGCGCCCGTCCACGCAGGGCTCGTCGTGCCCATCGTTGCACAGGTTGGGGGTGATGAACGAGTAGGAGGGAGTCGTCGCGCCCGAGGCCAGGTCGCCGGGCAGACGGTCCAGCGGCACGTCGCGGGCGAAGCAGAGGCCGGTGTCGATGATCGAGTGGAAGTACACGAACGGGTTGTGCCGGGCCGCGTACTGGTCGCCCACCTTCGCGCTCTGCGTGTCGTCGCGCGCGCCGATTGCGGGGTGCCGGCAGGTGGGCGACTGGGCCGGGTTGTTGCCCATGTCCTCCATGTAGCCCTTCCAGTTCAGCCCCTTATCGATGAGCTGGTTGGCGATCGTCTTCACGCCGCCCGGGTAGACGCACCCCTGGCCGACTGCCTGGCCTTCGGCGTCGATGAGGCCCGGGCTGAAGTCTGTGAAGAACTGGCAGTCGGACTGGGTCTGGGGGTTCGAGGCCTGACCGCTGACCATCGCGATGTAGTTGCCCAGGCTCAGATGGGTCGTGGCGAAGTAGTTGGGCAGCGTCACGCCCTGGCTGGGCAGCGTGCGGGCCAGGTACGGGGCATCGGAGTTCGGCCCGAAGGTGTCTGACGCGTTCTCGTTCTCCAGCACCACGATCCACACGTGCCTGATCGGCGGCGGCGCCGCGGCTGCAACCGCCGGAAGCGCAGCGGCCAGGGCGGCGAGGCAGAGGGCCGTGCAGATGAGCAGCCAGGCGGGGCGGACCATGGCCGGAAAGTATCCGCCTCTGAGGGCGATCTTGCTGCAGTCGTGTGAACGCAGCCGTCGGCGTACCCTGGCTCCATGCCCAAGTGCGTCGTCGCAGCGATGGCCGCTGCCTTCTGCCTCGCGGCCACCAGCGGCGCCGGTGCGCAGGTTCCGGTACCCACCACCCCGCCTGCTTCCCCGGCCCCCCAGCCGCGCATCGCCGCGGGGGTGACTTCGGTCGGCGTGGCCCTGGAGGGGCTCACGGTCGCCGAGGCGGCGGCGAAGCTGCGCCGGCTGGCCCAGCCCCGCGCCCAGCGGCGGCTGCGGGCCGTCATAGGCCGCCGCGCCTACGTGCTCACGACCGGGCGCCTACACCTGCGCTTCCACGAGCTCTCCACCGCCCGGCGGGCGCTGAAGGCCCGGCGCGGGCGGCGCGTGAGACCGGTGATCGGCTACCGCGCCGCGTCGTTGTCGGCCTTCGTGCGCCGCGCCACCCGAGTGACCTCACGCCGGCCGCGCAACGCACACATCCGGATCACGGTGCGGCGGATCCGGGGCCGCCGGGCGAGGTACGGCCGCCGGATCGACCCGGGACGGCTTCAGCGCGCACTGCTCCGGCGGATCCTCGACCCAACCCTCGATCGCGGCATCCGGCCCCGCCTGCGGCGCGTCCGTCCGGCCGTGCGGCTGATCGACCTGCGCCGGCGAAACCGCGCGATCCTCACCGTCGACCGCGGTGGCCACCGCCTGCGCGTCTTTCGCCGCCTGCGCTACGACCGCTCCTATCCCGTCGCCGTGGGCGCCGCGGGCTTCGAGACGCCCTCGGGGCTTCGCCACGTCCTGACCCGCGAGGTCAACCC
>JBBREO010000084.1:0-9700 GCA_038202855.1 Solirubrobacterales bacterium
GGTTGATGTCGATCACCGCCAGCGCCTTGTCGTCGGGCGCCTTGCCGGCCGACTGGGGGTCCCCGACGCCGGCGTTGTTGATCACCACGTCCACTCCGCCGCCCAGCTTCTCGATCGCCGCGGCCACGGCCCGGTCGACCGTTTCCTGGTCGCGCACGTCGCACTCGAGCACTTGGTCGCCGTCGCCGTGCAGGTCGAGCCCGACCACCGTGGCGCCCTGGCGGCGCAGCTCCGCGCTGGCCGCCGACCCGATGCCCCCCGCGGCGCCGGTGATGATCACGCGCTTCGGAAAGGGTCGCTGCGCACCCGGCCGAGCCGGCTGCTTGCGCTTCATGCCGCCACCGGCTCGCGCCCGGAGGAGTGGTTGGTGAGGGAGTACTTGTCCGGGTCGAAGTGGGCCGTGCGCTGGCGGAAGCGGAAGGTCCAGTCGGGCCACAGGGTGGCGTTGCGACCGGTGTCGTCGAGGTACCAGGAGGCACAGCCCGAGTTCCACACCGCGCCCTCGTGGCGCTTGTCGACCTCGCGGTTGAACTCGAGCGCCACGTCCTCGCGCACCTCCACGGTGTCGGCGCCGCGCCTGCCCATCTCGGCCAGCGCGTCGATCACGTGGGCGATCTGGGACTCGATCATGTAGATCATCGAGTTGTGCCCCAGCCCGGTGTTGGGGCCGAGCATCAGGAACAGGTTGGGAAAGCCGGGGATCGAGGTGCCCAGGTAGGCGTTGGGGCTGCCCTTCCAGGTCTCGTCGAGCGTCTTTCCGTCGCGGCCCCTCAGCGCCTTGCCCACCGGCATGTCGGTCACCTGGAAGCCGGTGCCGAAGATGATCGCGTCGACCTCGCGCTCCACGCCGTCGGCGTCCACGACGCCGGTGGCCGTGGCCTTCTCCACGCCCACGGTCACCAGCTCCACGTTGTCCTGTCTCAGGGCCGGGTACCAGAGCTTGGAGGGGAGGATGCGCTTGCAGCCGATGGTGTAGTCGGGCGTGACCTTCTTGCGCATCTCGGGGTCGGGCACCGAGCGCTCGATGTGCTTCTTGGCCAGCTTCTCGATCAGCCCCATCAGCTTGGGCTGCTTGACGAAGGCCACCACGTTGGTCTCACGCGCCGTGTAGACGAACCCGCGCACCGCCTTGCGCAGGGCGGGGAAGCGCTCGTGTATCCGGCGCTCCAAGGAGGAGATCGGCCGGTCGGTGTGGGGCAGCACCCACGGCGGGGTGCGCTGGAAGACGTACAGCTGCTCCACGTCGGGCTGGATGGCGGGCACGTACTGGATCGCCGAGGCGCCCGTGCCGATCGAGGCCACCTTCTTGCCCTTCAGGTCGTAGTCGTGGTTCCAGCGGGCGGAGTGCATCACCTCGCCGCCGAAGTCCTCGAGGCAGGGGATGTCTGGAATGCGTGGCTCGGCCAGCGGCCCCATCCCGGCCACCAGCATCCGCGCGCGCACCTCGCCGCGGTCGGTGTGCACGGTCCAGCGGCCGGCGTCCTCGTCCCAGGCGGCGGACTCGACGGTGGTGTTGGTGCGCACGTAGGGGCGGATGCCGAACTCGTCGGCGGTGCGCTGGAGGTAGTCGCGGATCTCGGGCTGCTTCGAGTAGGTGCGCGTCCAGTCGGGGTTGGGCGCGAAGGAGAAGGAGTAGAGGTGCGAGGGCACGTCGCAGCCACAGTTGGGGTAGGTGTTGAAGTGCCAGGTGCCGCCCACGTCTTCGCCGCGCTCGAGCACGACGAAGTCGGTGTAGCCCTCCTGCTTGAGCCGGATGGCGGTGCCCAGGCCCGAGAAGCCCGCGCCGATCACCAGAACGTCGACCTCCTCGGGGAGCGTGGCGGAGTCGTCCTGGGTGCTGGGGCTGGTGCTCACGGCGCTCATCGGTATGGGGTCCTCTCCCTTGCCTCTCGGTCTGCTTACAGTGACGTAACTTACGGTGGTGTAAGGTACATGTCAAGCGTGACGGTGCACACGGAGAGATCGGCGCGGATGGCCGCCCCACAGCGGCGCGAGCAGCTGCTCGACGTGACGAAGGAGATCGTCGCCGCGCACGGATTCCACGCAGCCTCGATCGAGGGCGTGGCCCGCGCGGCGGGCATCAGCCGGCCGATCGTCTACGGCCACTTCGGCGATCTCGACGGCCTGCTCGAGGCGCTGGTCGACCGCGAGACCCAGCGCTCGATCGCCCAGCTGGACTCGGTGATCGACTACGACCTGGGCGCGGGTGACCCGGTCGAGGCGCTGCTCACATCCCTGCGCGGCTACCTCGAGGCGGTGGCCGCGGACCCCGGCACCTGGCGGCTGGTGCTGATGCCCCACGAGGGTGCGCCGGAGTCGCTGCACGAGCGCATCGCCTGGGGGCGCAGCGCGATCGTAGCCCAGCTCGCCCGCAACGTGGAGCCGGGCTTCGGGCCCGGCCGCGAGTCGCCCGATCCCGAGCTGACGGCGCGGATGCTCAGCGCCTTCTCCGACGAGGGCGCGCGCCTCCTGCTCACCGACCCCGACCACTACGACGTGGATCGGATCGTCACCCACGCGCGCTGGCTGCTGGAGCAGCTGGACACGAGGGGTGGCGCGGCTTAGGGTCGCAATCCCCTACCGAAGCGAGGCATTCATGTACGCGCGCGTAGCCAGATGGGAAGGAGCGCAGGCCGATGCGCTCCGCCGGAGCGCCGAGGAGATCAAGGGCCAGCCGGGACCGCCGGAGGGCGTGCCCGCGAAGGGCTTCACGATGCTCATCGACCCGGACTCGGGCACCAGTCTCGGGATCGCCCTGTTCGAGACCGAGGAGGATCTCCGCAAAGGAGATGAGGCCCTCAACTCGATGAATCCGAGCTCGGATGATGCGGGCAAGCGCATCTCGGTCGAGAACTACGAGGTGGCCGTGGAGATCAGGCTCTAGGCGGCGCCCAGCTCGCCCTCGTGGCGGTGGGCCCACAGCGCAGCCTGGGTACGGTCGGTCACGCCCAGCTTCTGGAAGACGGTCGAGAGGTGGTTCTTCACCGTCTTCTCGCTGATCCCCAGGCGCAGCGCGATCACTTTGTTCGGGTGCCCGCCGGCCACCAGGCGCAGCACGTCGGCCTCCCGAGCGGAGAGCGCCTCGGCGCGGGCGGGACCCAGGCGGGCGGCCAGCACCTCGCGGGCCGCCCGGGGGTCCAGCGGCGCCTGGCCAGCGGCGGCGGCCTGGACGCCCCGCACCAGCTCGTCGGGGTCGGCGTCCTTGAGCAGGTAGCCGACCGCTCCGGCGTCGAGCGCGTCCACGATCCGCGGGCGGTCGGAGAAGGAGGTGAGCACGACCACCGGCGTGCCGGGGGACTGCGCCGAGAGCCGGCGGGTCGCCTCCACGCCGTCCACCTCCGGCATGGCCAGGTCCATCAGCACCACGTCGGGCGCGTGCTCGACCACGCAGTCCACGGCCGCGCCGCCCCCGGCCGCCTCGCCCGCCACCTCGATCCCGGCCGATTCCAGCAATGCGCGCAAGCCGGCCCGGAAGGTGGGGTGGTCGTCCACCAGGCAGACGCGGATCACGGCGCCGGCACCCGCGCTCGCACGGTGGTGCCCCGGCCCGGTGTGGACTCGACGGCGAAGCTCCCGCCCGCGTCCTCGGTCAGCGCCCGCAGCGCCGGCAGGCCGAGGTGACCGTTGGCCAGCGGTGCCCGCGCGCCGTTCGCGGCTTCGAAGCCGCGGCCGTCGTCGCTCACCGTGAGCACCGCGTGGCCGTTCTCGCGGTGCACCTCGAGGCGCACGTGCTCGGCGCCGGCGTGGCTGACCACGTTTCGCATGCTCTCCTGCCCGACCCGGAACAGCAGCGCCTCCACGTCGGGGGCCAGGGCCAGGTCCTCGTCGATACGCACCTCGGTCTCGAGGCCGCGGCGGCCTACGCTCTCGGCCAGGTCGGCCAGCGCCGGGCGCAGCCCCTCCCGGTGCAGCGTGGGCGGGTAGATGTCGACCAGCGCGTTGCGCAGGCCGCGGGTGAGCTGGCGCCCCGACGCGGCCATGTCGCGCAGCCGGGCGGCGGCCTGCGTCTCGCCGCGGGCCCCGGCCGCACGCGACTCGGCGGCCATCGACAGCGACAGGCCGTTCACGTCCTGGACCACGCCGTCGTGCAGGTCCGCGGCGATCCGGCGGCGCTCGCGCTCGGACGCGTTCATGGCTGCCTGGAGGTAGGCCGCGCGCTCCTCCTGCGCGCGCCGCACCCGCCCCACCAGCGCCCGGGCCAGCGGGAGGTTCACCAGCTGGAGCATGATCAGCCCGCCCAGCAGCGCCGGGATGAAGGCGTGCGTCAGATCTCGCGTGCTTCCGCTGATGGCGGCGGTGGGGCGGTAGGACTCGAACAGCAGCGGCCGACCGTCGGGCATGTGCGCGGGGAGGTAGACCTCGAGCAGCTCCCCGCGGCCCCGCTCGAAGCGGTTCTCGGGATGACCCAGGTCGCTCACCTCGGCCACGACGCGGTCGGTGCGCAGCGCCGAACGCTCCTCCTTGTCCAAGGGGTACCGTCGGCCGATCAGCCGCCGCTCGTCGGAGTAGACGATCCGCCCTCCCGGGGTCCACAGCTTCACCCGGACCACATTCGAGTGGGCGAGCACTCCGCGCCGCAGCAGCCGGTCGAACCGCGCCAGCGCCTGCGGGTCGCCGTTCAGCAGGGCCGGCGTCAGCGCCGGCTCGACGACGGCCGCGGCGGTGAGGCGGGTGACGTCCTTGGCCCGGTCGAGCGCCTGTTGGCGCGCGATGGCGCGAAAGGCGAAGAAGCCCAGCAGGCCGATGATCAGCACGCTGACCAGGCCCGACAGGGCGAACTGCCACACGGCGGTGCGTTCCCTCACCCACCCATCATCGCCCCCGCGCCCGGTCGTGTGGAGGTCCTAGGACCATTTTCCCGATGCGCTCGGGACCCCCGCGGGAGGAGGATGGGCGCATGAAGCCACGATCTCGTCATCTCGCAACTGCCCTCGCGCTGGGCGCCGCGGTGGCCGCCCTGGCCGCCGGGTGTGGCAGCGACAACAAGTCCTCGGACACCAAGACCAAGGAGAAGACCACCGCCCAGGCGCCCGCGACGAGCGGTGGGGCCAAGGGGGCGACCCTGGCCGTGGCCGCCGACCCCGGCGGCAAGCTCGCCTTCGACAAGAAGACCCTGAACGCCAAGGCGGGGACGGCGACGATCGCCTTCACCAATTCATCCCAGGTACCCCACGCCCTGGTGGTGGAGGGCAAGGGCAGCGAGAAGAAGACCCAGACGATCCAGGGGTCGAAGGCCGACCTGACGGTGAAGCTCACGCCCGGCAAGTACGAGTTCTACTGCCCGGTGGACGGCCACAAGGCCCAGGGGATGAAGGGCGAATTGGTGGTGAAGTAGCGCCTCCACCTGGCCGGTTGTCCTAGTCCCGGGCGGGACGCGGAAAGGCGAGCGCCGCAACGGCCGATGCCGTGTTCATGCTCGCCAAGCGCCTCCCCCTTCCCCTTGTCGTGGTCCTCGCCCTGGTCGCCGTCGCGGCGCTGGGGCCGCCCACCGCCGCGGCCAAGCCGGACAAGGCCAGGGCGCACAGCTTCCAGGGCACCGTGTCCGCGGTAGCCCGCGACCGGCGCTCGTTCCGGATCCGCCACGGCCGACGCGCGACGGTGAGCATCCGCGTGGGACCCTCGGCCCGGCGCGCCCCGCGTGTCGGAGACACGGTGAAGGTCCGCGCCCGCCGCGGTCGCCACGGGGGCTGGGTGGCCACGAGGATCGCCCGCGTGCACGAGAAGGCCGAGGACCCTTCCGAGACCGAGGACGACGTGAGCACGGACGAGGACCAGCCCGCTGACGACCTCGGCGACGAGGGTGACGGCTCCGACGTGGGCGACGGCTTCGACGCGCCCGACGACGCGCCCGACGCGAGCTGACCTCGCCCAGCGCCGCTGCTTAAGTCGGAGGCATGGCCTCCGTCCAAGCGCCCGCCGCGCGCGGGCCAGCCCTGGTGCTCGGCCTGGCCACCGTCCTCGCCTTCGTGGGCGGCACGATACCCACGCCGCTCTACGGGATCTATCAGCAGCAGCTGGGCTGGTCCACGCTGGTCGTGACCGCCGTCTACGCCGCCTACGCGCTGGGCACGACCTTCGCGCTGGTCGCCTTCGGCCGCGCCTCGGACGAGCTCGGCCGTCGCCGGGTGCTGCTCGGGGGCCTGGCCATCGGCGCCCTCAGTGCCGTGATGTTCTCGCTGGTAGAGCGGCTCGGCCTGATCCTGGTGGCCCGCACGCTGTCCGGGATCTCGGTCGGGATCCTGGCCGCCGCGAGCATCGCCGCGGCGGCGGAGCTGGCTCCCGGCGGCCGGTTGGCCGGCTCGCGCTGGGGCAGCATCGCGCAGATGATCGGGCTGGGATCCGGGCCGCTGATCGCCGGCGTGCTGGCCGAGTGGGTGGCCAGGCCGCTACAGGTGCCCTACTGGACCCACATCGTGCTGCTCGGTCTCTCGGCCGTGCTGATCCTGCGCCTGCCCGACTCCGGCGGGAATACCGCCGGCGCGCGCCTTCGCCCGCAGCGGATAGCGGTCCCGCCCGAGGCGCGGGCCGCCTTCCTGCGCGTGGCGCCCGGCGTGTTCGGAGCGCTGGCGGTGCAGGGATTCTTCGCCGCGCTGTCGTCGAGCTTCCTGCGCGCCGAGGTGGGGATCGACTCGCCCGCGGTGATCGGGCTGGTCGGCGGCTCGGTGTTCCTGGCCACGGCCGTGGGCGCGATGTGCGTGGCCCGGCTGGGCGACGAGCGCTCGCTGCGGCTGGGCTCGCTGGCGCTGCCGGGGGGGCTGGTGCTGGCCGCGGTGGCGGTGGCCACCGACACGCTCGGCGCGACGATCGCCGCCGCGCTGGCGGGGGGCCTGGCCGTAGGGCTGACCCTGGCCGCGGCCGTGGGGGAGGTCAACGGCGCCGCGCCCGAGGACCGCCGCGCGGAGGCCAACGCCGCGCTGCTGGTGGTTCTCTACACGGCGATCTCGGTTCCATCGCTGGGCGTCGGCGTGATGGCCCAGCTCACCGACCTGCGCACGGCGATCATCACCTTCCTGGTAGTCGTGGCGGTGATCGCCGTCGCCTCGGCCGTGCTCGTGCGCCGCGGCCTGGACCGCAGCGCGGCCTGACTAGCCGGCCACCACCCAGACCGCGCGCGAGCGCACCACCTCGCGGTCGCCCACGGTCAGGGAGCAGTCGGCGAAGGCGAGCGTCCCGCCCACCCGGTCGACCTTGGTGTGCGACTCGATCCAGTCACCCGGGTTGGCCGGCTTCAGGAAGTCGACTGTCAGGCTGACCGTGGCGCGGTCGTGGTCGTCGTCGGCGTCCGCCTCGATCGCGCGACCCAGCGCGAAGTCGGCGAACGTGGACAGCAGGCCGCCCTGCACCGTCCCGCGGTGGTTGGTGTGGCGCTCCTCGGCGCGCAGCCCGAGCACCAGCTCGTCGCCCTCGCGCAGGACGTGCACGGGCCCGATCACCTGGAGGAAGGGACCCTGGTCGGGGAAGGGCTCGAATCCGGCGGGGACGTCCACGGCCGGGCAGCCTATCCGGCGGGCCTCGCCTCGCCGCGCCAATAGCGCGGACCGGAGCCCGTGGCCGCCACGCGGTCGTCCGGATTGGCCAGCCGGCAGCGGGCCAGGGACAGACAGCCGCAGCCGATGCACTCGGTCAGGCCCGCCTTGAGCCGCTCCAGCTCGGCGATCCGGTCGTCGATGCGGGCCGACCACTTGCTGGACAGCTTGGCCCAGTCGCGGCGGCGGGGAACGCGGTCGGCGGGCAGGCGCGCCAGCTCCTGGCCCACCTCCTCCAGGCTCAAGCCCACGCGCTGAGCGAAGACGATGAAGGCCACCCTGCGCAGGACCGGCCGCGCGTAGCGCCGGTGCGAGGCGCCGGTGCGCTCGGGAGCGATCAGCCCGCGCTCCTCGTAGTAGCGAAGGGCGGAGGCGGCCACGCCGCTGCGGGCGGAGAGCTCGCCGATGGTGAGGTTCTCGGCCACGGCCGACCAGGAGAGCACACGTGGGCCTTGACTTCAAGTGCGCTTGAGGTTGCACCATGGTGCGATGGAAGCTGTGACCGCCATCGAGGTGAGGGAGTTCGGCCCACCGGAGGTGCTCGAACCCAGCCGCCTGACAGCGCCGGTTCCCGGGCCCGACGGGCTGGTGATCGACGTGGAGTGGGCCGGCGTGACCTTCGTCGAGACACAGGTGCGCGCGGGGCGTCCGCCGCACCCCTCGATGGCACCCTCGCTTCCCTGGGTGCCCGGCAACGGAGTGGCCGGACGCGTGGGGCGGCGGCGGGTGGTCAGCACCACGGGTGGCGCCGGCGGGTACGCCGGACAGGTGGCGGTCCCGGCCGCAGAGCCGCTCGACGTACCGGCCGAGCTGGAGCTGGATGCGGCGCTGGCCCTCCTGGCCGACGGGCGCACGGCGGTCGGGCTGATGCGCACCGCCCGTCCCGCTCGCGGGGAGACCGCCGTGGTCTTGGCGGCGGCCGGCGGCGTGGGCAGCCTGCTGGTCCAGCTGGCCCACAACGCGGGGACGCGGGTGGTGGCTGCCGCCGGCGGCGCGCGCAAGCTGGCGCTGGCCCGTGAGCTGGGCGCCGACGCCGCCTTCGACTACCACCGGCCCGGCTGGGCGGAGCGCGTGCGCGCGGAGGAGGGGGCGGTTGACGTGGTCTTCGACGGCGTGGGCGGCCAGCTCGGTAGCGAGGCGTTCGAGCTGCTCGGGCCCGGAGGGCGGCACTGCTCGTTCGGGATGGCGGCAGGCAGCTTCACCGCCGTCTCCGAAGCGCAGGCGCGCGAGCGCGGCGTCCGGTTGGTCCGCGGCTCGGGGGCCACGCCCGAGACGTCGCGGGAGTTGTCGCGCGCCGCGCTGCGCCTGGCCGCCTCGGGGCGGCTGCGCCCGCTGATCGGGCAGACCTTTCCGCTCGAGCGAGCGGCTGAGGCCCACGCCGCGATCGAGGCGCGCCAGACGGTGGGCAAGACGCTGCTGAAGGTTGCCGCCTGAGAGTCAGTGGCGCAGACGGGCCGAGCCGAGGTCCAGTCGCCGGATGACCTCCTGGGCCACGTCGCTGCGCACCTCGCCGCGCTCCTCCAGGTCGAGGATGGACTGGCGAGCTACTGGTTCTGCTCGGTCGGGCGGATCAGTAGCTCGTTGACCGCCGCGTGGCGCGGGCGTGTGACGATGTAGGCGATCGCATCGGCGATGTCCTCGGCCTCCAGGCGCACCATGTCGGCGAAGCGCTTCTCGATCGTCTCGCGCACCTCGTCGCGGTTGTGGTCCACCAGCTCGGTGGACACCGCGCCCGGCTCCACGAGCGACACGCGCAGGTGGCGCTTGGTCACCTCCTGGCGAAGCGAGTCGCTGAACGCGCCGACCGCGTGCTTGGACGCGTTGTAGACGCCACTGCCGTTGCGCACCTGGCGGCCGGCCACCGACGAGATGTTGACCATGTCGGCCACGCGGCGCGAGCCGTTCTCGGCGGCTTCGAGGAGGTGGGGGGTGGCCGCGTGGGCGCAGTACATGAGCCCGAGCACGTTCAGCTCGATCATCCGCTCCCACTCCTCGACCGGGGCGTCGACGATCGGGCCGAGCAGCATCACGCCCGCATTGTTGACCAGCACGTCGAGCGAGCCGAGCTCATCCACGGTCCGCTGCACGGCCGCCTCGGCCTGCCCCCGATCGGTCACGTCGGCTTCGATCGCGATCGCCCGGCCGCCGTTGGCGCCGATCTCCTTCTCGAGCGC
>JBBREO010000085.1:0-9500 GCA_038202855.1 Solirubrobacterales bacterium
GATCTCGGCGCCGCCGGGATTGATGAAGTCGGCGAACGCGTAGGGCAGACCGGTCTCACCGGCCCACAGCGCGCTCTGGTGCGAGGAGCCCAGCAGCCACGGCGCGGGCCGCTCGGGCCGCCCTGGCAGCACCTTGGCCAGCCGCGCGAAGGGATGCGACGCCGGCAGCCGCTCCTCCAGGTAGGCCAGCAGCTCCGCCAGCTGCTGGGGGAAGTCGTCGGGCGGCGCCTGGGAGCGGTCGCGCTGGAGCGCGTGCGTGGTCATCGGGTCGGTGCCCGAGGCGCGGCCAATGCCCAGGTCGATGCGCTCGGGGAACAGGCCGGCGAGCAGCGAGAAGGTCTCGGCCACCTTGAACGGGCTGTAGTGGGGAAGCATCACCCCGCCGCTGCCCACGCGGATCCGCTCGGTGGCCGAGGCGATCGGCCCGATCAGCGCCTCCGGGCTCGGGCCGGCCAGCATCGGTCCGCCGTGGTGCTCGGCCACCCAGTAGCGGTGATAGCCGAGCCGGTCGGTCAGCCTGGCCAGCTCGATCGTGTCGCGCAGTGCCTGCGCAGCGGTCGAGCCCTCGGACACCGGCGACTGGTCGAGCACGCTCAGGAGCAGGGGTTCAGAGGCCATGGATCGAGGCTAGCGAGGGGCCCTCCGAGCTCAGGTGGGGCGACTTGACCGTCTATACGCAAGGAATGTCGCCCCACACCCGGGGCGAGGCGTGCTCAGCCCAGCGCGTGGCCGGCCGCGGCCACCGCCCCCGCCAGCCCCACGCACGCCACCACCGGCGCCCGAAACCACGCGGCCAGGCCCGCAACGGCGACCCCCGCCGTGGTGGCGTTCGCGGTCAGGTGCTTGCCGTCGGCCAGGCTCTGGGTGACCACCAGCGCCGCCAGCAGCGGTGGGGCCAGCAGGCCCACGACCGAGGCGACCGCCGGGGGCAACGGCCGGCCGCCGAAGGCCACCGGGCCGACCGCCTTGATCGCGGCGGTGATCACCGCGCAGCCGGCCACCAGTGCGGCGGCCCCGCCGCTCAAGGCGTGGCCCTCGCGTGCCGGCGCAGGCCCACGAGTGCCGCCAGGCTCGAGGCCAGGACGGGCACGCCGGCGGGGGTGAACGGGACCAGCGCCAGCGCGATCGCCGCGCCCACCAGCGCCACGCCGAACCGCCCCGGCTGGCGCAGCTCCTCGATCAGCAGCACCAGGAAGAAGGCCGGGAAGATCGCCTGCAGCCCCAGCGACTGCGGGTCGATCCCGCCCGTGCCCACCAGGGCCCCGAGAACCGTGCCGGTCTGCCACGTGGCGTACTGGACCGCAGTGGCTCCGAACAGGTAGTGGCGGTCGAAGCGCCCCTCGGCGTCCTGGGCCAGCGCCCAGGAGGCATCGACCACCGGCTGGCCCTGGATCGCTCGCGCCAGGGCGCCCCCGGGCAGATAGGGCGCCAGAGCCACGCCCATGGGCAGGAAGCGGGCGTTGACCAGGGCAGCCGCGAGCAGCGCGGCGGGCAGCCCACCACCGGCGGCCAGGATCCCCACCGCCGCGAACTGGGCCGAGCCCGCGAACACGATCAGCGACATCAGGATGGCGGCCGGCGCGCCGAGGCCGACCTCCTTGGCCAGCACGCCGAAGGACAGCGAGAGGATGCCGCCGGCGAGCGCGAAGGGCACGCCGGCCTTCAGGCCGGCGCGGAAGGAGTCCTTCGACGCTCGCGCCGGCTCCCCCGCGGAGCTCATTCGTCCGCGACGAGGGCGCGATCGTGCTCGTAGGTGAGCAGGTCGAGCGCCTCCTCGCGGGTGCACCAGCGCAGCTCGTCGACCTCATTGTTCGGGGTGAAGCCGGGGTCGTGCTCGACTTCCATGCGCCAGTAGCGGACCTCCTTGGGGCGTCCCTTCTGGTCCTCGTAGTTCACCGAGCCGAGCTCCGTCTCCAGCCGGCACTCGATTCCGGTCTCCTCGAGGACCTCGCGCAGGGCCGCCTCCTCGAAGTCCTCGCCCGGGTCCAGCTTGCCCTTGGGCAGCGACCAGTCGCCGCGGTGCGGGCGGTGGACCACGCACACCTCCGTTCCCCGCTCCGAATCGCGCACGATCACGCCCCCCGCGGCCTGGACGATCACTCCAGCGCCCTCACGTCGGCCCCGCCCGGGGCGAAGTTGACCCGCAGCACGTCGCAGTCGCCGGCCTCGGCGTTCAGCGCGGCCAGCACGTCGCCCGTCTGCTGCCACTGGCACCAGAACAGGACCGCCGGCCCCGCACCCGAGATGGTCGCCCCCACGGCGCCCAGGTCGCCGGCGCGCTCGAGCAGGTCCATCGAGCGCGGGTAGAGCGCGGCCCGCCGGTCCTGGTGCATCCGGTCGGCCAGGCCGCGCCCGATCAGCGAGAAGTCCGACCGCGCCAGGCCGAGCATCAGCAGCGAGGCGTGGGCCACGTTGAACACGGCGTCGGCGACGGGTACCTCCGCGGGCAGCGCGGCCCGGGCCTCGGCCGTGGACACCGGATGGGGCGGGATGGCGATCACGCCCTCCAGACCCTGCGCCGGCTCGATGCGCAGCGGCGCGCCGTCGCCGCAGACCACGATCCCGCCCAGCAGCGCCGCGGCCACGTTGTCGGGGTGCCCCTCGAGCGCGCGGGCGTGGTCGAACAGGGGCGCGTCGAGCTCGTACATGTGGTCGGCGGCCGCGAGCCCGGCCACGATCGCAGCCGCGCTGGATCCCAGCCCGCCGGACGGCGGGATCTGCGAGGAGATCCGGAAGGAAAGCCCGTCGGCGGGGTGCAGGACCTCGAAGGCGCGCACGCACAGGTTCGTGCGGTCCAGGGGGATGCCGGGCACGTCGCACCGGACGGAGAACTCGCCGGTCTCCTCCACCTCCAGCTCCAGCTCCAGCGACAGGGCGGCGGCCAGCGCGTCGTAGCCGGGGCCCAGGTTCGCCGAGGAGGCGGGCACGCTGACCACGCGACGGCGGTTCACCCGGACCCCCCAACCGGGCCGGACGTCGTGTCCGGTCCGGGCCCCAGCACGGCCTGCTCGACGCTGCCGATGTCCGGCTCGCAGGGGATCACCGAGCTGGCGCGATTCATCGCGGTCTGGGGGTCCTTGAGTCCGTGGCCGGTGAGCACGCACACCACCCGGCCCTCGGCGCCGTGGGCCAGCAGGCCGGCCACCGAGGCGGCCGAGGCGGGCTCGCAGAAGACGCCCTCGCGGGAGGCCAGCAGCTCGTAGGCCGCCAGGATCTGGTCGTCGGTCACGGCGCGCACCTGCCCCCGCGAGCCGGTGAACGCCCCCATGGCCTCCTCCCACCGGGCCGGGTTGCCGATCCGGATGGCCGAGGCCACCGTCTCCGGCGCCTGCACCGGGGCGCCGTGCACCAGCGGCGCCGCGCCCTCCGCCTGGAACCCGTACAGCCGTGGACGCACGCCGTACTCCTCGAAGCCCTTCCAGTCGGCCGTCACGTTGCCCGCGTTGCCCACCGGGATGCACAGCGCGTCGGGGGCCTCGCCCAGCTCGTCGCAGACCTCGAAGGCGGCCGTCTTCTGGCCCTGGAGGCGGTACTCGTTCACCGAGTTGACCAGCGCGACGGGGTGACGGTCGGCCAGCTGCCGCACGAGCAGCAGCGCCTCGTCGAAGTTGCCGCGCAGGGCGATCACGCGCGCGCCGTGCATCAGCGCCTGCGCCAGCTTGCCCGTGGCGATCTGGCCCTCGGGCACGATCACGGCGCGGCGCCGCCCGGCGCGCCCGGCGTAGGCCGCGGCGCTGGCTGCCGTGTTGCCCGTGGATGCGCACACCACGGCCTCCGCCCCCTCGGCCACCGCCGCGGACACGGCCACGGTCATCCCCCGGTCCTTGAACGAGCCGGTGGGGTTGGCGCCCTCCACCTTCAGCCACACCTCGCAGCCCGTCCGCTCGGAGATCACCGGCGCGTGCACCAGCGGCGTGTCGCCCTCCTCGAGGGTCACCAGCGGGTCCATCGGCAGACGGTCCCTGTAGCGCCAGAGGCTCATTCGAACGTCTCGCCGATGACCCGGATGACCCGAGGCGGCGAGCGCACGAAGTCCAGCCGCCCGATCAGCTCCACGGCGGCCCGGAACTTCGATTCCAGCACGGGGTGCATGACCATGGCCAGCCGCGCGTCGGCGCCCAGGCCCTTCTGCACCACGGACTGGATCGACGCCCCCTGCAGGCCCAGCAGCTCGGCCACCTGGGCCAGCACGCCGGGGTGATCGGCCACCTCCAGGTGCAGGTAGAAGGACGACTCGCGGTCGGTCACCAGCCGCGCCGGCTCGGCCGGGGGCGGGTTGAACGGCGGCGGGATCATGGCCGAGATCACGTCGCCCAGCACCGCGGACGCCGTCTGCGAACCGCCTGCCCCCGGGCCCGAGAGGGTGATCTCGGTGATCGCGGGCGACTCGATCGTGATCGCGTTGTAGGAGCCGTTGACCGCGGCCAGCGGGTGGCCGGCGAACAAGAAGGCCGGATAGACCATCACCGACAGCCCGCCGTCGACGCGCTCGGCCGATCCGATCAGCTTCAGCGACAGCCCCAGCTCGTGCGCGTAGGCGATGTCCTCGGTGGTGATGTGCTCGATCCCCTCGCGCGGCACATCGTCGATGTGCACCGGCGCGCCGAAGGCCAACCGGGCGATGATCGCCATCTTGGCCGCGGCGTCGGCGCCGTTCACGTCGTCGCTGGGGTCGGACTCGGCGTAGCCCAGCCGCTGTGCCTCGGCCAGCGCGTCCTCGTAGGTCGCGCCCGTGCGCTCCATGGCGGTGAGGATGAAGTTGGTGGTGCCGTTCACGATCCCGTGCACGCGGTCGATATGGGCGGCGGCCAGGGTCTCGGAGATCACCCGGATGGCGGGCACCACCCCGGCCACGGCGGCCTCGAAGCGCAGCTGCACGCCGACGCGCCCGGCCACCTCGAACAGCTGCTCGCCGTGACGCGAGACCAGCTGCTTGTTGGCCGTCACGAAGTGCTTCCCCGACTCCATCGCGCGCAGGGCGTAGTCCAGCGCCGGCTCGGTCCCCCCGATCAGCTCGACGATCAGGTCGGAGCGCTCGAGGATGTCGTCGAAGTCGCCGTCGGTGGTGGTCAGCACCCCGGAGATCTCGGGGCTATAGCCCACCTCGCTCGCGATCGCCTCGGCGCGCTCGGCCAGCAGCTCCTCGAACGCCGCGCCCACCGTGCCGTGCCCGAGCAGGCCGATGCGGAACGGCCGCGCCTCAGCAGTCACGCCGGGTCAGGTCGTCGTAGGTCTCGCGGCGCACGACCACGCGGGCGTCGCCGTCGCGGCAGAAGATCACCGGGGGGCGCGGGAGCGCGTTGTAGTTGCTGGCCATCGCGTGGCCGTAGGCGCCCGTGGCGGGCACCACCACCACGTCGCCCACCCGCGGGTCCTCGAGCGCCGCCTCGGGGATCAGCACGTCGCCCGACTCGCAGTGCTTGCCCACCAGCCGGCAGGAGGTCGAGTCGCCCAGGCGGCCGGCCACGTCGGCCTCGTACACCGCGCCGTAGAGCATCGGCCTGATGTTGTCCGACATCCCCCCGTCCACGGCCACGTAGGTGCGTACGCCCGGGATCTCCTTCACCGTACCCACGGTGTAGAGCGACACGCCGGCGTTGCCCACCAGCGACCGCCCCGGCTCACACAGCACACGCACGCCATCGGGCACGTGGGCGAGCATCGCCTCGGCGTACTCGGCCGGCTCGGGCGGGCGGTCGGTGCGGGTGTAGGCGATGGCGAAGCCGCCCCCCAGGTTGAGCAGCGGGAAGTCGCCGATCTGGCGCAGCACGTCGGCCAGCGGCTCGTACACGTCGAGGTCGAAGACCTGCGAGCCGATGTGGGCGTGAAGGCCGCGCAGCTGCAGGTCCGAGCGCCCGACCCGCTCCAGCGCGCGTTCCACGTCGCGCATCGGGATGCCGAACTTGGAGTCCTCCTGGCCGGTGGCAACCGCCTTGTGGGTCTCGGGCTCGATTCCCGGCGTCACCCGCAGCATGATCTGCTGGGCCCTGCCCGCCGCCACCCGCTCGAGCCGGTCGATCTCGTCGAAGGAGTCGACGATCACGTGCCCGACGCCGGCCTGGAGGGCGTACTCCAGCTCGGCCTCGGACTTGTTGTTGCCGTGCAGGTAGATCCGCTCGCCATCGAAGCCGGCCTCGAGGGCGAGGTGCAGCTCGCCCCCCGACGAGCAATCCACCGACAGCCCCTCCTCGGCGAAGATCCGGAGCGCCGCCGTGGCGGGGAAGGCCTTTGAGGCGTAGAGCACCTCGAAGGAGTCGGTCCGCCCGGCGAAGGCCTCGCGCGTGGCGCGGGCGCGGGTGCGCATGTCGTCCTCGGCGTACACGTAGGCCGGGGTGCCGAACTCGCGGGCCAGCTCGCGGACGTCGCAGCCCGCGATCCGCAGGCCGCCGTCGGAACCGAGGTCCGAGCCCAGCGGGTAGACGCGCTCCAGCCCCGCCGGGAGGGCGCGGGGGGCGAGCGTGGGCTCGGGACGCGAGGGAGGCATAGGGTCCGCGAGTATGAAGCACGATCCGCCCTCACCCCCGACCGTGGGAGAGCGCGACGGCCTGGCCTACGCCCTGTTCCTGCCGGAGGCAGACCCGGTCGGCGGGGTGGTGATCATGGCCGGCGCCGGCTCGGTCAAGGAGAGCCACTTCGGCTTCGCGCGAACCTGCCGCGACCGCGGCCTGGCGGCGCTGGCCTACGACGCCCGCGGCCACGGCCGCTCCTCCGGCGAGTTCGGGCCCACGGCCACCGGCGACGTGCTGGCCATGGCCGACTTCCTGGGCGAACACGCGCCGCACGTGGCCCTGCGCGGGTCGAGCATGGGCGGCTTCCTGGCCATCCAGGCCGCCGCCCTGGACCCGGCGATCGCCGCCGTGGTGGCCATCTGCCCCGCGCCGCCCGAGGGGCTGGCCCGCGGGATCGAGTCCGGCGCGCTCAGCGACTTCCGCGTGGACCGCGAGGCCACGCTCGCGTGGCTGCGGTCGCTGGACCTGCGCGCAGCCGCGGCCAAGCTGGGCCCGGCGACCGCGCTGCTGTTGCTGCACGCCCGCGGCGACGAGATGGTGCCCTACACGGTCAGCCAGGAGTTGCACGAGGCGGCCGCCGATCCCAAGCGGCTGATCCTCTTCCCCGGCGGCCACCACCGCTCGCTGCAGCACGACCTGGAGGTGCAGAACCTGTCCGCGCGCTTCATGGAACGCGCGTTCGAGAGCCGCCACTCTCGATAATGACTCTCATTTACACTGGGCGGGGTCATGGTCCCGGCCCTCGCCAGCCTTCCGGATCCCGCGTACCTGCTCGAGCTGCGCTCCACGCGCCTGGCCGTCGCGGAGCTGACGCTCCTGGGGATCGCCGGCGGGGTGGTCGGCGCCTTCGTGGTGCTGCGCCGGCTGGCCTTCTTCTCCCACGCCGTGGGCACGGCCACCTTCCCGGGGCTGGTGCTGGCCGCGGCGGCGGGCGTGAGCGCCCGCGCGGCGGCGCTGGCGGTGGCCGGCGCCTACGCGCTGGGCACCGCGCGTGCCGGCCGCTCCGGGCGTGACCCGGGGGCCGCTGCCACCGGCCTGATGCTGGTGGCCGCGCTGGCGGTCGGCACGATCCTGGCCAGCGACGTGTTCGCGTCCGGCGCCGGCGTCGACCGCCTGCTCTTCGGCACCGCGGTGGCCCTGGACCCGGGCGACGTGGCCGTGGCCGCAGCGGCGGCCGCGCTCGCGCTGGGCGCGGCCGCGCTGCTGGGCCGCATCTGGGCGGCCATCGCCTTCGACCCCGTCGGCGCGCCGGCGCTTGGCGTACCCGACCGCCGCGCCGAGCTGGCCCTGCTCGTGCTGGTGGCGGTGACCGCAGTGGCCGCGCTGCCCGCCGTGGGATCGCTGCTGGTCACCTCACTGTTCGTCGTGCCCGCGGCCCTCGCGCGGCTGTTCGCCCGCAGCGTGTGGGGACTGGTCGGGCTCTCGGTGGCGGTCGCGGTGGCCCAGGCCCTGCTCGGGCTGTACGGCTCGTTGTGGATCGACGTGCCGCCGGGCCCGGCGATAGCGGTGCTGGGCACGGTGGCCTATGCGCTCGCCTCGCTGGGCCTCGCCGCCGCCTCGGCTACCCGCCGGGCCCCGGCCGGGGTGGCGGCGTGAGCGCCGCCGTCGAGGTCCGGGACGGCGCCGTGGGCTACGGCGGCGCGCCCGTCCTCACCGAGGTCTCGTTCTCCGCGGAGCGCGGCAGGTCGGTATGCGTTCTCGGCCCCAACGGCGGCGGCAAGACCACCCTGTTTCGCGCCCTGATTGGCCAGCTGGCGCTCAGCTCCGGGAGCCTGTGGGTCGACGGTCGCCCCGCGTATGTGGCCCAGTCCGGGCACGCCCGCCTGGACTTCCCGGTCAGCGCGCTCGACGTGGCGCTGATGGGCACGCTCCACCGCCGCCCGTGGCTACCGGCCCGACGGACCGATCGCGACCGCGCGCAGGGCGCGCTGGAACGGGTCGGTCTGTCCGACCGCGCCCGGGTGCGCTTCGGCGAGCTGTCCGGGGGCCAGCGCCAGCGGGTTCTGATCGCCCGCGCGCTGGTCCAGGACGCGGCGGTCTTGGTCTTCGACGAGCCGCTGGCCGGCGTCGACCCCTCCAGCGCGGAGACGATCGGGGCCCTGTTCGCCGCTCTGCGCGCCGAGGGGCGGACGCTGCTGGTCTCCTCCCACGACGTGGAGGGCGCGCGCGCCTTCGACTCCGTGCTGTGCCTCAACCGCCACCAGGTGGCCTACGGGGCGCCCGCTGCCGTCCTCGACTCCCGCGTCCTGCAGGCCACCTACGGCAGCGAGCTGATCCTGCTCCCCGACCCCGCGGACGGCGAGCCGCGGCGAGCCGTGGCCGTACAGCACCACGACCACTGGTGATCAATCTCCTGACCGATCCCTGGGGCTCGGGCATCGACCGCCGGGCCCTGCTCGAGGTGGTGCTGCTCGGCTGCGTGTGCGGACCGCTGTCGTTCTGGGTGCGCTCCTACCGGCTGGCCTACCCGTCCGAGTCGCTGGCCCACGGGCTGCTGCCCGGCCTGGTGCTGGCCGCGCTGGCGGGGGCGCCGCTGCTGCTGGGGGCGGGGGCCGGCGTGGCGGCGGCCGCGGTGGCTGTGGCCCTGGCCGGCCGCGACGAGCGGATCGGCGCGGACACCGCAACCGCCGTCGTGGTGTCGGGTGCCTTCGGCCTCGGCGTGCTGCTGGCTCTGCGCCCCGAGGCCCCGCCCCGGCTGGAGGAGCTGCTGTTCGGCGACCCCCTCGGGGTGAGCGGTTCCGACCTGGGCGCCGCGGGGACGCTCGTGTTGCTCGGTGGCGCGGCGCTGGCCCTGTTGCACCGACCGCTGGTCGCCGTGGCGTTCGACCCGGCCGCGGCAGCGGCCGCGGGCCTGGGCCCGGGCCGGGTGCGCGCCGCCCTGCTGCTGGTGCTCGCGGCCGCCGTGGCGGTGGCCGTCCAGGGGCTGGGCAGCCTGCTCGTGCTCGCGGTGCTCGTAGCGCCGTCGGCGGCGGTCGGCGGAGCCCGCACGCC
>JBBREO010000086.1:0-9360 GCA_038202855.1 Solirubrobacterales bacterium
GCGGGCGCGAACGCGAGCAGGCGAAGGCGCGGATACAGGAGGAGCTCGCAGTGATCCGGCATCTGGGCCTGTCCGGCTTCTTCCTGCTGCACCGCGACCTGCTCGAGCTGGCGCGCGAGGTGGCGGTCGAGGTGCGAGGTCCCAGCCTGGCCCGCTCGGTGCTGCCGCCGGGGCGGGGGAGGGGGTCGAGCGTGGCGTCGATCGTCTGCTACCTCACCGGCCTCTCGCACGTGGATCCGCTGGCCAACGAGCTGCACCTGGGCCGCTTCCTCAACGAGGACTTAAAGGCGCTGCCCGACATCGACCTGGACTTCCCGCGCGACATCCGCGAGGTGCTGATCCCGCGCGTGCACGAGCGCTACGGTCACGACCGATCGGCGCTCGTGGCCTCCTTCGCCACCTTCCAGGTCAAGTCGGCGGTGCGCGACTTCGCCAAGTGCCTGGGGCTGCCGGCGGGCGAGATCGAGCGCCTGGCCCGCTCGGTGGACCCCTGGCTGCCGGGCAACGACATCGCCCAGGACGTGGCCGACGCCAAGGCCTCGCGCGGCGGCTCGACGCGCTGGCAGGCGCTCGTGCACCTGGCCGCCGCGGCGGCCGGCCTTCCCCGCCATCAGTCCCAGCACCCGGGCGGGATGGTCATCTCCACCCAGCCGCTGATCGATGTCTGCCCGATCCAGCCCGCCGCCATGGAGGGCCGCCAGATGGTGCAGTGGGACAAGGACTCCTGCGCCGACGCCGGGCTGCTGAAGATCGACCTGCTGGGCCTGGGGATGCTCTCGGCGGTGGAGCGCTGCGTGGAGGAGATCGCGCGCACCCGCCACGAGACGATCGACCTGTCGCGGATCGACTTCGACGACCAGGAGGTCTACGGCCAGATCCAGGAGGCCGAGACGATGGGCGTGTTCCAGATCGAGAGCCGCGCCCAGATGCAGATGCTGCACCGCACCCGGCCCGAGAACCTGGACGACCTGACCGTGCAGGTGGCGCTCGTGCGACCCGGGCCGATCCTCGGCGGGGCGGTGCACCCATACATCGAGCGCAAGAAGGCGCTGCGCGAGGACCCCGACTACGAGATCCCCTACGAGCACCCGGCGCTTGAGCCCGTGCTCAAGGACACACTGGGCGCGATCGTCTTCCAGGACCAGGTGATCGAGGTGGCGATGGAGTTCGCCGGCTTCTCCGCCGGCGACGCCGAGGGGCTGCGCCGCGCGATGAGCCGCAAGCGCTCGGAGGAGGCGATGCGCTCGTACGAGGCCCAGTTCGTGGCCGGCGCGGTGCAGCGCGGGGTGGAGGCCGAGGTGGCCCAGGGCGTGTACGACAAGATCGTCGGCTTCTCGGGCTTCGGCTTCCCCAAGTCGCACTCGGCGGCCTTCGGCCTGCTGGCCTACCAGTCCACCTGGCTGCGGGTGCACTACGCGCCCGAGTTCCTGTGCGCGTTGATGAACGAGCAGCCGATGGGCTTCTACCCGCCCGACACGCTGGTGCACGAGGCGCAGCGGCGCGGGGTGGGGGTGCTGGCCCCGGACGTCCAGAGCAGCGGGGTGGAGTGCGTGGTGCAGGACGGCGGGGTGCGGATCGGGCTGGGCTACGTGAGCGGCGTGCGCGACGAGGAGGTCCGGGCCCTGGTGGCCGAGCGCGAGAGTGGGGGGCCCTACCGGACCGTTCCCGACCTGGCCGCACGCTCGGGCATGGGCGCGGACTCGCTCGCCAAGCTGGCCTGGGCCGGAGCGTGCGACGAGCTGATACCCCAGCAGGGTTCGGCATCCATGCCGAATCCTGAAACAGCGGCGCCCGGCTCGGTCGGCACCCGCCGCCGCCAGGCGCTGTGGCTGCTCGGGGTGGCGGCGCCCGGCGTGCCCATGGGGCGGCGCGGCCGGCACGGCACCCAGCTGGCGCTGCCGCTGGACCTGCACGATGCGCCCGAGCTGGAGGAGCTGTCGGTGTGGGACCGGCTGCTGGCCGACTACGGCTCGATCGGGGTGACCCTGCACGAGCACCCGCTGGAGCTGATGCGTCCCACGCTGCCCGCCGGCTGCTTCTCCAGCGCCGAGCTCGAGCGTGCCCGCGACGGCGCCCAGGTGCGGGTGGCCGGCCTGGTGGTGGCCCGCCAGCGTCCCGCCACGGCCAAGGGCGTGACCTTCATGCTGCTCGAGGACGAGTTCGGCACGCTCAACCTGATCGTCCCCCCGCCGGTGCACGACCGCTGCCGGCTGGCGGTGCGGGGCGAGCCGCTGGTGATCGCCGCGGGCAAGCTCGAGCACCGCGAGGGGGTGACCAACGTGGTGGTCCACGACGTGCAGCGCCTAGACCGGGGCGACCTGCCCAAGGCCGATATCCGCCACATCGAGCCGCGCCGGACTTGGAGCACCGACGGGAACGGCTCACGCGACGCCGGCCAGGTCCAGCCCGCCACCCCGGGCGCGATGCCCGCCGACCTGCGCGAGGTGGCGCCTGCGGCCAACTCGTTCGGGCGCGGGCGGCGGTAGGGCCCGTCACGCCCCGCGGCTGTCCAGGACCTCCGTCGTCTTGGCGATCGCGAAGCCCCAGGCGTCGGAAGGCTTGAGCTTGGGCGGCAGCGACACCTCGTCGGGGTTTGTCACCACGTCGAGCAGCACGGGCCCCTTGGCCGCCAGCGCCGCGCGCACCGCCCCGTCGAGCTCGGCGGGCTCCTCCACCCGGATGCCCTCCAGGCCGAGCGCCCGCGCTACCGCGGCCAGGTCCGGGTTCTCCAGCACGGTGCCGAACTCGGGCAGGCCGCCCTGCTCCTGCTCGAGCTTGACCATCCCCAGCCGGCCGTTGTCGAAGACCACGAAGCACACCGGCAGGTCGTGGGTGACCGCGGTGATCAGGTCGCCCAGGAGCATGGTCAGGCCGCCGTCCCCGCAGAACGCGATCACCTGCCGGCCCCGGTCGAGCGCCTGGGCTCCGAGCGCCTGGGGCATCGCGTTGGCCATCGAGCCCAGGTTGTAGGAGCCGATCAGCCGGCGCGCGCCGCTCATGGTCACGAAGCGCGACAGCCAGACGGTCGACATCCCGGTGTCCGAGGTAAAGATCGCGTCCGAGGCGGCGTGGGCGTCCACCGCCGCGGCCAGCGCCTCGGGGCGAATGCGGTCGTCGGGGTTCTCGAAGGTGGAGCGCACGCGCGCCACCAGGCCGTGGTCGGGCTCGGTGCTGGCCAGCTCGCGCTGGCGCCCGTGCCAGGACTCGAAGTGCTCGCGGGCGCCCTCGAGGTGCGCGCGGTCCTCCTTGGCCGCGACCATCCCCAGCAGCTCCTTGACGCTCAGGCGGGCATCGCCCACCAGGCCCAGGTCGACCGAGGTGCGGCGGCCGATGTGCTCGCCGCGGTCGTCGATCTGGATGACCTCCTTGCCCACCGGATACCAGTCCGAGTAGGGGAAGTCGGTCCCGATCATCAGCAGAAGGTCGGCCCCCTCGAGCGCGCCGCGTGCGGCCGGGTTGCCGATCAGCCCCGTCTGTCCAACCTGGAACGGGTTGTCGCCCTCCAGGCCGTCCTTGGCCTTGAGCGTGAGCACCATCGGGGCGGCCAGCCGGTCGGCCAGCGCGAGCACCTCCTCGCGTGCCTCCCGCGCGCCGATGCCCACCAGCAGGGAGACCTTGGCCGCGGAGTCGATCCGGCCGGCGGCCTCGCGCAGCCTGTCGGCGTCAGGCGCGACGGGTTGACGCTGGGTGGCGAAGCGGGGCGGCGGGGAGTCGTCGGGAATGTCCATGCCGCCCACGTCGCCGGGGAGGGTGAGCACGGCCACGCCGCGGTGGTGAAGGGCGCCCTGGACGGCCTGCTCGAGCAGCCCGGGCATCTGCTCGGGGCTGCTGACGGTGGCGCAGAACACCGAGACGTCCTGGAACAGGACCTCGTTGTTCACCTCCTGGAAGAACTCCGAGCCGATCTCGGCCAGCGGTACCTGGCCGCAGATCGCGACCACCGGGGCGTGCGACTTCTTCGCGTCGTACAGGCCGTTGAGCAGGTGGATGGAGCCGGGCCCGACGGTGCCCATGCACACACCCAGGGGGGCCCCGAGCTGAGCCTGCGCCGAAGCCGCGAACGCGGCCGTCTCCTCGTGGCGGACGCCGACCCACTCCACTCCCTCCTGGCGCCGGATGGCATCGGTGACCGGGTTCAGGGCGTCACCCACCACTCCCCAGATCGTACGCACGCCCTGCTGGGCCAGTGACTGCACGATCGTCTCCGCAACGGTGGGCACGGTCGGTCTCCTCTATCCGTCGAAGGTGTCGGGGTCGGCGCGGGCCCAGTCGGTCGCCCACGACTGGGGCGGCCCGGCCACCAGCTCGCCGGGCTCGAGCCACTCGTACAGGTCGGCGTAGCTGCTGGTGGTGCGCTGGTCCACCCTGCGCATGAGCGCGCGTGGGGACACCGCGGTGGGGTCGGAGACGCCCATCGCCCCCATGATCTGCATCGCCTCGCGCACCACGCCGTCCTGGTAGCGGCGCACGCGCTCGGTCTTGTCGGGCACGTCGAGGGCCCGGGCGCGTTTGGCGTCCTGGGTGGCCACGCCCACCGGACAGGTGTTGGTGTGGCAGCGCTGGGACTGGATGCAGCCCACGGCCATCATCATCGCCCGGGCGGCGTTGGTGTAGTCGGCGCCCTGGGCCAGGCGCTTCACAACGTCGCTGCCCGTCGCCACCTTGCCGCTGGCACCGATGCGGATGTGCTCGCGCAGGCCCGCGCCGACCAGGGCGTTGTGGACGGTCATCAGGCCCTCGGTGAGCGGGGTGCCCACGTGGTCCTCGAACTCGACCGGCGCGGCGCCGGTGCCGCCCTCGCCGCCGTCGACGATGATGAAGTCGGGCCCGGTGCCCTCCGCGATCATCGCCTTGCACACGGCCAGCATCTGGTGGCGGGCACCGAGGCAGAGCTTGAACCCGGTCGGCTTGCCGCCGGCCAGCTCGCGCATGTGGGCGATGAAGCGGATCAGCTCGCGCGGGGTGGAGAAGACCTTGTGCTCGGGTGGGCTGACGCACTTCTGGCCCTGGGGCACGTCGCGCGCCTGGGCGATCTCGGCAGTGACCTTGGCGCCGGGCAGCACGCCGCCGATGCCGGGCTTGGCGCCCTGGCTGAGCTTGAGCGACACGCAGCGCACTTGGTCGTGGGCGGCCTTCTCGCGGAACTCGCCCTCGTCGAAGCCGCCGTCCTTGGTGCGGGCCCCGAAGTAGCCGCTGCCGATCTCCCAGACGATGTCGCCGCCGCCGTCCAGGTGGTACTTGGTCAGACCGCCCTCGCCGGTGTCGTGGGCGAAGCCGCCCGCCGCCGCGCCGCGGTTGAGCGCCGACAGCGCGTTGCCCGACAGCGCCCCGAAGCTCATGGCCGACACGTTGAGCAGCGCCATGTCATAGGGCTGGGTGCAGTCGGGTCCGCCGATCAGCACCCGCGGCGGGTCCTCGGCGGGCTCCACGGGACGGGCCGAGTGCAGCAGCCACTCGTAGCCCGGTGCGGTCACGTCGAGCTCGGTGCCGTAGGCCTTCTCGCCCTGGATGCCCTTGGCCCGCTCGTAGATCGCCGTGCGGGTGTCGCGGTCGAACGGGCGCCCGTCGTAGTTGCGCTCGACGAAGTACTGCTGGATCTCGGGGCGCAGCGACTCGAGCAGGAAGCGCATGTGCCCCAGCAGCGGGTAGTTGCGCAGGATGCTGTGGCGGCGCTGGAGCAGGTCGTAGAGCCCGACCAGCACGAGCGCGGCGAACGGGACGGCCAGCGCGAGCCATCCCAGCCCGGCGGCGGCCGCGGCCAGTCCCGCGAGCACGAGCGCCACCACCGCTGCTCCCAGCGCGGCGAACCTCATCGCCTGGCCGCGCTCACGGGATGAAGCGACTCCTGGAGCAGGGCGGCATCGGGCGAGCTTAGCCAGACCCCTACTAGCGTGTGGAACATGAGCGGCCGCATCCTCGTGGGCACCTCCTCCTGGGCCGACCCGGGTTTCGTCAAGGTGTGGTATCCGCGGGGCATGAAGCCCGCCGAGCGGCTGCCGTGGTACGCCGAGCGCTTCGAGGGAGTGGAGCTGAACTCGAGCTTCTACGCGGTGCCCGAGCGCGACACCGTCAGCCGCTGGGCCGAGGTGACCCCGGAGGGCTTCACCTTCGACGTGAAGCTGCACCGGCTGCTGTCGCGCCACTCGGGCGGCCTTGAATCGCTGCCGCCCGACCTGCGCGACGAGGCCCGCATCACCGGGCGCGGCCGGGTGGAGCTGACCCCCGAGCTGGAGCGCGCCCTGACCGGCGAGATCCTCAACGCGGTCGAGCCGCTGGAGGCGGCGGGCAAGCTCGGCGGCTTCCTGCTCCAGCTCACGCCCGCCTTCTCGCCCAAGCGCCACGAGCTGGCCGAGCTCGAGCCGCTGGTCTCGGCCTTTGCCCCGCGCCGGCTGGCGATCGAGCTGCGCAACCGGCGCTGGGTCGACGAGGAGCGGATCGCCGACACCCTGGCCTGGTTCGACGACCAGGGTGCGGCCTTCGTGTGCGTGGACGCACCCCCCGGCGACGCCACGCCGATCATGCCGCCGGTGGACGCCGCCACCCGCGACGACCTGGCCTACCTGCGCATCCACGGACGCGACACCCAGGGCTATCTGAAGGGCAAGTCGGTGGCCGAGCGCTTCGGCTGGGTCTACGCCGACGAGGAGCTGGGGGAGATCGCCGGGCGTGCCCGCGGGCTGGCCGAGCAGGCGGGCGAGGTGCACGTGTTCTTCAACAACAACCGCGACGACGATGCGCCGACCGCGGCCCGGCGCTTCCGGGCGCTGCTGGGCCAGGACCCCGGGCCACCGGCCGAGGACGACCAGCTCAAGCTGGCCTGACCCTCAGGAGTCGGCCGGCTTGCCCGCCCGGGCGGCGCGCTCCAGGCGCTCGTGGCGGTCAACGCCCAGGGCCGAGCGCGGCGAGGGAGCCACGCGGGCCAGGCTGTAGCGGCGGATCCGCGGGGCGGCTGGACTGGCGCGCACCTCTCCACGCGGCACGAGCATGTAGCGGTTGGGCGAGCGGTCCATGAATCACAGACTGCCCTGCACAAAGACGCTTTCCATCGGCCCGTGGGCCGAAGATCACGGCGCACGCTTCGACGCGCTGTCCCAGTGCGGCGCGCTCAGGAGCGGGCGAGCTCGAACCAGACGCGCTGGTAGCCCGACCCCTCGTCCTGGGCCACGCCCCAGTCGTCGGACAGGCGGTCGACCAGGAACAGTCCCCAGCCCGAGTCGGAGTCCTCCGGGCCCGAGGGCCGCGGCTCGAAGCCGCCGCCGGGGTTGGCCACCTCGACGTGCACCACACGAGGAGAGACGGCCACGGCCAGGTCGATCGTGCAGGCGGTGGCGTGGCGGACGGAGTTGGTGATCAGCTCCGTGACGAGCAGCCGCAGGCTCTCGACGAGCGGCGGATCCAGGTCCGCGCGCAGGTGGCCCAGCTCGTCGCGGGCCCTTCCCGCGGCCTCCGAGTTCCCGGCGATCCGGAACCTCAGGAACTCGCCGTCCGTGTGCCCATCGCACCCGGACTGCCTATGTGTGACCGCAGAGCCCATCGCACGGTCCCATCCCCACTATCCCCGCAAACCAACCGCGTGGGAGCGAGAATGCACGGCATGGGCGACGATCGCGACCCGGAGGGTGTGCGCCGCGTCCGGGCCAGGAACCCCTCGCCGCTGACCCTGGACGGCACGAACACCTACGTGGCCGGCGGCTGGGTGGTCGATCCCGGGCCCGACGACCCGGTTCATCTGGACGCGGTCATGCGCGCGGCGGGAGGCCGGATCGAGGGGATCGCGCTCACCCACACCCATCCCGACCACGCCGAGGGGGCCGAGTCGCTCGCCGCCCTGGCCGGGGGCGTGCCCGTGGTGCTGGGCGCCGAGGGCGACCGGTTCGGGCCGTTCGAGGCGATCGCCACCCCGGGCCACGCGCCCGACCATGTCGTCCTGCTCGTGGGCCGGATCGCCTTCGCCGGCGACAACGTGCTCGGCGAGGGAAGCGTGTTCATCGGCCCCGGAGACGGGTCGCTGGCGGCCTACCTCGCCTCGCTGCGCCGCCTGCACGAGCTGGAGCTGGAGGTCATCTGCCCCGGCCACGGGCCCTATGTCTGGGACCCGCCCACCAAGCTGGACGAATACCTGGCCCACCGCGCCGAGCGCGAGCGACTGTTGCTCGAGGCGCTCGCCGCCGGCGCGCGCGACGAGGAGGCGATGCTCGACCACGCGTGGTCGGACGTGCCGCCCGCGCTGCGCGGAGCGGCCGCGCTGACCCTGCGCGCGCATCTGGAGAAGCTGGCCGAGGAGGATCGGCTGCCCGAAGGGGTCGACCGCTTCTAAGCGGCCTCGGCCGGCTCGAGGACGAACACCTCGACGGCCAGATCGGGGTCGATGTGGTTCTGGCTCATGAAGGCGGTGACCTTGCGGTCGAGCTGTCGCTCCACGATCGCGATCAGGTCGTCGCTCATCGCCATCTGGTAGTCGTGGCGGAGCGCCAGGACCTTGTCGGCCTTTTCGTTGTCGGCGAGGGTCCGCTCGCCCCGGGTGAGGGTGTCGGCCAGGACGATCGTGACCAGATCCTCCGAGATCACCGTCTTCGCCTTGGTCGGTCCGCGGCCCGTGTACTCGCGCACCACCTGCACGGCCGAGGTCGAGATCATCGAGGCGCTGACGCCGGCTCCTTGCTGCTCCTGCATGGGAAACCCTTCTAACCGCTTCCTCGACGGGTGTGACCACAAAAGGGAGAGGAAGCCTGGAGCCCCGAAAGCAGCAACCGCAAGGCTACTCCCCACGAGGAGCCGGAAGACGAGCCTTCCCGTTGATCGTTGCGCGGATGCGGCCGAGCGGCGATGATCGAGAGTTCCCGAGGGACTGCTTCGCTGCGCGCTGCCCGACATTCCGATCGAGGAGGCGAGGCTCCGCTTCGCCGATCTGCTCGGGGGCGGACCAGTGAGCATGGGATTCAGCGCGCCGCCGCACCTGGTGCCCGAAGCGCCCGACGCCGGCTGATGACAGGGGACGGGTGGGGGACATCCGTCTACTGGGCCCGTAACCCCAGAACCTCGGGGGGGCGGAGGACGTTTTCTATGCATGAAGGTCCTTCCCTAGCCCTGATAGGAGCCCCACCCAATGACCCGTCTTCTTCTTGTCCTGGCCGCGCTGCTTGCGCTGGCTATCCCGGCTGTTGCCTACAGCAGCTCTTCCGACCCGGACCACGACAGCCTGTCCAACCGCGCGGAGCACCTGTCGCACACCAAGATTCACGACGCCGACAGCAACAACAACTGCATCCGCGACGACAACGAGGACAGCGACCACGACGGGGTCGACAACGACAACGAGATCGACGAGGGCACCAACCCGCTCAAGGCCGATAGCAACAA
>JBBREO010000087.1:0-9307 GCA_038202855.1 Solirubrobacterales bacterium
GATCAAGGCGCAGCTGCGCCGGCTGGAGACGCTGGGCAAGCCCGTCGTGGCCGCCATCGACGGCGCCGCGCTGGGCGGCGGCCTGGAGATCGCCCTGGCCGCCCACCACCGCATCGCCACCGAGAACCCGAAGATCCAGCTCGGCTTCCCCGAGGTCCAGCTCGGCCTGCTGCCGGGCGGCGGCGGCGTGACCCGGATCACCCGCATGCGCGGGATCGCCGAGGGCCTGATGACGTGGCTCATGCAGGGCAAGCGCTACAAGGCCGCCGAGGCGCGGGAGAAGGGCATCATCGACGAGATCGTCCCCTCCGCCGACCACCTGGTTCCGGCCGCGAAGAAGTGGATCTCCGAGAACCCCGAGGCGCAGCAGCCGTTCGATGTGAAGGGCTACAAGATCCCCGGCGGCACGCCGTCGAACCCCAAGCTGGCGCAGAACCTGCCGGCGTTCCCGGCCAACCTGCGCAAGCAGATAAAGGGCGCCAACTACCCCGCCCCGCACCACATCATGGCCGCGGCGGTCGAGGGCGCGCAGGTGGACATCGACAACGCGTTCGAGATCGAGGGCCGCTACTTCGTGGACCTGGTCTGCGGCCAGGTGTCCAAGAACATGATCCAGGCGTTCTTCTTCGACCTCCAGAAGGTGAACGGCGACCGCGACCGCCCGGAGGGCATCGAGCCCTTCGGTGCCAAGAAGGTCGTGGTGCTGGGAGCCGGCATGATGGGCGCCGGCATCGCCTACCAGTGCGCCAAGTCGGGCATCGAGGTCGTCCTCAAGGACGTCGACCAGGCCGCCGCCGAGCGCGGCAAGGGCTACTCGGAGAAGCTCGTGGCCAAGGGCGTCGAGCGCGGCAAGGTGACCCAGGAGAAGGGCGACGCGCTGCTCGCGCGGATCACCCCGACCACCGACGCCGCCGCCGCCGACGGCGCCGACCTCGTCATCGAGGCCGTCTTCGAGGACCCCAAGGTCAAGGCCCAGGTGTTCGCCGAGATCGAGCCGCACCTGGCCCCCGACGCGCTGCTGGGCTCGAACACCTCCACCCTCCCGATCACCGAGCTGGCCGAGGGCGTGTCGCGTCCGGAGGCCTTCATCGGCCTGCACTTCTTCTCCCCCGTGGACAAGATGCCGCTGCTCGAGATAATCAAGGGCGAGAAGACCAGCGACGAGACGCTCTACCGCGCGCTCGACGTCGCCAAGCAGATCAAGAAGACCCCGATCGTGGTCAACGACTCGCGCGGCTTCTTCACCTCACGCGTGATCGGCACGTTCATCAACGAGGGCATCGGCATGCTGATCGAGGGCGTTCCCGCGCCGTCGATCGAGCAGGCCTCCTCCCAGGCCGGCTACCCCGCGCCGGTGCTCCAGCTCTCCGACGAGCTCAACCTCAAGCTGATGCGCAAGATCCGCGTGGCGGCCCAGGAGGCCGGCTCGACCGGGGGCAGCGGCTGGGACAACCACCCCTCGATCGAGGTGATCGACCGGATGCTCGACGAGTTCGAGCGCCCGGGCAAGCTCGACGGCGCTGGCTTCTATGAGTACGAGGACGGCAAGCGCACCCACCTGTGGAAGGGCCTGCGCGACGCCTTCCCGGTGGTCGGTGACCCCTCCTCCGTGTCCCTGAAGGATCTCGAGGAGCGGATGCTGTTCATCGAGTCGATCGAGACCGTCAAGTGCCTGGACGAGGGCGTGATCGAGACCGTGGCCGACGCCAACATCGGCTCGATCATGGGCATCGGCTTCCCCGGCTGGTCCGGCGGCGTGCTCCAGTACATCAACGGGTATCCCCATCCCACCCAGCCCGGCGTCGCCGGCTTCGTGGAGCGCGCCCGCGAGCTGGCTGCCGCCTACGGCGAGCGCTTCGAGCCGCCGGCTTCGCTGGTGGAGAAGGCCGAGCGCGGCGAGACCTACACGGACTCCGGGCAGCCGGTGGCGGCGACCGCCTGAGCCGGCCGTCGTCTGCCGAACCGTCGGTCGGTCACGGGAAGAAGTTGCTCTGCCCCTCCGTGTCCGGGGTTTCGTCGACTACCTCCTGCCGGATCTCGCTGCTGGCTCGCCACTTGAACTTGTCGGCGCGGCTCAGGGTCGTGACAGGCGCGGTCACCACCACGTCGCGACCACTCACACGCACGGGCACCGGCTTCTCACGCCCCGGACCGGCCGCCCCCACCGCCTTCGGTGGCCCGCTCTGGCGGTGACGCACCTCGATGTAGGCGAAGCTGACCAGGTCGCTGTCGTAGATCCGCAGCGCCTGGGTGATCGCCCCACGGGGCGGCCCGGCGGTGCGAAACGTCACCCTCAACCTGTTGCCAGCGCGGCGGATGCCTACCGAGGTCAGGTCGAGGCCCCGGCGCAACGGCTCGGGCGCGGGGTGGACGAGCTCGCGCACATCGTCGCGCGGATCGGTCACCGTGACCTCCCGACCACCGTTGGACTTCGATGACGTGGTCTTCACTCCACCCTCGTCGCTGGGCGCGAGCTTCTTGCCACATCCGGCCGCCAGAGTGCTGGCCGCGAGCGCCGCGAGCGTGATCGTCTGAACGCGACGGAACCCCACGACCGTCACTATTACCGATCAGCCCGTGTGCCGTCGCGAGAAGTGGAACTCGATCAGGGCCCGTCCGCCGCCCGCCCGAACCGGTCCGCCAGCGCCTCGCAGGACTCGGCCAGCTCGGGCGGCTCGCGGACGTCGAAGTCCACCCCCATGAAGCCGATCCGCATCGCCAGCCACTCGAGCGAGTCGTCGCTCGTGGTGTAGAGGCAGGAGCGGTCGTCGATCGGCTCCAGCTGGCCCCGGGCCCAGCGCCAGCGCGCGGCCACCTGCTCGGCGGACTCGTGCAGCACCACCTCGGCCCGGTAGCGGTACACGGCCGCGCTGCGGTTCTCGGCCACGTACTTTGCCGGGTCGCCGCCCGGCAGCTCGCGCGCCTCGAAGCGTCCGCCTGTCGTGGGCACGCGATCGATCCGGTCCAGGCGGAAGGTGCGCCAGTCCTCGCGGCCACAGTCCCAGGCCACCAGGTACCAGCGGCTACCGAGGTTCACGAGCGAGAGCGGCTCCACGTGGCGCCGGCTCTCGGAGCCGTCCCGCGCCCGATAGCCGAAGCGAAGGCGCTCCTTGTCGCGGCAGGCGCCGGCGATCGCCGTGAGCGCCTCGGAGTCGACCTGGGCGCCGGAGGCCGGACGCGACAGCGTGGCGGTGGCCGACCCCAGCGCGTTCACCCGCCGGCGCAGCCGGGGCGGCAGCACCTGCTCGAGCTTGACCAGCGCCCGCACCGAGGTCTCCTCGATCCCGGCCACCGAGGCGCCCGCCGCCGTGCGCAGGCCGACGGCGATCGCCACGGCTTCCTCGTCGTCGAGCAGCAGCGGCGGCATCGCGGTGCCCGCCTGCAGGCGGTAGCCCCCGTCGGGCCCCGTGGTCGCCTCCACCGGGTAGCCGAGCTCGCGCAGCCGCTCGATGTCGCGGCGCACGGTGCGCCCGGACACGCCGAGGCGCCGCGCCAACTCGTCGCCGGGCCAGTCGCGACGGCCCTGTAGCAGCGACAGGAGGCTCAGGAGGCGGCCGGAGGTGAGCGTCATGGCCCTTTCGAAGATCGCAGGTATTGCGGCCAGATACTGACCTAAACCTTTTCTACGGTTATCCGTATGCCAATCACCGCCGCCATCCCCCATGCTCCACCTGTGGAGAGAACGACGAACGACCCGCCGGACCAGCCCGCCATCCGGGTCACCGACCTGGTGAAGACCTACGGCGACGTGCGCGCAGTCGACGGCGTCTCCTTCGAGGTCGCGCCGGGCACGGTGCTCGGCCTGCTGGGCCCCAATGGAGCCGGCAAGACGACCACCGTGCGGGTGCTCACCACGCTCCAGGGCCCGGACGAAGGCGAGATCTGCGTCGCCGGCGTGGACGCGGTGGCCGACCCGGCGCGCCTGCGCGAGAGGATCGGCCTGGCCGGCCAGTACGCGTCGGTTGACGAGAGCCTGACCGGCCAGGAGAACCTGGTGATGGTCGGTCGCCTGTACGGGATGAAGCGCAAGGAAGCCAAGACGCGGGCCGCCGAGCTGCTCGGGCGCTTCGACCTCTCAGACGCCGCCGGCCGGGTGGTCAAGAAGTACTCCGGCGGCATGCGCCGCCGCCTCGACCTGGCCGCGGCGCTGGTGGCCAACCCGCCTGTGCTGTTCCTGGACGAGCCCACAACCGGCCTGGATCCGCGCAGCCGCCTGGACCTGTGGAGCATGATCGAGGAGCTGGTGTCCGAGGGCACCACCGTCCTGCTCACCACCCAGTACCTGGACGAGGCCGACCGCCTGGCCGACGACATCGCGGTGATCGACCACGGCAAGGTGATCGCCCACGGCACGCCGGACGAGCTCAAGCAGCGGGTGGGCGGCGAGCGCCTGGAGGTCAAGCTCGAGGATCCGTCGCAGGCGGCGCAGGCCGTCGAAGCGCTGGCCGAATTGTCGGACGAGCAGCCGGCGGCCGAGCGGGACACGGTCACGATGGCCGTCCGCGGGCGCCACGGCACGATCGTGGACGCGGTCCAGCGGCTTGGGCGCGCGGGCGTCGGGGTGGCCGACATCGGGCTTCGCACGCCCACCATGGACGACGTGTTTCTCGCGCTCACCGGACGGGTGGCCGAGGTCGAAGAGAGCACGGACGAGGAGGCTGCGGCATGAGGCGACTGGTTACCGACACCCTGATCATGGCGGAGCGCAACGTCGTCCGCCTCCCGCGCCAGCCCGACCTGCTGGCGGGGTTCACGATCCAGCCGATCATGTTCGTGCTGCTGTTCGTGTACGTCTTCGGTGGCGCGATCCACACGCCGGGCTATGACAACTACAAGGACTTCCTGATCCCCGGGATCATCGTCCAGAACATCGCCTTCGGCGGGTTCGTGACGGCGATGGGCCTGGCCGAGGACCTCAACAAGGGACTGATCGACCGCTTCCGGTCGCTGCCGATGGCGCGGGCCGCCCTGCTGGCGGGCCGGACGTTCTCCGACGTGGTCACCAACCTCGTCTCGATGACGGTGCTCGTGGTCACGGGCCTGATCATCGGCTTCTCGTTCGGCACCGGCATCGGGGACGTGATCACCGGCGTGCTGCTGATGATCCTGTTCGGCTACGCGTTCTCGTGGGTGTTCGCCTTCCTGGGGATGCTCGTGTCCACCCCGGAGGCGGCCAACTCGCTGGGCTTCATGCTCGTGTTCCCGCTCACGTTCATCTCGTCGGCCTTCGTGCCGCCGGACACGATGCCCGACGCGCTTAAGTGGTTCGCCGAGGTGAACCCCTTCACCGTGGTCGTGGACGAGATGCGCACACTGTGGGTCGGCGCGCCCGGCGGGACGCTGTGGCAGGCGGTCGCGTGGGCGGTGGCCATCATCGCGGTGTTCGCGCCGCTGGCCGTCTGGCGCTACCGCAGGACCGCCGAGCGCTGAGCCGCAGCGTTTTCGAGAACGGACTCCGGAGAAGTGACCGGTAACCGACTTCGAACGAAAGCGACCACCCATTGAAGGCAGTCACCTGGCACGGCACCCACGACGTCCGCGTGGACACGGTTCCCGATCCCGTGATCGAGCACCCCACCGACGCGATCATCCGCGTCACCTCCTCGGGCATCTGTGGCTCCGACCTCCACCTCTACGAGGTGCTCGGGCCGTACCTGGACGAGGGCGACATCCTCGGTCACGAGCCGATGGGAATCGTCGAGGAGGTGGGAACCGAGGTGAGCCACATCGCCCCGGGGGACCGCGTGGTCATCCCCTTCAACGTCTCGTGCGGGCACTGCTTCATGTGCGACCAGGGGCTGATGTCCCAGTGCGAGACCACGCAGGTGCGGGAGTACGGCACTGGCGCGGCCTTTTTGGGCTACACCAAGCTCTACGGGCAGGTGCCCGGCGGGCAGGCCGAGTTCCTGCGCGTGCCCCAAGCGCAGTTCGGCCCGATCAAGGTGCCCGAGGGCCCCTCCGACGACCGCTTCGTCTACCTCTCCGACGTCCTGCCCACGGCGTGGCAGGCGGTCGAGTACGCCGACATCCCCGACGGCGGCAGCGTGCTGGTGCTGGGCCTGGGCCCGATCGGCGAGATGTCGTGCCGGATCGCCCAGCAGCGCGGTGTGGAGCACGTGATCGCGATCGATCTCGTGCCCGAGCGGCTCGAGCGCGCCCGCGCCCACGGGGTCCAGGTGATCGACCTCGAGGCCCACGACGACCTGGCCGAGGTGGTCCGCGCCTCGACCGACGGCCGCGGCCCCGACTCGGTGATCGACGCCGTGGGCATGGAGGCGCACGGCGCGCCGATCGGCAAGCTGGCCCAGCGCCTGGCCGGCTTCCTGCCCGACGCGGTCGCCCAAAAGGCGATCGAGACCGCGGGCACCGACCGGCTCAGCGCGCTGCACATGGCGATCGAGCTGGTCCGCCGCGGCGGCACCGTCTCGCTATCGGGCGTCTACGGTGGCGCGGCGAGCCCGATGCCTCTGATCCAGATGTTCGACAAGCAGATCAACATGCGCATGGGCCAGGCCAACGTGAAGCGCTGGATCGACGACCTGATGCCGCTGGTCGCAGACGACGCGGACCCGCTCGGGGTGGAGAGCTTCGCCACCCACCACGTGCCGATCGACGAGGCCCCGCACGCGTACGAGATCTTCCAGAAGAAGGAAGACAACGCGTTCAAGATCCTGCTCAAGCCCTGATCCGCCTCGTCTTCTGGCCGATCCGGCCTAGGAGGAAGGCGCCCAGCCGGGTCGCTCGCCGGCCGGCAGGTCGGCCAGGCGCTGCTCTCCGCGAGAGCGGGATATTCCTAGCGGCGGGATGAACTCCGGGCTCGCCACCGCCCGGGCGAGGAAGTCGTGGAAGCACCACGTGTAGGGGAACTGCTCGTCCACTTCGAAGCCCGCGTTCTCCATCATCGAGGTCAGCGCCGAGGAAGACATCCCCCACCACATGTTCCCGTAGCCGAGGAGTGGGGTCTTGTCGAAGGCGTGCGTCATGCCGGGATAGGTTGGCGCCCGGTCCCCATAGGCCTGGGCGAACGCTCGCTGGGAGGCGGCCGAACGCTCTGGATAGAAGACGCAGGCGTTCTCCACCCCGGGGACCTCGGGGATCACCTCGCTCCCGAGCAGAAGCCAGCGCTCGGTCAGGGCGCGCAGATGGTTGATCTGCAGGTAGGGGTTGGGCGAGTGGTAGACCACACCGGCGCACCAGACCACGTCGAAGGTGCCCAGCCGGCAGATGTCCTCGGGGTCGTGGAGGTCTCCCTGCACGTAGACCACCTGCGAGTCCAGTGCCTCGTGCTGGCGCTGGAACTCCGGCGTCGGGTCCATGCCGTCGAAGAGGACGACGCGAGTTGCTCCGGCCTGCTCGGCACGGAAGGCGACTTCACCGTGCACGTTCCACATGCCGCCCAGATCGAGGAACGAGCTCCCCGGCGCGAGGCGGTCCACGAGCGCCCGCCGGTTCTCCCATCGCTCCATCCGGCGCTCGCGAGCAGACCTCGCTCGGGCGGCGGTCAGCCAGGCTCGGGCGAGGACCTGTCCGGCGCGCGCGGACAGCGATCTCGAGGGCCTTCCATTCACCCGCTCATCGTCTCATGGTCAACTGCGCTCGCTGTCGAGCGAGGCCATCTGGGACTCGGGGTAGCGCGCGCCGGCGGCGGCGTCGGGCGGCAGCGCCTGCTCGAGCTGGGCCCGCTCGTCGGCGGCGAGCTCGAGGTCGAGCGCGCCCAGAGCCTCCTCGAGCCGCTCTCTCGTGCGCGCCCCGACCAGCGGGACGATGTCCTCGCCCGCCCCGAGCACCCAGGCGATCGCCACCTGGGCCACCGTCACCCCGCGGGCCTCGGCGACTTCGCCCAGCGCGTCGACCAGGCCGAGGTTGTGCTGAAGGTTCGAGCCCTGGAACCGGGGCGAGTGGGCGCGGAAGTCAGTGGGAGCGAACTCGCGATCGGCGGAGAAGTGGCCGCTGATCAGGCCGCGGCTCAGGACGCCGTAGGCGGTGATGGCGATGCCCAGATCGCGACACGCCGGGAGGATCTGGTCCTCCACGCCGCGCGAGATCAGCGAGTACTCGATCTGGAGGTCGGCGATCGGGTGGGTGTCGACCGCGCGGCGGATGGTGTCGGCCCCCACCTCCGACAGCCCGATGTGGCGCACGTAGCCTGCCTCGACCATCTCCGCGATCGCCCCGACCGTCTCCTCGATCGGCACGCCGAGATCGAGCCGCGCCGGACGGTAGACGTCCACGTGGTCGAGCCCGAGGCGGGTGAGCGAATGGGCCAGCGCCGTCTTCACCGCGGCGGGGCTGGCGTCGTAGCCCACCCAGGCTCCACCCGGAGCGCGCTGGGCTCCGAACTTCAGGCTGACCAGGAACTCGTCCCGAGGACGCCCGGCGACGGCTTCGGCGATCAGCAGCTCGTTGTGACCCATCCCGTAGAAGTCGCCGGTGTCGAGGAGGGTCACGCCGGCATCGAGGGCGGCGTGGATGGTGGCGATGCTCTCGGCGCGGTCGGAGGGCCCGTACATGCCCGACATCCCCATGCAGCCCAGCCCGAGGGCCGAGACCGTCGGGCCGGTCGCGCCGAGCCTGCGCGCCCTCACTGGCCCAGGACCGCCTCGATCTCGTCGAGCACCGTCTGCTCGTTCGGGCTTATCTCCTTGCCGCCGACACCCAGGACCCCGCCCTCCTTGTGGGCGCGGGCCGTGGCCTGGGCCACCTCGCGGACGAAGCCCTTGAAGGCCTCGACCTCCTCCGGGGTGGCCTTCTCATCGAGCACGCGCACGGCCTCGCGCAGCCCCTCGTTGGCCTTGTCCTGGGCAGCAGCCTGCGCTCGGGCGGGGTCCATGGCCGGCGGGCTCGCGACCAGCTCGTCGAGCAACTCGCTGCCGCCCTGCTGCTTGCGGGCCTGGGCGTAGACCTGGCTCATGGCGACGCTCTCCCGGATCGTCCCGCCGCGATCTGCCGTGATCACCCGCATCCCGGCAAGCAGCGGGCCCTCGACGACCTTCGCCCACTCATCGGCGTTGAAGTCGGCCTTCTTGGTCATAGGAGTCCCCTCAGTTGATGTGGATCACGCCTGTCACGAGGAGCAGGGCGATGGTGGCAATGGCCGACACCAGAAGTGATCCCGCGCAGCCGAGGCGGTTGGAGAAAAAGAACACCCGGCCGGGCTACCCCGGAGACGGGGAATCAATCGGGCGATAGAAGGCGGAAGGCGATTGCGGTCGCAACCCCGTAGGCGACGTGAGAGGTGAGATCGTCGGCCAGCGTCTTTGCGTCGTACTTCCAGATCGGCTCGTACAACTTGGCCAGAGGAAGGAGC
>JBBREO010000088.1:0-9209 GCA_038202855.1 Solirubrobacterales bacterium
AGCGCCATCAGCGCCGCGCACGACAGGACGCAAACCACGACCCGCCGAAAGCCTCCCCAACCCACGAGCGGCATTGTGCCAGGAACTTGGCTAGCCGGCCAGTTTGAACCAGCCAACCAGCAAACCAACCAGCCAGCTACCGCCCTACTTCGGCTCCTTCTCGATCTCCTTGAGCTCGCGCTTGAGGATCTTGCCCGTGGCGTTGCGGGGCAGCTCGTCGATGAACCAGATCTCGCGCGGCACCTTGAAGTTGGCCAGGTTGGACTTCACGTGCTTCTTGATGGCGTCCTCGTCCCCGCTCGCGCTGCCCTCCATCACCACGAAGGCGCGCAGGCGCTGGCCGAACTTCTCGTCCTCCACGCCGATGCAGGCCACCTCGGACACGCCCTTGTAGCGGGCGATGGTGTCCTCGACCTCCTTGGGGAACAGGTTCTCGCCGCCCGAGACGATCATCTCGTCGTCGCGGCCCTCCACGAACAGGCGGCCGGCGTCGTCGAGCCGGCCGACGTCGCCCGTGGCCATCAGGCCGTCGATCTCGTCCTTGGAGCCGCCGCCGGTGTAGCCCTCGAATAGCATCGCGTTGGCCACGAAGATGCGACCGGTCTCACCGCGCGGGACCTCGATGCCCTTCTCGTTGAAGAGCTTGAGCACCGTGCCGCGCGGTGGCCTGCCCGAGGTGCCGGGTGCCTCGCGCATGTCCTGCGGCGTGGCGATCGTGGCCCAGGCCACCTCGGTCGAGCCGTAGAGGTTGTAGAGCGTGTCGCCGAACTCGTCCATCCACTTGGTGGCCATGTCGCCGGGCAGGGCCGAGCCGCTGGCCGCCACCACCTTCAGCGAGGAGGTGTCGTACTTGCGCCGCGTCTCCTCGGGCAGCTCGAGGATGCGCGCCATCATCACCGGCACCACGACCAGCGCCTGCGCCTTGGTGCGGGCGATCTGGCGCAGCGACTCCTCGGGGTCGAACTTGCGCGTGAGCACCATCGTGGTGCCCAGCAGCAGCCCGAGCGAGAAGTGCGCGAAGCCCCAGGAATGGAAGAGCGGCGCCGCGATGTGTGACGTGGCCCGGTACTGCAGCGGGATCCTGGACAGGAACGAGACCGCCGGATCGAGCGAGTCGGGCGAGCCGCGGTTGGCGCCCTTGGGCGTGCCGGTGGTGCCCGAGGTGAGGATGATCATCTTGCCGTTGTTCTCCGGCGGCACCGGCGCCTCGCTTGGCCCGGCGGCGATCAGCTCCTCCAGCGTGGGATCGTCGACGTCCTCGGAGTCCTGCCAGGCGATGAAGCGCTTGCGCCGGGTGGCGGCCTCCTCCAGCAGGTCGGTGAACTCCTCGTCGAAGACGATCGCCACGGGCTTCTCGCGCTTGACCACCTCTGTGATCTGGGGTCCCGCGAAGGCCGTGTTCAGGAAGAGCGAGTTGGCGCCGAGCTTGGCGTTGGCCACGGTGGCCTCGACGAAGCCGCGGTGGTTGCGGCACATGATCGCCACGCCATCGCCCTCCTTGACCCCGGCGTCGGCCAGCCCGTGCGCGAGCGCGTTGGTGCGCTGGTCGATCTGCTGGAAGGTGAGCGTGCCCAGCTCGTCGATCAGCGCGGGCTCGTGCGGGTTGCGGATGGCGCCGGTGATGAAGCCCGCGGCCGGAGTGCGGCCCCAGCGCACCAGCGTGGTGCCCAGGTGGAAGAGCTTGTCCGGGCGCATGGGGCGAACGACCCCGGCGCCGGTGAGGATCCTCACGCTGCCCAGCTCGTAGGCCACCTTGCCCAGGAGCCCCTTGCTGTCCTCGCTCAACGCGCTCTCTCCCTCCACTTCGGCGTTCCCGCCATCGACGTCGGACTTGAGTCGCGCCAGCCCCCGGCGCAGGTTGGTGCGCACCTCGCCGGCCGAGAGCTGCTCGGCGATGGCGCCGAGGATGCCGCCGGGCGAGCCGTATGAGAAGCGCAGGGTCACACTGGTGCCGCCCTCGGGCCGCTCGCGCAGCCGCCAGCGCCCGCGCTGGTCGATGCCGGTCACGCTGGTCCAGGCCAGCTCCCGGCAGTCATCCAGCTCCACGATCTCGATCAGGCCGCCCACGTCGGCGGCGCCCACGTGCATGCGCATCGAGTAGCGCGAGCCGATCCCGACGCTGGGCCCGCTGTCCTCGGCCTCCTCGTCGGGCTCGGTGTCCTCCTGTTCGCCGTCGTCCGCGTTCCCGTTCGCGGACATCGCCGAGGGCGCCTGGCCCCGCGGCTCCATCTGGCGGATGTTGTTCATGAAGCGCGGGTAGAGCGTGGGGTCGGCGACCAGCTCCCACACCTTCTCTGGCGGGGCGTCGATGTCCACCTTCTCCTCGATCCGCACGTCAGCCCACCACCGGCAGCCGGCGCTCGTCCTGGAGCGCCTCGAGGGCCTGCTGCATCGAGGCGATCACGTCGTCGTAGATCTGGTCGAGGTCGGGGCTCTTGCCGTAGCGCTCGCGCAGATTGATCGGCTCGAGCACCTGCGTCGTGATCTTGGCCGGGAAGGGAATGTGACCGAACATGTCGCCCACGTTGAGCCCCCAGGGGATGGCCAGCGAGATCGGCAGCACCTTCAGCCGGAACATCTTGTCCAGGCGCAGCAGCTTGGCCAGGCCCTCGCCGCGGCTCAAAAACAGGGCGGTCTCCTGACCGCCAACCGAGACCACCGGGACGAGCGGCACGTCGTGCTTGAGCGCCAGCCGGATGAAGCCCTGGCGCCCGTTGAAGTCCACGCGCGCGCGCTCCCAGCTGGGGCGGTGGACCTCGTAGTCGCCACCGGGGTAGACCAGCAGCGCGGCGCCGGAGTCCAGCGCCTCGTCGGCGTTCTCGGGCGAGGCGGCAACCGTGCCGTACTTGCGCAGCCAGCCCAGGCCGGGCATCGACAGCACCAGGTTGTGGGCCAGCTGGTAGAAGCGACGCTCGACGCCGAAGTAGGTGTTGAAGGCCAGCGTGAACACGCCGGTGTCGGGGGTCAGGTTGCCGCCGGAGTGGTTGCCCACCATCAGCACGGCTCCCTCCTCGGGGATTCGCTCGAGCCCTCGCACCTCGCCGCGGTAGTAGAGGCTGTTGAGCATCCAGATCCAGGGCAGCGACTCGCGGATGTAGTCGGGGTCGCGCTCGTCCAGATCGGCGCGCGGCACGCGCATCTGGACCTGGCGAGCCAGGCTGGACGCGGCGCCGGCGAGCAGCGAGGCGGCGCCGCTCACTCCGGGCACGCTCAGCCCCCCCGCGGGCGCGTGCTCGGGGTCAGAGCCGTTCGCTCGCGCCGCAGGCGCGTTCTTGGAGGCCGAAGCGCGTTTGCTGGAGGCGCCCCCGCCGTTACGCGATGAGCCCCCTCCCCTGCGCGTCCCTTCCGATCCCGCCGCCATCAGCGTCGAAGTGTTACATGAGTCGGTGCAACGTGCGGGCGCGCCGACGACGCGCGATCGAAGGTCAGGCCGCGGCGGCGCGACCCGGGCCGTTCACCGGCACGATCTCCGGCCAGTCCTCCACCGACCCCGGCGGGCGCGCCAGCTTGTGCGGTTCGCCGGCCGGCAACCCCTCACAGGTAGCGCGCGTGGCCGGCTCGCGCAGGGCCTCGGCGACCGTGCGCTGCGCCGTCTCGATCACCTCGTGGCGGCGCTTGCCCGACATCAGGTTGCGACCGAGCACGGCCAGGTCCTCGGCGGTCGGCTGGATCAGCACGACCTCGGTGCCCTGCGCCTTGAGCTTCTTGGCCTCGTAGCCGAGGCGGCGGCCCGAGGCGGTGCGGTTGAGCTGGGCCAACCGCTCCAGCGGGTTCAGGCCGCCGGCGGGCTCGAGCGTGGAGGTGGGGTTGAGACAGATGACCAGATCGAGGTCGAGGTCGCACAGCAGGTCGAGGTTGGACGCCGAGCGCACGCCGCCGTCCACATAGCGGCGGCGACCGATGCCGACGGGGTAGTAGAAGCCGGGGATGGCGCAGGAGGCGGCGACCGCGTCGGCCAGGTCGGCCGGCGGCGCGTCCTCGCGGCCGAAGGCGACCCGCTTCCCCGTGGCGTAGTCGCAGGCGACGGCCCAGAAGCTCGGGTGCCCCACCCAGCCGGAGGGGACCGTGCGGCGCACGATGTCCTTGATCGGCTCGGTGGACACCAGGCCCTTGGGCAGCCAGCCCACCATCAGCTCGAGCGGCGTATGGCGGGTGGGCTCGCGCAGCGCCGAAAGGGCCAGGCGCCACGAGCCGGGCCCGACCGAGGGCAGCGTCCGGTGCAGCCGGAAGTCGGCGCCGCCGTCGCGAGCGGCGGTGGAGGCCTGGCTGCCATCGGGCGCCTCTAGGCCGTCAAAGGTCTCGCCCCGCGAGTGAGCGACCATGAACCACGCCGGCACACCCGCGGCGGTCAGGGCCCCGAGCACCGACCCGGCCGAGGTGCCGACGATCCGGTCGGCGCTGCCCGGATCCCAGCCCGTCTCCGTGGCTATGGCGTCGAGCGCTCCAGTGAGCCAAGCGCCTCCTGCCACCCCGCCGGCGCCCAGCGCGAGTCCGACCTTCATGGCGCCAGAGTACCCCCGAACGGGGAAATCCGCCCGAATCGGGGCATGTCCCGGCGCCAACAAGGGCGCCCCGAGGAACTAACGCTTCTTCTTGGGCTTGGGCTCGCGGACCGGATTGGCCTTGCGTTCCTTGGTGGTCATCTTGCGGATCACGAGCGAGCCGTCGTCGACCTGCTCCTGCACCTGCTTGAGCTTCTCCTCGCGCCGCTTGTCCTGCTGCTCGCGGACCGTCCGCGCCATCTTGCAAGACCGCCTTTCGTGATGAGGTGGTGTCAATTGACTCTATCGGCAGCCCCGGCGGCACCGGTGAGGGGCGCCTCACGAGCCCTTCCCCTCCGGATCGGTGTAGTGGCCTTTCTGCCAGGGCGGCGACACGTCCTTGCCGCGGCGCCGGTAGCCCCGGTGGTCGAGTGTCTCCAGCGGCACGAGGCGCTCCCCCTCGGCGGTCGAGGTTCGCTCGTGGAGGTTCACCCCGGGGACCTGGGGCCGGTAGGCAAAGCGCAGTCGATCGGCGGGGCGGCCGGGGTGGACCGACACCCTGCGCTCCACCGGGATGTGCCCGGAATGGCTGCCCCGCGAGACCCGGGTCCAGCCCGTACGCGGTCCCCAGCGGTCGCGGCACTCGACGTGCTTGCACCACTGCAGGCCGCCGTGGGAGGTGGCCCGCACCATCGCGGAGCCGTCGCGCCCGACGCGCACCTCGTAGCCCTCCCAGTCGTCCTCGTGGAAGCCGGGATAGGTGGGCTTGGGCCGCCACGGGGGACCGAGCAGCGGCCGGGGCAGGGCCTTCCACAGCTTGTCCGCGCCGAGCACGGTCGAGTTGGAGTCGGGGTAGTAGAACCAGTACTGGACGTAGGTCCGTCCTGAGCGGTGCACGACCCGGGTGAAGACGGTGACCCGCCGCCCCCCGTTCGTGGAGTGGACGTCGAGGTCGCGGTCGTCGGGCACGCGGGCGCAGGCGGGGTCGCGGCAGCGCCGGTAGTCGACGGGCACCTCGCGCTCCCCGGGCTCGTAGACGATGTCGGGCGCGAAGCGCCGCACCAGCGTGGCGTCGGAGGCGCCGTAGGCCCGCACCAGGCCCCGCTCGTCCTTGGCGTCGGGGCAGGCCGAGCCGCGCACGGCGCAGACGATCCGGTGGCTCAGCGCTCCCCCCACAGATCGCCCGTCGACCACGTCCACCTGGGTCGCCGCGAGACCGAGGGCGACGGCCGCGAGGAGGACCAGGCCGACCCATTCGACGGTCGCCTGGCCACGCTCGGAGCACATGGCGCGATCGTGCTAAATGCCTGCACACAGGGGGGTTACGAGGGTTACGAGACGCTAGCGATCCTGTACCAGTCAGGTGTGAAGTCCTGGTGATCCGTCAATATGTGCCCATCGTGGACTCGCCCCCCAAGGCGCTCGACACCCTCATCGAGCGCTTCGACCCCCAGGCATTCGACGGTCCCCCCCGGGGAGCCCGCATCCGCGTGCGGGTAAGCGACGTCGGCGCCTGGGACGTGAAGATCAGCGGCAAGCGGCGTCCCTTCCTCGAAGCGGCGAACGGCCACGACCCCGATGCCGAGCTGATCGCCGACCGCTCCAGCTGGAACTCGATCGCCCGCGACGTGCGCGGCGGGATGAACGCCTTCCAGCGCGGACGCCTGATCATCCGCCACAACCTCCATCTGGGCGTCGGGCTGCTGGCGGCCACCAGCGGGCTGACCGACGACCCGCGCCGGCTGCGCTTTGAGACCGTGGCCACGCGCGCGGGAGAGATCTCAACCGTCCAGGCGGGCGAGGGCGATCCACTGATCTGCGTGCACGGCCTCGGCGCCACCAAGGCGTCCTTCCTCCCCACCGTCTCCGCTCTCGCGGAGCACAATCGCGTGATCGCGCTCGACCTTCCCGGCTTTGGCGACTCGGTCAAGCCGCTCCGCGCCCCCTACAACGCCGACTACTTCGCCCGCTCGGTGCTGGCCCTCATGGACGCCATGGGCATCGACCGCGCGCACGTGGCGGGCAACTCGATGGGCGGTCGCGTGGCCCTGGAGCTGGGGCTGATCGCACCCGAGCGGGTGGGCCGGCTCGTGCTGCTGAGCCCAGCCTTGGCCTGGCTGCGAAAGCGCCCGTGGGCCTTCCCGCTCAGGCTGGTCCGGCCCGAGCTCGGGGTGCTGCAGCCGGCGCCCAAGCCGGTGGTCGATGCGCTGGTGCGCCGACTGGTACCGGGCGGCCACGAAGGCTGGACTGCGGCCGGGGTGGACGAGTTCCTGCGCGCCTACCACACCCCCCGCGGCCGGGCCGCCTTCTACGCGGCGGCGCGCAACATCTACCTCGACGCACCCAACGGCGACTCGGGCTTCTGGTCCCGCCTGGACGGCCTGGAGTGCGACTCACTGTTCGTCTGGGGCCGCAAGGACACGCTCGTGCCGATCGCCTTCATGCACCACGTGGAGCGCACGCTGCCGGAGGCCCAGCACCTGGAGCTGGACTGCGGCCACGTGCCCCAGCTCGAGGAGCCGGTGAAGGTCCACGGGCGGATGCGGAAGTTCCTGGCCGAGCTGCCGCTGGACGCGCCGTCGGACGACCGCGTGCGCGAGGCCACAGCCGCCTGACGGGGCCCCGGCCGTGACGCCCAAGCCCCGGCTCGTCGGCGTCAACCACGTGGCGCTGGAGGTGGGCGACCTCGACGCCGCGCTGGAGTTCTACGGAGGCGTGTTCGCCTTCGAGCTGCGTGGCCGCGTGCCGGGGATGGCCTTCATCGACATGGGCGACCAGTTCATCGCCCTGAGCGAGGGGCGCTCCCAGCCTCCCGACGCGGACCGCCACTTCGGCTTGGTGGTGGACGATCTCTCAGCGGCCCGAGCCGCCCTGGAGCGGGCCGAAGCGGAGGTGCTGCCAGGACGTGGCCTGGACTTCCGCGATCCGTGGGGAAACCACGTGCAGGTGATCGACTACCGCGAGATCCAGTTCGCCAAGACCGGCCCGGCGCTGCGGGCCCTCGGCCTCGCCGGGGTCGACAAGACGCCTGAGGCCCTGGAGCAGATGCGGGCGAAGGGCCTGTCTCAGGACTGACGCCGGACCACGACGACTATCGCCCCGACGATCACGGCCAGGGCGACGGCCTGGAGGCCCACGCTGAGAAGGGCACTCTGGTCCTTGGTGGCGGTGCGGATCAGCCCGAAGGCCACGGTGGCGCCGAAGAAGACCGTGAGCGACCAGAGGATGCTGGTGCGGTCCATGAGGACCGGAGTGTCCCTCAGCCGGCCGAGGACTCTCCGTTCATCACGCCGACCACGTGGCCCTCGGGGTCGGTGAACAGGCCGATGGTGAGGTTCTCCATCACCTCGTCGGGGCCCATCATGCGGGTGCCGCCGAGCGACTCGGCCTTGGCCAGGGCCTCCTCGACGTCGGGCACGGCCACGTAGAAGGTCACGTGTCCCGGATAGCCCTCGGGCCCCTGGGCGATCCCGCCGCCGATGCCGACCCCGTCCTCGCTCGTGTTGCCCTCGCGCGTGACGATGCCGTAGTTGAACTCGTTGTCCGCCGCGATCTCCCAGCCGAACAGCTCTGAGTAGTAGCTGTGCAGCTTGGGACCGTCGGTTCCGGTGATCTCGAAGTGGACGACTGGGTAACCCATCTCTCTCCTCCTCTCGGCGCGCCGGGAGGTCCGGCGCTGGTCTGCCCACCGTATCGCCGCCTTCCCGCCTGCAGGAAATCCGTCAGGCCATCCGTCGGCGAGCCGACCATGCGTTGTCGTGGCAGTCACCTCCACCCGACCTGACGGACTCCGCACCCGCGGGGCGCAGGTGCTGGCGAGGTTCATCCCTCTGCACGAAGAGCACGCGCCGCTCGGCTTCGGCCTCGATGTCGACGCCGCGGTGCTTCAGGTGGGCAGCCACGTCGGCGACGCCGCACGCCTGGCCACCGACCCGGACAGCTCGTCCGTGACCGTCGCGGTGCCGCTCGCGTGGGCGGCCGCGATGGCGCTCGCCGCGATTGCGCGGCTGTCACCGACACCGGAGCAAGCCCACGCCCGGGCAAAGGACGAGCTGCTCGTGCACATCGATCGCGCCGCACAAGAGCGCCTTGCCACAGCCCAGGGCAGCTCGGCAGCCAACCTGGTGGCGCGCGTTACGGCAGCGCTGGGCGGCGCCTTCGCGGGGATGGCGGAGCACGGCGCCGGCGAGCCGATCGGAGACGCCCTGTTCGAGATGGTCGTGTCCGCCGTGGTGGCGGTGGAGCTGCTGGAGGGGCGCGATGCGTGAGGCCTGGGTCCGGCGCCAGCAAGGTCGTCGGAGCGCGCGAACCTAGGGAACCAGCCTCACGCGGCCTCCGCCGAGGATGGGCGTCGCCGGGCCCCTCTAGGAAAGACAGAAGATGTCTGCCACCGCCAGCGCGAAGCCGGGCAGCAACGGCGACGTGAGCTGGTCATCTTCGGGGAGCTCGAGCGCGACGTCGAAGGCAGCGCCGTCCTCGCTCGATCGGCGGTAGACGAGGACAGTCCGGGCAATCGGGTCCACAAGCCACAGCTCGCGAAGACCGTGGCGTTCGTAGCCGGCCTTCTTGACCCCTACGTCAAAACGCCAGGTGGAGGGCGAACGAACCTCCACCGCCAGGTCGGGCATCGGATAGGGCGGTTCGCTTTCCGGCGCCGGCACCAGGCCCGGCGCGTACCAGTGCACGTCGGGGGCGAACACGTTGCGATCGTCCAGGCCGACGTCGATG
>JBBREO010000089.1:0-9169 GCA_038202855.1 Solirubrobacterales bacterium
GGAGCCGACGCCCTGAGGCCGGCGAAGAACGTGGCCAGCAGCGTCGGGTACAGGTCGGCCGACAGGGACTCGGGGTCGAGCAGCTTCTGCAGGGCGATCCCGTCGGCCATGGAGAACAGCATCATCGCGATGTCGCCGACCGGTACCGGGAGATCGACTCCCAGCTCCTCTGCCCGTCGCTGCAGCAGCTCGGCGATCCCTTCGCGCAGCGCCGCGCGCCGGGCCACGAGCTCGGAGCGGAAGGCCTCGTTGCGGGTCGCGTAGGAGGAGAAGTCGAAGAACAGCCGCTCCCAGTCCGGATCGGCGGCGATGTAGTCCATGAAGCTCGCCGCGCCCTCGCGGGCCTGGTCCTCCATCTCCGCGTCACGGTGCAGGACGGCATCGATCCGGCCCAGCAGCTCGGCGAAGTGCTCGTCGAGCAGGGCGAGGAAGAGCTCCTCCTTGCTGGCGAAGTTTGCGTAGAAGGCGCCCTTGGTGAAGCCGGCGTGCTCGGCCACCTCGTCGATCGACGCCCGCTCCATTCCGCGGCGGGCCAGCACCGACACGGCCGCGTCCAGGAGTCGCGCGCGGGTCTCGGCCTTGCGCTGGGCGCGCGTGAGGCGCGTCGGGGTGGCCATCAAGCGGGAACGGGCGCCCGAGCCGCGCGGCGGCTGACCCTCATCTCGCCCCCCCGGGCCGGGCTGAGGGTGATGGCTCGCCGGGTCACCCGCTCGGGCGCCGGGTCGGCGACCGACAGGTCCACGCGCTCGACCATCGCCGCGAGCACCTGCTTCATCTCGAACTGGGCGAAGCTCGCTCCCAGGCAGCGGCGCACGCCGCCGCCGAAGGGGATCCAGGTGTAGGTCCCGGCGGGCTGTTCCAGGAAGCGCTCGGGCCGGAAGCGGCGGGGCTCGGGATAGACGTCGGGGCGGCGGTGCACGAGATGGATGCAGGGGGCCACGGCCACGCCCTCGGGCAGCATCCACCCCGCCACCTCCGTGTCCTCGGTGAGCCGGCGCACCACCACGGGCAGCACCGGGCGCAGGCGCAGCGTCTCCTTGATCACGGCGTCGAGATAGGTGTCCTCACCGGCGGCCACCTCCTCTCTCAGGCGCGCGAGCTTGTCGGGATGGCGCACCAGTCGCTCAAGCGCCCACGCCAGCGATGTGGCGGTGGTCTCGTGCCCGGCCACCAGGAGGGTTACCAGCTCGTCGCGCAGCTCGCGGTCGCTCATGGGCTGACCGTCGTCGTAGCGGGCCTGCAGCAGCAGGGAGAGGATGTCCTCGCGCTCGGCGAGGGTGGGGTCGCCGCGGCGCTCGTGGATCTGGGCCAGCAGCAGCTCGTCGGCGGGGTCGAGCTCGCGCCGCACGAGCTTGGAGCGCCCGAAGCGGTCGGGGCCCAGGAGGGCGAGCAGGAGCATGGCCAGCTTGTCCGTGCTGCCCTCGAGCACCGAGCGCATGCTCTCGCGCAGGGCCTCCAGCCGCGGCCCTTCGTCCAGCCCGAACACGGCCTGGAGGATGATCTCCAGAGTTATCGCCTGCATCCGCGGCCACAGGGGGAAGGTGGACCCGGCCGGCCAGGAGTCGATCTCGCGCTCGGCCACGTCGCGCATCAGCTCGCCGTAGCGCTGCATCCGCTCACCGTGGAAGGGCGGCAGCATCAGCTTGCGCTGGGTCATGTGCGCGCCCTCGTCGAGAGTGAGTACCGAGCTGTGCCCCACCAGGGGACTGAGGATCGCGTTCGCCTCGCCGGCGTGGAAGATCTTCGGGTCGCCCTTGAAGACCTGCTTGACGTGGTCGGGATGGCTGAGCATCACCCACGTTCCCTCCTGCGCTATCCGCTGGGTCCAGACATCGCCATAACGCGCCTGACAGCGCTCCATCCAAGCCATCGGCCGAAAACCCCAGCCCAGGGTCTGAAGAGCACGCGGATAACGAGGCCCAGGGGGAAGAGGAAGAGAGGAAGCGGTCACATACCAGACAGTATCCGCATACCACCCAGTACGTCAACTGACCAGCTACCGGCAAACCAGCAACTACAAGCTCTCGAGCTCCTTCGACCCGATCACCGACTCCGGCGTGCGCCCGTGGCGCTTGGCCTCGATGTCGGACAGCTGGTCATCGACCCAGTCGCCGGGGTCGCGCGCCTCGATCACGCGCTTGATCCCCTCCGCCCGGCGGGCGCGCTCGTCCGCGGACATGGTCAGCGCGCGGTAGATGGTGTCGGCCTGCTCCTGCACGTCGAAGGGGTTGACCGACAGCGCGAACTCCGCCAGCTCCTCATGCGCGCCGGTGTTCTCGGACAGCAGCGACACACCGTGGCGCTCGTTGACCAGCGGACCCTCCTTGGCGATCAGGTTCATGCCGTCGAACATCGCGTTGACCATCAGCAGGTCGTAGTGCTTGTAGGCGGCGATCGCCTCCTCGAGGTTCTCGCGCAGGCGCAGGTCGATCGGCATCCAGTCCGTGGTCCCGTGGCGGTGGTTGACCACGGCCACCAGCGCCTCGATCCGCTCCAGGTACTCCGCGTACTCGGCCACGTCCTGGCGCGAGGGAATCAGATGGGCGATGAACGTGACCTGTTCGTGGAACTCGGGGTGCTGCTCGAGGAACAGGTCGAAGGCGGCGAAGCCGCGCAGCACGTTCTTGGACAAATCGGCGCGGTCGACGCGCAGGATCAGGTGCTCACGCCGCCGCCGCAGGATCTGGCGCTCGTACTCGTGCACCTGGGCGCGCTGGGCGTTCTTACGGAAGGTGGCCGCCGAGATCGGCAGCGGGTAGGCCCGGACCCAGATCTCGCGGTCGTCGAAGTGCACCACGCCCTCGTGCTCGTCCACCTCCAGGTCGAACAGCTCGCGGCAGCAGAGCAGGAAGTTGCGCCGGTAGGAGCGGGTGTGGAAGGCGACGATGTCGTTGGACAGGATGCCGTGGAAGATGTCCTCGCGGATGTCGCGCGGCAGCACGCGCCATGCGTCGGGCTGGGTCCAGGGGATGTGGACGAAGTGGTGCAGGAAGACGTCCGGGCGCGCCTCGCGGATGAACCGCGGCGTGGCGTACAGGTGGTAGTCGTGGAGCATCACGATCGGGTTCTCGGCGCCCTCGATCTCCTCCAGCGCGGCGCGCGCCAGGTCCTCGTTCACCACCCGGTAGCCCTCCCAGTAGGACTCCACCTCCCACTGGCCGATGTCCGGGGCGTTGGAGAGGTCCCACAGGTAGTGCTGGATGAACCACAGCAGCGGGTTGGCCACAGTGTTGTAGAAGCGGTCGTAGGCGTCGGGGTCCGACTCGACGAGCCGGATGTCGTAGGTCACCCCGTCGAGCTCGCACGGAAAGGACTTGTTGCCGTGGCCGCGGGCGGCCTCGGCGTCGTCCTCGGACAAGGTCGAGGCGATCCACAGCGCGTCCCGATGGTTGACCAGCCCGGTCAGCGCCGTGACCAGTCCCCCACCGCCGCGGCTGGGCATCAGCTCGCCATCGTCGTCTCGTTCGAACGTGGCGGGGCCCCTGTTGGAGACGAGTACGAGTGGCGATTGGTCGGTCATTGCAGGTCACCGAAGATACGCAGCCAGTCCCGGAGGAGACGAGGGGTCAAGAAGTGGCGCCGCACGTGCTCTTTCCCGGCCCGGCCCAGCTGCTTGCCCAGGTCCGGATCACGCAGGATGTCCAGGGACCGCGCCGCGCAATCCTCCGCCGAGGAGACCAGGTAGCCGGTCTCGCCCTCCTGGACCTGGAGCGGAATGCCCCCCACGTCGCCGCCGATGAACGGCCGCGCCTTCCACAGCGCCTCGGACACCGTGAGTCCGAAGCCCTCGCGGGTGGATTTCTGGATCACCACGTCGGCCTGGCTCTGGAAGGCGTTGACCTCGATCGCCCCGACGTTGTTCAGGTTGTTGAGGATGTGCACGTCGGGGTCACCCTCGGCGTGCGCCATCGTCTGGTTGAAGAACTCCCAGCCCTCCGGGTCGTCGGTGGCCATCGAGCCGATCAGCGCGAGCTGCACGTCGGGCATCTCCTGCTTCACCAGCCGGTAGGCGTCGATCACGCCCATCGGGTCCTTCCACGGGTCGAAGCGCGACACCTGGCACATCAGCGGACGGTCGACGTCGATGCCGAACTGTGCGCACACGTAGGCGGCGTCCTCGGGCGAGAAGGCCATGTTCTTGGGCGAGAGCGGGTCGATCGCCGGTGGGCAGATGTGCACCGGCACGCCGTCGAGCCCGTCCGGCACGTAGTCGGCCAGGTGGAAGACGGCTCCGTCGTAGCAGCGCATGAGCGGCACGAGCCGCTCGATCGCGGTCGGGTTCGGGGTCGAGACGTCGATGTGACAGCGCCACACCCACTTCTTGGCCTTCCCGGGCGCGAGCTCGCAGATGGCAGCGGGCTGGGGGTCGTGGATGATGGCCACGTCCCAGCCGTCGGACATCTGCTCCGCGTTGATCTCGTTGTACTTGGCGAAGATCTGCCACTGCTCGGGGGTCAGCCCCCGCGGGTTGCCCTGCAGCGCGTTGTGCAGCAGCTTGGTGACGTTGTAGAACTCCTCGCGGCCGAGCATCACCTGCCACTCGGCCTCGATCCCCACGTCGCGCATCAGCGGTACGAGCGTGTAGAGGATCTCCGACACCCCGCCCCCGAAGGCCGTGGCCGACAGGTGAAGGACCCTGAGGCCCTCCAGCTTCTCGGCCAGCTCGCGGATCTCGGCGGTCAGCTCCCTGCCGGCCACGTGGGTGTAGTCCGACAGGCTCTTCTGGCCGGTGGCGATCGGCTGGAGCATCAGAGGTTCTTGATCAGCACCGTGCGCCCGGGCGAGAAGTCGACCTGGTCCACGGTCGCCTCGATGATCGCGTGCGAGAGCTCCTGCTCCACGGCCGCCGTACGCGGCGCCGTGCCCGTCAGCTCGCACACCAGGCGGTGGTCCTCGAGCCGGAACGCGAAGTCCACCCGCTCGTCGTCGGGGCCGGGGACGGCGTCCTCGGAGTCGCCCGGGCCGACCTCGTCGCCCTCGGCCACGAACTCGCCCGCCGCCTCGGTCACCGCCAGCTTGAGGTCGGCGACCTCCGCCGGCTGGAGCGGTGTCAGACGGCAGACGGCGGCCAGGGCCAACCGGGCGAGCACGAGGTAACCCGGCTTGGCCGGCACTGCGAGCGAGACGTCGCGGCTGTCGGCACTCATCCCCGCACGGAACCTAGCTGGCCGGCCAGTCGGTAAACCCCGGCGTCGACCTCGCGCAGGATGGATTCGTGGAGGGCCCGATTGGCCGAGCAGACCACCGACATCTGGTACTCGGCACCCGAGCCGAGCAGCGGACGGTCGTCGAGGCTCTGGCCGTACGCGTCGGTCACCACGGCGCCGGCCTCGGCGCAGACCAGGGCCGCGGCGGCAAGGTCGTAGGGGGAGTTGTTCAACACGGCGCCGTCACCCACCCGTTCGAAGCGCTCTCGCATTCCGGGAACGTCATCGACCATGCGCGGACCGGGCTCGACGTACGCATCCATCTGCCCAGTCACGACCCGGGTCATGTCGAAGGCGGCCGAACCCAGGTCGAAGGTGCCGCCGCCGACCGAGGAGGCGTCCAGCAGCTCGGCCAGGACCTCGGTGAGGGCGCGCGCGGGACGGCCGCGGAAGCCGTAGGTCCAGAACATCCGCTCGATCCGCTCGTTGGCGCTGAGCGCCACGGGTGGGCCCTCGACCAGGCCGCGCCCCCGCTGGGCCAGGAACATCCGCCCGGAGGGAATCTCCACGACGCAGCCCACGGAGACGTCGCCCATGGTCGGTTCCCCGTCCAGGGGCGCCGCGGCTACCGACACGCAGCAGGACTCCAGTCCGGCCAGCGCGGGGCGGGTGCCGTCGATGGGGTCGACCACCAGCACCGCGCGCGCCGGCTCCGCCGGCTCCACCAGTCCCCGATCCTCGGAGTAGAAGGCCACGTCGGGGGCGCGCTCGGCCAGGAAGCTTTCGAGCGTGGCCTCGGCCGCGGCGTCGATGGCGAAGGTCACGTCGCCGCCGGCGCCCTCGGAGTCCTCCGCGTGCGCGCGCCCGGCGTGGGAGCCCAGCTGGGGCAGCACCTGCTCGCGCAGCGCCAGCGACAGGTCACGCACGAGCTCGATCACGGCGGTGACACTAGATGCCCGCGACAGCGCGTCAGGTGGCGGGGCGCCCGGCGTAGGCCGGCAGCTCGAGCGTGAACGACGAACCGCGCCCCCTGGCCTCGGCCCGCAGGCTGCCGTCCATGCGCTCGGCCAGCTCGCGGGCGATCGCCAGGCCCAGACCGGCCCCGCGCGTGGCGTCGCCGGTGTAGAAGCGCTCGAAGACCTGCGCGCGGTCCGGCAGGCCCGGGCCGGTGTCGGCCACGGTCAGGCTGATGGCGCCGTAGGCGCGCCCGGCCGACACCGTCACCTGGGTGCCCTCGGGGGTGTGGCGCAGCGCGTTGTCGAGCAGGATGCGCACGATCTGGGCCACGCGCTCGCGGTCGCATGTGGCCCGCACGCGCGCGGGCAGGCGCAGCTCCAGCTCGGTGGCGTGCCGGCTCACCGCGGGGCGGAACTCGCCGATCACCTCACGCGCGAGGGCGGAGAGGTCGACAGCGGCGCGCTCGAGCTCCACGGAGCCGGCGTCCAGGCGCGACAGGTCGAGCAGGTCGACCGCCAGCTTCTGGAGCCGCTCGACCTGCTCCACGGCCGTGTCCAGGAACTCGCGCCGGGTGTCCTCGTCCAGGTCCTCGTCGCGCAGCAGCTCGAGAAAGCCCCCGAGCGAGAAGATCGGCGTGCGCAGCTCGTGCGAGGCCGTGGCCACGAACTCCTTGCGGGCCACGTCGACCTGGCGCAGCTGCGCCTGCATCTCGTTGAACGAGCGCGTGAGCTGGCCGAGCTCGTCGGCCGAGTCGACCGGCAACGGATCGATGAAGCGCCCGGCTGCCACCTGCTGGGCCGCACGCTCCACCCGTCGTACGCGGCGAGACAGCGCCTGGGCCACCAGGTAGCCGCCGGTCAGGGCCACGAGCAGCGCCGCGGCGGTGGCCAGCAGCAGCCGGTTCTGGATGAAGGTGACGGTCTCGGTCACGTCGTCGAAGGACCGGGAGTAGAGCGCCACCCACTCCGTCCTGCCGCGGTAGGACAGCGGCTGGGCCAGCTCGCCGAGCTGCTCGCCGGCCAGCGAGCCCTCCCCCCGCGCCAGCGTGTTCGACTCGGCCGCGCGGGTGACCAGGCGGTCGTTGGTCGGCACGCGCCGCTCCTCGCGCGAGTCGGTGATCACGAAGTAGCGCCGCGGGGCGCCGTCGGCCTCGCGCGAGCGCTGGACGCCGAGCAGGGTCAGGCGCGCACTGGCCGAGTCGGCGATCGAGCGCACACGGCGGTCGAGCGTGGCCGCGGTCGCGTCGCGGCTCCCCATCAGCCGCTCCAACGTCGGCTGCGAGGCCCCCGCCACCCGCGCCAGCTCGTCGAGCTTGGCGTCCTCCAGGCTGGACTGCAGCTGGGGCACCACGAAGAAGTAGATGACACCGAAGGCCGCCGCGGTGATGCCCAGGAACAGCAGCGCCAACTTGTTGCGCAACGATGCGAGCCGCGGCCTGCGCAGGGTCATCGGTCGCGAAAGCGGTAGCCCACGCCTCGCACGGTCAGGATCAGCTCGGGCACGCGCGGGTCGGCCTCGAGCTTCTCGCGCAGGTGGCGGATGTGCACGTCCACGGTGCGCGGGTCGCGGTAGGAGGCGTCGCCCCACACCCGTTCGAGCAGCACCATGCGGTTGTAGACGCGGCCCGGGTTGCGCGCCAGCGCGGCCAGGATCTCGAACTCCACGTAGGTGAGCGGCGCCTCGCGCCCCGCCCGCGTGACCGTGCGCTTCTCGAAGTCGATGCGCAGGTCCCCGTCCTCGATCGGCGCCTCCGAGCGCTCCTCGCCTCCGCGGGACAGCTCGGCGCGGCGCAGCACCGCCTTCACCCGGCTGCGGAACTCGCGCACCGAGAACGGCTTGGTGATGTAGTCGTCGGCCCCCAGCTCCAGGCCCAGCACCTTGTCCAGCTCCTCCGCGCGGGCGGTGAGCATGATGATCGGCACCGAGGAGTTGGAGCGCACACGCCGGCACACCTCGAAGCCGTCGACGCGGGGGAGCATCAGGTCCAGGACCACCAGGTCGAAGTCGCCGTCGCGCAGCGCCTCGAGGGCCTGGCGTCCGTCCAGCGCGGGCACGACTTCGAAGCCGTCCTTTCGCAGCGGATAGCCGAGCAGCTTCTGGACCGACAGCTCGTCGTCGACCAGGAGGATGCGTGGTGGCTGCGTTGCCATGGTGAGACGGCGTGCAGCGCGAAAGCGACGCCTCGTCTCATTGTAGGTTGAGGCGGTGAGGGGCCGCAGGAGTTGATCGAGCCGCGCATCTACCGGGCGGCGTTCCTGCCGGCCATCCTGGCCGTCGTCCTGGTCATGTTCTCCCTCGAGAGTCGCCCGGGACCGTTGCCCCAGGGGCTGCCGGCCGATGTGGTGTTCGGGGGCCCGGGCGGGGCGGTCACCGCCGGTCGCGTGGTCGCGCAGGCCCGCGACAGGCGGGCGGGCTCGGCCGGGGACAAGCGCACGGCACGGCTGGTGGCGGGCACCTTCCGCCGCCAGGGCTTCAGCGTCCAGGTGGATCGCTTTCGCAGTCACGACCGCGACCTGGTCAACGTGGTCGGCCAGAGAGCGGGAAAGAGCCGCCGCCAGGTGGTGGTGGTGGCCGACCGAGACGCCACCGGGGTGCCCGACGCCGCGGGCAGCGCCTCGGACACCGCGGCGCTGATGGAGCTGGCGCGCGTGTTCGGCGGTCGACCGTCGAACAAGACGCTCGTCCTGGCCTCGGTCGACGGCGGCGCGCAGGGAGAGCTGGGCGCGGCCCGGCTGGGCTCGACGGTGGGCGAGCCGGGACTGGTCGACGGCGTGGTCGTGGTGTCCGGGCTGGGCTACGGCGGCCGCGAGCGCCCGGCGGTGGTCGGGTGGTCCGAGGACACCGCTCGGGCGAGTCTGCGGCTCCAGCGCACGGCGGCCGAGTCACTGCGTGCGGAGACCAACGGGGTGGCCTCCGGCGCGAGCGCGCTCGGCCAGCTCGCGCGGCTGTCCTTCCCGCTCGGCCTCGGCGCGCAGGGCGTGCTGCTCGACCAGAGCTATGACGCCGTCCGCATCGCCGGCGGCGGGGAGCTGTCGGACACCGCGCATACCACGGTCGACGACATC
>JBBREO010000090.1:0-8807 GCA_038202855.1 Solirubrobacterales bacterium
CGGCGCCGAGCTGTTTTCTTCGGAGACCAAGTTCGACTCGGGCACGGGCTGGCCCAGCTTCACCGAGCCGGCCGTGGCGGAGGCGGTCGAGCTGCGCGAGGACAAGTCCCTGTTCATGAAGCGAACCGAGGTGGTGTGCCGCAACTGCGGCTCGCACCTCGGCCACGTCTTCGACGACGGGCCAGGCCCCACGGGCCAGCGCTACTGCATCAACTCGCTGGCCCTGGACCTGGACGCCAAGGAATAGCCCGAGAGGGCACCGGGCCCTCGGTGGCTCCGCCGCCCTCCCTCAGAGTCCCCCGCCGGGCAGGAAGCGGTTGTCGAACGCCCCTTCGGCGTCGGGGATGTTCTTGACCAGCCTGTTGTCGCGCATCCAGGCCGCGAAGGCCTGCCATTCGCCCGGGTCCTGGTAGCCGAACGGCTTGCCGCGCACGGGCATGAACAGCGGCAGGGTCGCCCGTACCGACGCCCGCTGGAGGCGCGGGTCGAGGTCGGGGTTGGCCTTGAGCAGCGCCCGGGTGCCGGCGGCCGGGTTGCTCTTCAGTCCCTTGGTCGCGCGGGCGATCGCCCCGATGAAGGCGCGGATGCGCTTGCCGTCGCGCTCCAGAGCGTCCTGGTTGGCCACGAGCACGAGCTCGTCGTAGGTGGGCACCCCGGCGCGGTCGACGCGGATGATGCGGGGGCGGCGCTTCTTCTGGGCCAGCTCGATGCCCTCCACGTTCCAGAATCCGCCCAGCACCGCGTCCACCTTGCCGCTCACCAGGCCCGGCACCAGCCCGAAGCCGAGGTTGCGCTTCTTCACCGTGGACGAGTCCACACCCGCCTGGTCGAGGATCGTCTGCAGGTAGGCGTCCTGGTAGTCGATCCCGGCCGTGCCCACCGTCTTGCCCTTCAGGTCCGCCGGCGAGCGGATCTTGCTCTTGGGCAGGGAGATGATCGAGGTGAGCGGCTTGCGCACGATCGCGCCCACGGCCACGACCTTCAGCCCCTTGTCGCGGGCGCGCAGCACCTCGGGCTCGTAGGAGATGGCCAGGTCGGCGCGCCCGGCGGCCACTTGCTTGATCGGCGCGGCGGGGTCGGGCGGCTGGCGGATCGTCACGTCGAGCCCGGCGTCCTTGAACTGCCCCCCGGCCTGGGCGGCGTATATGCCGGCGTGGTCCGCGTTGGGCACGTAGTCGAGCATCAGGCTCATCTTCTTCGAGCCCGAGGGGCCGAGGACGTCCTTCTTCTCGCCGCAGCCGGCCACCAGGCCGGTGCAGATCAGGAGGGCGACCAGGACGGCGATGCGGTTCATGTGGTCCTTTCGGGGGTGTGGTTCCAGGGGCAGGCGATGCGCTCGGCGAGTCCGGCCAGCGCGAACAGGGCGACCGCCATCAACGTGAGCAGCACGATGCCGGCGTAGGCGCGCGGGGTGGCCAGCTGGTTGTTGTCCATCAGCACCAGGCGGCCCAAGCCACGGTCGGCGCCGGCCCACTCTCCGAACACGGCGCCGATCACCGACACCGTTGCGGCCACGCGCAGGCCGCTGAAGAAGGACGGCAGGGCGGCCGGGAGCTCCAGGCTTCGCAGCGTGCGCAGCCGCGAGGCGCCGAACGAGCGCATGAGCTTGAGCTGCTCGGGGTCGACCGAACGCAGCCCGTCGAGCACGTTCACGGTGATGGGGAAGAAGCAGATCAGGGCGACGATGGCCAGCTTCGGGCCGATGCCGTAGTCGAAGGCGAGCACGAAGATCGGCGCCAGCACCACGATCGGGACGGCCTGGGAGGCCACCAGCAGCGGGTAGGCGGCGTCGCGCAGGGGACGACTCAGGTGCATGGCCAGAGCGAAGGCGGCGCCGGCCACGATCGAGATGGCCAACCCCAGCAGCACCTCGTAGAGGGTCACCCAAGCGTTGTCGAGCAACAGCGAGCGGTTGGCGCGCAGCGCGTGCCAGGTCTGGCCCGGGGACGCGAGCGTCAGGTCGTCGACCGAGCCCCACGAGGCCACCCAGGCCCACACGGCGACGAACCCGACCAGCAGCGCGCCGGCCAGCGCGGAGCGCCTCACCGCAGCGCCTCCAGCGCCCGCCTGCGCAGCTCGGCCAGGACGGGGTCGGTCACCGCGGCGCGACGGTCGCGGGGACGGGGGAGGGGAACGTCGAGCTCGGCCACCACGCGACCCGGGCGCGCGCTCATCACGGCCACGCGGTCGGCCAGGAACAGCGCCTCCTCCACGTCGTGGGTGACCAGCACCACGGTGCGCGGCTCGGCGGCCAGCGCGTCGGCCAGCCAGCTCTGCATCTCGGCACGGGTGATCGCGTCCAGGGCGGCGAAGGGCTCGTCCAGCAGGAGCACCGGGCGCCCGGGCAGCAGCGTGCGCATGAACGCGACGCGCTGGCGCATCCCGCCCGAGAGCTGGGCCGGCCGGGAGTGCTCGAAGTCCGCCAGGCCGAAGCGCTCGAACAGCGGCAGGGCCCGGGCGCGCGCCTTCGCGCGGCCCACGCCCTGGCACTCCAGCGCCAGGGCGGCGTTGCCCAGCGCGTCGCGCCAGGGCAGCAGGCCGTCCCGCTGGGGCATGTAGGCGCAGGCAGCGCGCCTCTCGCGCGCCCCCGTCACGCCCTCGACCACCACCGTCCCGCCCGCAGGGTCCTGCAGTCCGCCCACCAGCTCCAGCAGGGTCGACTTGCCACAGCCCGAGGGCCCGACGACGCCGAGCACCTCGCCGCTGCCCACGTCGAGGTCGAGCCCCGCCAGGGCGGTCAGCGCGCCGAAGGAGCGCTCCACGCCCTGCAGCCGGACGCTCGGACCTTCGCCAGAAGAGGAAGGCTCCATCGCCGGAGCCGCTTCGACCATCGCCATACGCTCCCTCCGCGGGCATTACCCCACAGGTTCGAAGGGTCTGCGCCGGGCGGCCGGGGCGGCCGAAGGCGCGATCTCAGCCCGCTAGCCCGCGAGCCCCCCTGTTGTCTCGAGAGCACTGTATCGGTCGGGGCCGGACCGTCAGCGCAACCCTCGCCCCGACCTGGTGTTGTGTGCCCCGATGAAAACGCGAACCCTCCTCACCATGGTCCTGGCCCTGGCGGCCGTCGTCCCCGTCCTCGGCCTGGCCGGCCCCGGCGCCTCGGTGGCGCAGGCCAAGCCGGTCATCGGCCTGGCCGACCAGGACCCCGCGACGCTGTCGGACGCCCGCTTCCAGCATTCGGGGATCAAGCGCATGCGGATCGCTGTCTCCTACGACCAGGTGCGGAAGGGCGGCAAGCTGCTCGCCCGCCAGGACGCCTTCTTCTCGCAGGCCCGGGCCCAGCACATCAACGTGCTGGTCTCCTTCTACCGCACGTCCTCGTGCAGCGCGCGCTGTGCCGCCCGGCGGCTGCCGTCGGTGAAGGGCTTCCGCTCGGACTTCCGCCGCTTCCGCAAGCGCTACCCGTGGATCAAGTCCTTCTCGACCTGGAACGAGGAGAACTACCCGCTGGCCCAGCCGACGGGGCGCAACCCCAAGCGGGCGGGCCAGTTCTACCTGATGCTGCGCAAGGAATGCCGAGGCAAGTGCACCGTGCTCACGGGCGACTTCCGGGCCAACGGCAGCAAGTTCGACGCCAGGTGGCTCAAGACGTTCCGCAAGACGATCGGCGGGGGCAGCCACAAGTGGGGCCTGATCGCCTACCCCGACGTCAACAAGTACCAGACCAAGTACACCCGTAAGTTCCTCAAGGACACCAAGCGGGGCTCGGTCTATGTGACCGAGGTCGGCGCGCTCAACGTGTTCGGGCGCTTCTACCGGCCGTCGCTGTCGCGCCAGAACAAGGCGATGAAGTACACGATGACGACGTTCCGGCGCGTGTCCGGCCGGATCAAGGCGATGTACCTCTACCAGTGGCGCGCCGGTGGTAGCCGAGACCCGTTCGACTCGGCTCTGCTCTCGAGGAACGGCACTCCGCGCCCGGCGTACTACACGTTCTTCAAGTACTTCGGTCACCGGGCGCCGTAAGGGATCGGGGAGTGGCGCGGCCGGAGGGCCGCGTCACTAGCCTCCTTCACATGCGCTTCACGATCCCGCTCGGGGCACTTCTGATGGCCCTGATGCTGGCTCCGGCCGCCTGGGCGGGGCCGACGTCCAAGAGCTCGGCCGCGGTCTCCCTGGGGGACTCCTACATCTCCGGCGAGGCCGGTCGCTGGGCGGGCAACTCGGTCACGCCCACCGGCGACAAGGACGGCACCGACCGCGCCTGCCAACCGGCCGGGCCCACGTGCCAGGTGGACAAGACCCGGGTCTACGAGCCGGGCACCGAGAACGGCGGCTGCCACCGTTCCGACGTGGCGGAGATCAAGAGCGCGAGCCTGCCGGTGGCCGAACGCATCGACCTCTCCTGCTCGGGCGGGCAGACCAAGAACATCTTCCGCGCCTCCCAGGGAGGTGTGGGGCAGAACGGCGAGCCGCCCCAGGCCGACAAGCTGCTGCCCGTCGCCCAGGCCAAGGACGTGAAGCTGATCATGGTCTCGATCGGGGGCAACGATCTCGGCTTCGCCAGCATCATTCAGGCCTGCCTGACGGCCTATGAGACCCAGACCGGTCCCTGCCAGCCCTCCCAGCAGGCGAAGATCGATGCGCTGAAGCCGAAGGTGGTGGCCGCGGTGGCCAAGGCGCTCGACGAGATCCGCGCCGTGATGGCCCAGGCCGGCTACGCCCGCGGCGACTACCGCCTGATCCTGCAGACCTACCCGTCCGTGGCGCCCCGGGCGGCGGAGAACCGCTACCCCGAGCTCCCCACCGCCGAGCGCACGGCCAACGGCTGCCCGTTCACCAACCAGGACTCCAACTGGGCGCGTGACAGCGCCGCCGGGCAGATCGGCGCCGTGTCCAAGGCCGCGGCCAACTCGCGTGGAGTCGAGACGCTCGACCTGGTCGACGCCTTCCAGGGCCACGAGTTCTGTTCGAAGAACGACTCCCAGTCCACCCCGTTTGGCCGCCCCACTCCTGCCGGCGCGGAGTGGGGCCGGTTTCTGGGCGGGAGCACCATCCAGCAGGGCGAGCTGCAGGAGGCCTTCCATCCCAACGCCTACGGGCACCGCGCGATTGGCACCTGCGTGAGCAAGGCCTTCGCCAACGCACCGGGCACGTTCGCCTGCTCGGGCGCCGCCGGACTCGACCCCAGTGCCCTGGCCATCAAGCGGCTGACCCGCTTCCCGGCCGACACGGCCTGCCTGGCCCGCCGGGTGTCGCTCGGCTCGGCGCGGATCGGACGGCTCAAGCTGGGCCTCGCCCGCAACCGGCTCGACGCGTCGCCGCGACTGGCCAGCGTCACGCGCCCCAGCCGCAAGTCCAAGCGCTACCGCTACTGCGTCAAGTCGAGCAAGGGGCACGTGAGCGCGGTCTTCGGAAAGGGCGCCAAGGTCGAGCTGGTCACCGCCACCGCGGGCGCCTACGGGAACCGGGGAGTGCACCCGGGCTCGAGCCTGCGCAAGGCCAAGCGCGCCTTCAAGGGACTGCGCCGGGTGTCCAAGAGCGTCTACCGGCTCAGCCGTCACAGCCGCCGGATAATCGGCGTGCGCGGCGGCAAGGTGCGCTACGTCGGTGTCGCCTCGAAGCGGACGCTCGCCAGCAAGCGACTGCTGCGCACCTACGTCAAGCGCGCGGGCGCCTAGGCGTCGCCGCGGAAGTAGGCCTGGGCGCGGTCCCAGGCCTGGGTGCCGATTCGGCGCCCGGCGCGGCGGCCGTCCAGGTCGCCCTGCTCGAAGTGGATGCCCCCGTAGCGGCGCGAGATGCCGGCCTGGTCGGCGGCGTCGGAGAAGGTCTTCCAGCGCAGCGTCACGTCGCGAGCCGGCACGCTGCCCGGCTCGACCCGTGAGCCGCCCGCCGGCAAGGTGACCGAGCCGCCGAAGTCGTCGCTGCGGGTGAAGCGCCTGAGCACCTCGGCGCCGGCGGCGCTGAAGGTGCTGTGTCCCGAGATGTACTCGGGAAACGGCGGCGTGACGACGGTGGACACCTGGTAGGGGCGCCACTCGCGGCCGGGAATCGTGCGCCCGCCCCAGGTGGGGATGTCCTCGTCGGCGAAGGCGTAATGAATCGCCGTGACGGGGCGGACGGAGTCATACGTCCGCTTGGCGTCCCAGCACACCACGCTGGCGTCGAGCACGGCGCCGGTCATGGCAAAGAACATCTTCACGTCGTCCTCGAGCGAGTTGCGGTCGCGCCGCGACACGAACTGCGCGAACAGGCACCAGTGTCCGGGCGGAAGCTCCGACGACGGTCCGTCGGCCCAGTACTCGGCGATCGTCTTGCGCTCGTCGTCCAGGTCGGCCGTGTAGCCGATGACCTCCTGGGCCTGACGCCGGTAGAGGCGCTCGTCCACGGTCGCCGGGCCCCTGGGGGGGCGGAACTGGTCGCCGGAGCGCAGCGCGAACGGGGTCACGCCGCCCCAGTGGGGGGTTATGAAGCGCTGGACCACCGTGCCGCCATGGCCGTCGGAGATCCGCAGCGGCTGCCACCGATTGGGATCGACGATGCTCTCGGGTCCGTTGACGGGGACGTAGCCCGAGGTGTCCGAGTACGGGACCGCTCCGAGCTGGTTCGAGCCGTCGGCGTGGCGGAAGGCGAGCACGGCGGCGGCCGCGGCGTTGCCGACCCCGCTGGGCTCGGAGAGATCGGTGCCCGTGTCGGAGGGGTCGTAGCCCAGGGTGTCCATCAGCGCGTCGAACTGGGCCACCTGGGCCGGTGCGGGGAAGAGGTCGGCCAGGGCCCGGTAGGCGGCGAAGCTAACGGCCTCGTGCGCCGCGCCCTCGCGCCGGCGCTGGCCGTGCTCGCGGGGCACGCGCTCGTCGAATTGGGTTCCCGTCGCGTGCTTGTCGTAGGCGGCCCAGGCGTCGTACATGCACGTGTGCATCACGGCCAGCGACCGGGCGACGATCGGGGGGCCCGGGTGCGTCTGGCGGATCGCCTCCAGGGCCGCGGCGTTGAAGGAGACCACCACGGTGTCGGCGCCACGGCGTTCGAGGCCCTTGACGGCGGTCTCGGTCGCGGCCCGCGCGGTTCCGGCGGCCACGGAGTCCATCAGCGCATAGGCGCCGACCAGGCCGGCCCCGCTCGTGGTCAGGAATCGGCGTCGCGAGAGAGCGGGAGCCATGAAAAGTGCATCGGCTCGTGCAGCCGGGTGCTTTAGCCCTCGATCAGCTTCGGTGGCCAGTCGGGGGACCCGGCCAGGATGGATTCGATCGCTTCGGCCTCCAGCGGCTTGGAGAACAGGAAGCCCTGGGCACACCGGGCCTTGAGCCGGCGCAGGTGGGCGAGCTGCTCGGAGGTCTCCACCCCCTCGGCGATCACGTCGATTCCCAGCGCGCCGGCGAGCGCCACGATCGCGCTCACGATGGCCGCGCCGTGGCCGCCGGCGCCCAGGCCGACCACGAACGAGCGGTCGATCTTCAGCACGTCGATCGGGAACTGCTTGAGGTAGGCCAGCGACGAGTATCCGGTGCCGAAGTCGTCGAGCACCACGCGCACGCCGAGGGCCTTGAGCGCGGCGAGCGTGTCCACCGGGGCGCGCACCTCCTCCATCAGCACGCCCTCGGTGATCTCCAGCCCCAGCTGCGCGGGGTCCATGCCGGTGTCGGCCAGCGCGGCGCCCACGGCCTCGACCAGCCGGCCGTTGGCGACCTGGCGCGGCGAGAGGTTCACCAGCAGGGGCACGGCGGGACGGTCGGGGTGGGCCTGCGCCCAGCGGGCGCCGCTCTGGCAGGCGGTTCGCAGCGCCCACTCCCCGATGCTCACCACCGTGCCCGTGTCCTCGGCGATGGGTATGAAGTCGGCCGGGGAGACCACACCCAGTTCGGGGTGCTCCCAGCGCAGCAGCGCCTCCAGCGCGACGATACGGCCCGTCTCGAGGGAGAGAACGGGCTGGTAGACCAGCCGCATCTCGTCCCGCTCGATCGCGCCGCGCAGCGCCTCCTCGATGCGCAGCTGGCCGGCCACCGAGGCGAGCATGCTCTCGTCGAACATCTCCCACTGGCCCCTGCGGTGGCGCTTGGCGCGGTACATGGCCGCGTCGGCCTCGCGCATCAGCGTCTCGGCGAGGTCGTGGCGCACGTTGGAGACCGCGATCCCGATGCTGGCCGACACGTGGTGCTCGTTGCCGCCGACCACGAACGGGTCGGCGAAGGCCGCGACGATGCGCTCGGCCAGCATCACCGCGTCGCGCTCGTCCCGAACCTCCTCGCACAGCACGATGAACTCGTCGCCGCCGAAGCGGGTGAGCGTGTCCGAGCTGCGCAGCGCGCCCTCCAGGCGGCCGGCCACGGCCACGAGCAGCTGGTCGCCCACCTCGTGCCCGAGCGAGTCGTTGATCACCTTGAAGCGGTCGAGGTCCAGGAACAGCACCGCCACCTCGGTGCTGCCGCGCTCCCCGCGGGCGAGCGCCCGGGACAGGCGGTCCAGCAGCAGCGCCCGGTTGGCCAGGCCGGTGAGGGGATCGTGCAGCGAACGCCGCCGGACCTCCTCCTCGCTGCGCTGGCGCTCGATCGCCGCGGCCAGGATGTTGGACACCGACTGGAAGAAGCTGGCGTCCTCGGGCGTGAAGGCGCGCTCCTCGACCACGTGGCCGCCGAGCACGCCGAAGGGCTGCTCGGGTCCGGGGATGCTCACGCTGATCCCGCTCTTGACCCCCCGCTCGGTCAGGAAGCCGGGCGGCACGAAGCGGGATTCGAGCCTCACGTCTTGGACCAGCACCCGGTCGCCGGCCTTCATCGTGTAGCCGGGCTGGGAGAGCGGATCGATGGGAACGGTCAGCGTGCCGATCATCTCCGGGTCCCAACCCGAGCCGGCGCACAGCCGCAGGGCGT
>JBBREO010000091.1:0-8217 GCA_038202855.1 Solirubrobacterales bacterium
ATCCCAGGCGCTCGCGCAGGACCAGCGGCCCGGCGAAGGCCTTCTGCACCGTGACCTGCTGGTCGAGCGCGAAGCCCACCAGCAATGCCATCGGGTCGGACGCGATCAGCGCGTTCGCCTCGTCCGAGTCGGTGAAGTGGAGGCGGTCGGGCATCCTCCGATCGTACCGCCGGGCGGCCGTCGCCCGGGGCCGCCCGCCTAGACCGCCTCGAGCACCATCGCGTTGGCAAGCCCGCCGGCCTCGCACATGGTCTGGAGCCCGTAGCGGGCGTCGTTCTGGGCCATCGCGTTCACCAGGGTCGAGGTGATCCGCGCCCCGCTCGCCCCGAGCGGATGGCCCAGCGCGATGGCGCCGCCGTTCACGTTGACCTTGTCCATGTCGGCCCCGGTCTCGCGCTGCCAGGCCAGCACCACCGAGGCAAAGGCCTCGTTGACCTCGAACAGGTCGATGTCCTCGAGCGACAGCCCCGCCCTCTCGAGCACCTTGGCCGTTGCGGGAATCACGCCGGTGAGCATGTAGATGGGGTCGTCGCCCACGACCGCGAAGGAGTGCAGCCGCGCCCGCGGCTGTAGACCGAGCTCTTGCGCCACCTCCGGCGTGGTGATCAGCACGGCCGCGCTGCCGTCGTTGGTGGGGCTCGAGTTGCCTGCGGTCACGCGCCAGTCGATCTGGGGAAAGCGCTCAGCCAGGTCCGGGTCCTCGAAGGCCGGCTTGAGGGCGGCCAGGGCCTCCAGCGTGGTCTCGGGCCGGATCGACTCGTCGGTCCCGACCCCGTCGACGGCGACGATCTCGTCGGCGAAGCGACCCTCGTCGGTTGCCCGGGCCGCGCGGCGGTGGCTCTCCAGGGCGAAACGGTCGAGATCGGACCGGGGCAGCTCCCACTTGGCGGCGATCAGCTCCGCGCTGACCCCTTGGGGCACCAGGCCGTCGGGGTAGCGTGCTGCCACTCCGGCGCCGAAGGGATCCGCGCCGGGGGGAACGTTCGACCACATCGGCACGCGGCTCATGCTCTCCACGCCGCAGGCGATCACCGCGTCGTAGGCGCCGGCCATCACGCCCTGGGCGGCGAAGTGCACGGCCTGCTGCGAGCTGCCGCACTGGCGATCGACCGTGGTCGCCGGGACCGTCTCCGGCAGCCCCGCCGCCAGGACCGCGTAGCGGGTGGTGTTCATCGCCTGCTCCCCCACCTGGTCCACGCAGCCCCCGATCACGTCGTCGATGCGCTCGGGGTCGATCCCCGACCGCTCCACCAGCTCGCGCAGGCTGTGGGCCAGCAGATCGACCGGGTGAATCGGGTTGAGCGCCCCCTTGCCGGCCTTGCCGCGCCCGACGGGGGTCCGCACGGCGTCGACGATCACGGCTTCTCGCATGGGTGTCTCCTCGGTACGGGGATCGGGTCGTGTCGCCGGCCGGCTCATGCGTCCCACTCGAGCCATGCGCCGGGCTCCAGGATCACGCCGTCCACGCCGCGCTCGGAGGCGGCGGCGATGAACGCGGGCGCTGGATCGGGGGCCTGTTCGTAGACGCCCGGTTGATGGATGGCGTCGTAGTGGATGGGCACCGCGACGCGGGCTCGAAGGATCTCGGCCGCCACGGCCGCCTGGAGTGGGTCGAGCGTCGCGGGCAACGGACTTGGTGGTTGGCGGTGGGGAAAGTCACAGACCGCCCCGTTGACCGGCAGGAAGACCGCGTCGAAGAACTCGAAGCGGCTCGCGATCGGCCACCAGGCGCCGTGAAAGACCGTGTCCCCGCCGTGCAGGACGCGTCGGCCGCCGGCCTCGATCACCCATGACACCTGGGGATCCCCGAAGCCGTCGACCGCGGGCACGGCGGTGACCTCGAACGCCCCTACGGAGTGGGCCTCCCAGGGCGCCACCGTGCGGATCGTCCCCGCGACGTCGGTCGCCAGGCCGGCCTCGGCGTTGGCGGTGGCGGCGCGATCGAGGCGATCGCCCGCGGCCGCCTCGGGCCGCAACACCAGGCCGTCGGCCATCAGGGCGCGCCCGATCGCCGAAGGGTCCGCGTGGTCGGCGTGCAGGTGTGTGACCAGGGCTGCGGCGACCGGGGCCTGGGGTGGCGGGAGCGGACCCGTCACCTCCTCCAGGAAGGGCGCCATCGAATAGCGGTCCTCGAACAGGTCGACCACGAGGGTGTCGCCGCCGCACCTCAGCTCGAGGCCGGCCCAGCCGAGCCGTCGGATCTGGAGTTCGCTGGCCATGGCCGGAAACTAATAACAGACGAGCGTTCGTTATGCAAACGACCGTTCGTTATCCTCCTCCTCGTGAGTCCACGCTCCTCCGCCACGGGCGCCGCTCGCACCCGTGCCGAGATCATCGACGCGGCCGTGGGGCAGGCCTCTCTCGAAGGGCTGGAGGCGATCACCATCGGCCGGCTGGCCGGCCGCCTCGGCATGAGCAAGGCCGGCGTGATCGGCCCCTTCGGGACGAAGGAGGAGCTCCAGCTCGCGGCGCTGGAGTCAGCCAACGCCGTCTTCCGGCGTGAGGTATGGGACCCCGTGGCCTCGGCCGAGCCCGGTCTGGGCCGGCTCGAGGCGCTCATGGAGTCATGGCTGTCCTTCCTAGGCAGCGACGTCTTCCCCGGTGGCTGCTTCATCACCCAGGCAGCGGCGGACTTCGACGGCCGGGAGGGATCGGTGCGCGCCGCAGTCGAGGAGACGTCCCGGCTGTGGGAGAGGGTGCTCTGCCGCGAAGCCAGGGCCGCGATCGGCAGGGGGGAGCTCCCGGCCGGGACAGATCCGCGTCAGATCGCCTTCGAGCTGGGGGCCATCGCCCAGGGGGTCAACCAGGCACGTCAGCTGCGCCGGGAGCAAGACGCCGCTGGGCGCGGGCGTCGCGCGATGCGGCGGGTGCTCGGCCTGACCGACGACCGGGCCTGACCGCTGTACGGCCTCAGCCGGTCGTGAACCCGACGATCAGCTGCGTGGTCTCGAGCGGAACGTCGAGCTGGGGGCAGTGGCCGACGCCGTCGAGCTCCACCCAGTCGGCCTGGGGCAGCCAGTCGTCGCGGTAGCGCGCGGCGGTCTCCGGCCAGGCAAGGAGCCGGTCCTCGGTGCCCCACACGATCCGCACCGGGCAGGTGATCTTCTCGGCGTCGAGGTGGTAGCCCTCCCGACGCGCGAGCTCGACCAGCCGGGTGACCTCGCAGCCCATCACGCCGCGCAGCTGGTGGGCCAGCAGGTCCGGCGGGATGTGCTCGTAGTTGGTGGTGATGAACCGGGTGACCAGACGCCGGCCCTGCGGGGAGGCGACCAGCTCGTCCACGTGAGCGGCGCCGGCCACGACCTGCGCCTGCATCTGGGGGAAGTAGTCGAGCGTCTCCTCGAAGGACTCGTCGCCCTGCGCCCATCCCCCGGCCGGGGCTAGCGCTACGACCGATTCCGCGCGCCCTCGGGCGGCGAGCTGGAGGGCGACGTAGCCGCCCAGCGAGTTGCCCACGAGGTGCGCGGTGTCGAAGCCGGCGTCGTCCATCGCACGCTCGACGGCGTCGGCCATCACGGCGTCGCTGACCTCTTCGCCCAGAGGCGGCCCGCCGGCGTGCCCGATCAGGGTGGGCGCCAGCACGTCGTGCTCGCGCTCGAGGCCGGGCAGGACCAGCTCCCACGTCCGCCAGGTGTCGGTGAAGCCGTGCAGGCACACCAGCGGGGGCCCAACGCCGCCCCGGTGGTAGGCGGTGAATCCTGCGGCCATCAGCGCTCCGGCTCGCGCCACATCAGCTCGAGCGGCGGGGACCCCAGGGGCCGGATCTTCTCGGTCGTGGTGAAGCCGAGCCGCTCGTAGAGCCGGGCCGAGCGTGGAGAGGAGGCCTCCAGGTAGGCGGGCATCCCTTCGCGGTCGCAGCGCTCGAGCACCGGCCCGAGCAGGGCTGCGCCCATGCCCCGCCCCTGCGCGGCGGCGACGACGCCGATGTAGGGGAGGTAATAGTGGTCTCCGCGCGGGTGGCGGCGCTCCATCTGGGTCAGGACGCCCAGGGCGTGCGGCAGGCGCCGGCCGAAGACCTGGAGGTAGCGGGGGCCGTAGAGCGCCTGGACGCTCAGGGGCGTGCGCCACCTGCCGGGTGGGAGGACGAGCGCGGCGCCGAGCGTCCGGCCGCCGTCCGCGCAGGCGACGCTCTGCCCGTGCGCCAGCACGATCTGGCGGGTCTCGATGCCGAAGAAGCGCCACAGCGCCGCCGCCCGGCGCGCATCGTCGGGCAGCAGCCAGCCCATCACGGGGTCGTCGCAGAACGCCGCGGCCAGGGCCTTGCTGACCTCACGCCAATGGGCGTGCGGGGCCGAGGAGACTGTGTGTTCTGCCACCGCGATGGCAGGCATGCTAAGCCCGCCGGCGCAGTGCTGACCGTCAGCTCGGAACCGCGTAGATCTGGCCGCCGTGCTCCACGACGCGTTTCGGACCGAGCCCCCGGGGCGCAGGTCCACCCGTCACCGCCCCGGTCCGCGCGTCGTAGGTCGCCCCATGGCACGGGCACACGATCTGCCCGCCCTGGTAGCCGACGGTGCACCCGGCGTGGGTGCAGACGGCGCTCACCGCGGTGAGCCGGCCGTCGGGTTGCCGGATCACCAGGTCGGGCGAGCCGTCGGCGGGGTCGCGGTACGTGGCGCCCTGACCCGGGGGCAGCTTCCCGGCCGGCCCCAGCCGGACCGCCCCCGCGGGCAGGGCGGGGGACGCCTTCGGTGTGGCGGTCGCAGCCGCGCTTCCGGCCTTGCCCGCGCCCGTCGGCTTAGCGGCGAGTGCGCGGCGCGGCGCGCGGTAGCTGCCCTTGGCGGCGGCGGAGAGCCCCGCGAGGCCGAGCGTCGCCACCCCTGTCGCGGCCAGCGCCTGACCCAGCAGACCCCGGCGACTCACGGACACACCGGGGTCCGGGGCCGACCCGGGGCTGTGCCGACTCCGGGGGCGCTCTCGTGCGAGGCGGGCGTCGATCGCATGGGCCACGGCCGGTTGACCGTCGGCTCCGGCGAGCACGAACGGGAGCCAGGCGAAGACGAAGACGACGTCGGGGCCGAGAAAGTACGGCGAGGTCTTCCAGCTGGCGGTGAGAAACAGCACCAGGTTGAGGCCGAGGCCGGCCGCCGCCGCGGCGCGCGTGAGCAGACCCACCGTGACCAGCAGTCCGACGGCGATCTCCACGACCGCCACCCCGATGCCGGCCAGCTGCGCGTGAGGGATCGCGAACGTGGTGAGGAGGAAGCCCCCGGGTGTGCCATTGGCGAAGCCGTGCAGCTGGGTCCCGATGTAGGTCGGCGCGCCGGGGTGCAGGAAGCCGGGATCGCTCAGCTTCTGAATCCCGGCGTACACGAACGTTGCGCCGAGGAAGAGGCGCAACGGAAACAGGGCAAGCGCCGGGTCAGCGCGGAGGCGCGCCCGCAGGGTCGAGGCCATGGGCCGGACCATGGGCGCAGTCGATGGGAAGGAGATGAGAGGGTCGGAGAAGGTGGGATCCGATCCGATTTCTGGCCGCTACGTTGGCCGGTGCTCACCCTCCTCAAGCGCGCGGGCCTCGCAGCCGTGGCCTTGCTCGCCCTCAGCCAGTTGGTGCCATACGGACGGGCACACACAGATCCGAGGCCGGCGCGTCAGGTGAGCTTGATTTCCCGTACCAGTACAGGGAGACGCGGGTCAGGTGAGGCCCCCGACCCGGCTCCGTTCGAGGTTCTCTGGGTCGCGGGACCGATAGAAGGCGCAATCGCGGTGGAAGGTCTCTCCGTACATGAGGACGAACTCGTCGGTCCTCGCGATCTGCTTGGTGCACGCGGAGCAGGGGCCTAGGGGCCGGCCCCGTAGGTACCGGGGCTTCAGCGGAGTAAGCCGGAAAACGCTCATGCGGCTGACTCCTCGCGCTCGGCCGCGTGGCGCAGCTTGTTCAGGCCCAGGCGAGTCCGGCCCTTGACGGTTCCGACGGGGATGCCGACCTCTGTGGCGATCTCGGTCTGGGTGTGGCCCGCGAAGTAGGCGAGGTCGATGACCTGGCGTTGCGCCGGCGGGAGCTGGGCCACTAGGCGGCGCGCCCGGTCGCGATCGTCGATCGCGAGGACCTCGTCCTCGGTGCGCTCCGGCGCCTCGATCCTCGCGACGGCGTCCTCGCTTGCTTCTTGGTGGAGAGCTGCCTGGGTTCCCCGTCGCCTCAGCAAATCGATGCTGCGGTGGTGCACCAGCGTGAAGAGCCAGGTACGGAGGCTCGCGCGCTCCGGGTTGAACCTCGCGGCTCCGCGCCAGAGCGACAGGAACGCCTCCTGGGTCGCCTCCTCGGCGCCTCCGGCGCGGCCCATGATGCGTCGGGCCAACGAAAACGCCTGCCGGTGGTGACGGCCGTAGATGGTCTCGAAAGCGCGGGCGTCGCCCCCGGCGACACGGCCCATCAGCTCTTCGTCGGTGTCGGTGGGACGGGTGGCCGGTGAAACGATCATGGGGATCACTGTACAGTATTCGTATAGCTATTGTAGAACTTCCGTCGAGATCAGTAATATCCCCGCCATGCCGGAGAACGGAAGACTCCGAATAGGCGAGCTCAGCAAGCGCGTCGGGGTGAGCCCCGAGTTGCTGCGTGCCTGGGAGACGCGCTACGGCCTGGTGGAGCCCCAGCGCACCCCGGGCGGCCTGCGGCTGTACTCCGAGGAGGACGAGCGCCGCGTGCGCGAGATGAGCGACCGGATCGCCGCGGGGCTGTCGGCCGCAGAGGCGGCGCGGGTCACGCTCGGGACGCCGGCCGGGCCGGTGTCGGTGGAGCTGCTTCTCGCTCAGCTCGACCACACTCTCACCGAGCTCGACGAACCCGCCGCCCAAGCCGCGTTGGACCGGACGTTCGAGTCGCTCGACCTCGAGACCGCGCTGGCGCAGGTGGTCCTCCCGTTCCTGCACGCCCTGGGCGAGCGCTGGTCCACGGCGGAGCGCAGCGTCGGACAGGAGCACTTCGCCAGCAACGTGATCGGCGGAAGGCTGCGCACCCAGGCCCGCGGCTGGGGTGACGGCGACGGGCCCAGCGCACTGCTGGCCTGCCCACCTGGCGAACAGCACGAGCTCGGGCTGCTCTGCTTCGGGCTCCTCCTGCGCGACCGCGGATGGAGCGTCGCCTACCTCGGGGCGGACACGCCGGTGGCCGACATCGCGACCGCAGTCGCGGAGCTGTCGCCCGAGCTCGTTGTGCTGAACGCGATAGGCGCGCAGCGCTTCCTCGACGCCGCAGAGGAGATCCGTGCGCTGAGCGCAGGGGCGCGCCTGGCGATCGGCGGCGCGGGCGCCTCGAAGGCCCTGGCCCGGTCGCTGGGGGCGGAGCTCCTGGTCAACGACCTGGTGGCCGCCGCGCGCACGGTGGGCGAGGGCGCGTCATGATGGCACGCGGTGTACGTCTCCCTGTCGCGCCTGCGGATCCCCGCGCACGCCTCTGAGGAACTGATCGAGGCGTTTCGCCGGCGCGCCCACCTGGTCGATGACGCCCACGGGTTCGTCGACCTCCAGGTGTGGCGCTCCGACCGCGACGCACGCGAGATCCTGATGGTCAGCCGGTGGCAGGACCGCGAGGCCTTCAAGGCATACATGAGAAGCGCGGAGCACCGCGTCTCCCACGAGCGCATCGACCCACAGCTGCAGGAGCTGATCAAACTCGAGGCACTCGAGCACCTGCATACCTACGACGTGGTCGCCGAGTGAGCCGAGACGGGCTTCCGCCGCGCGCGCCGAGCCCCGGTGCGGCGCCCGAGGTAGCCGAGCTTCCCGAGGGCGGACAGCTGGAGCTGAGGGCTTCCGCACGGGAGATCGCCCGCCGCCACCGAGCCGAGTTTCCCGACGAGGAGACGCTCTACGGCGACCGTGGCCTCGAGTGGTGCGCATACGACAACCAGTGGATTCTCGCGTGGGCCGCCGCCGACGCCGCGGGCTTCGAGAAGCTCGACAGGCAGATCGAGTGGCTGGCCGGCATCCTCGACGCGCGTGGCTACCCGGTGAAGCGGCTCGCGCGCGACCTCGAGATCGCGGCCGACGTGGTCGCGCCCCTGCGAGCGGTGCTGGAGGCCGGTGCCGAGACGGTGCGCGCCGGCGTGGAACCGGCGCTACGCAGCCGCTAGTCACGCTTCCGTAGCGCGGTGCCCGGAGAGTCGTCTCACTGAGCGTCCTGCATAGGTTCGCGTACCCAGCTGTGACCCGATTGAGCCGAGCAACTCGATCACGGAGCCTCTATGGCGTTCATGCGGCCGCGCAGCACCCGGT
>JBBREO010000092.1:0-8107 GCA_038202855.1 Solirubrobacterales bacterium
TGCCACGACGGGGTCGAGGCCGGCGGCCGCCAGCAGGTCGCGGTGGCGCTCGAGCAGCGCCATGTAGAGCTCCTTCTTGGACTCGAAGTGGCGGTAGACGGCCGGCTTGGCCAGGCCGGCGGCGGTCGCGATGTCGTCGACCGTGGTGGATTGAAATCCGCGCCGGGCAAACAGGGCGGCACCGGCTCGCTCGATTCGCCCCCGCCGTTCGGTGCCCGCGGTGCGGGCGCCTTCGAGCGTCACGCCTGGACGCCGGCCAGCGGCGCCGCGCCCTGCCACGTCCCGCGCTCGGCGTAGGGACGAAAGCGGGCGAACAGCGACTCGCGGTGGAAGGGCTTCTCGCGGTCGGCCTTGATCGCTCCCATGTGCTCGGTCTTGCCGTCGCCGTAGGCGAAGGAGCGCATGGAGGCCGCGTCGCGCCAGAGGGAGAAGGTGCTCACCACCGGCGGCCGGGCCAGGGCGGTGCCCATCAGCACGGCCGGGTGGTGTGCCGCCTGCTCGGCCGCGGGTCCCTGCGCCCGCACGAAGGCGGCCAGCCTGGCGGGCTTCACCCGTCCGAGCGTGACCACGGCCACCGGCTCGTCGTCGGCGACCGGTGCGGAGGCGGTGGGAAAGTCGGGCAGCGGCGACCAGCTGCCAAAGCCGCGCAGCGGCTCGAGCCGTAGGGACCATCCGCCGGCCAGAGCCTTGGGCAGCGCGTTGGTGGCGAGGAAGCGGTCCAGCGCGGCGTCGTCGCTCCACGCCGAGAGCAGGGCCACGCGCCCCGGCCGGGGGCGGGGCAGGCCGGCGCCGAGCGAAGCGGCCACCATCGCGTCGGCCCACAACAGGCCCGGGACCCGGCTGGGCCGTGGGCGGCGGCGGAGGGCGCTGAGCGTGCGGGCCACGCCGATGTCGGCCAGATGAATCGAGCAGACCACGCGGCCACTGTACCAGGTGGTATACCCAGCGGTACCGCGCCTAGCCGCCGTCGCGCTTCTGGGCCGACCACTGCTCGAGCACTCCCCAGACGGTCTTCACCCGCCCGTGGCGGGTCGCGTCGGGGAAGCCGGCGCCGGCCAGGAACTCGGCCAGCCGGCCGGCGCGATGGTCGGCGGTGGTCGCGAAGCCGTCCACCACCTGGAGTGCGAGGAAGCCGAGGCTGGTGGCGGGGCCGGCGGGGGCGCCCCAGTCGGCCACGTACAGGTGGCCGCCGGGGCGCAGCACGCGGCGGGCTTCGCGCAGCGCACCCGACTTCGCCGCCGGCTGCAGGTGGTGGAGCAACAGCGACATCACCACGGCATCGGCGCCGGCCGGCTCGACCGGCAGCGTCTCGGCCCGGCCTTCGCGCCAGTCCACGCGCTCGCCCCCTTCCTTGGCCCGTGCCGTGTCGAGGATGCCCCGGTCGGGATCGACTCCTATGACCTCGAGGCCGGCCGCGGCCAGTGCAATCGCGTTGCTGCCCGTGCCACAGCCCACGTCCACCACGATCCCGGACTCGGGCAGCTGCGCCCCCAGGCGGCGGCGCAGGTCGTGCCGCAGCCGCCCCTCCCGCATGGTGAGCGCCACCACCGGGTCGTAGAGCGCGGTGAGGCCGTGGCGTCCGGCGGCGGGCACGAAGTCGGTGGGCTGGGCGGCCATCTAGTGCGCTAGGCCACGGGCTCGCCCAGCAGCCGCTCGGCGCTGGGGCTGGCCGGTTGCTCGCGCGGGTTGGCGATCGGCCGGCCCGCGGCCGCCCACACGTGCACGAAGCCCACCCAGGTGAGCGTGGCCAGCGCCACGTGGACCCAGACGATCTCGGTGGGCAGCTCGAGCCGGTACTGGGCGATGCCGACCACGCCCTGAGCGGCCAGCAGCCCGGCGGTGAGCTTGAGCGTGAGCAGCAGCTCCGGGTTGCCGCGCAGCCGCCGGGCCAGCAGCCAGCACGCGACCGTTCCGACGCCGAGGGTGGCGGCGAGGGTGCCGTGGAGGTTGATCAGGTGGGCCAGCGTGGCGCCGCCCCAGAAGTCCAGCCGGTGCACCAGCTCACCCGTGCCGGCCGAGCCGGCGTGCGGGCCGGCGGCGGTGGAGGCGGTGCCGGCCACGATCGTGACGGCCGCCCACGCGCACAGGGCGCGCACGGCCCAGACCAGCGGCCGCTCAGAGCGCACCTCCGGGATCTCGTCGGGCTCCAGCCGCGAGCGCCACCACAGGGCGAAGGCGGCGATCAGGATCAGCATCGACACCACGTAGTGGGTCATCACCCAGCCTGGCGCGAGCTTGTAGAGCACCGAAAGCCCGCCGATCACCGCCTGCACCACCACCCCGATCGGCAACATCACCCCGAGCCAGGCCAGGTCGCGGCGCAGCGGGTGCAGCGGGCGGCGCAGGAAGGAGCCCAGCGCCGCCGCGATCGCGGCGGCCGAGACCAGCGAGGTGAGCACGCGGTTGCCGAACTCGATCACCCCATGGGTGTTCAGCTCCGTGTACACCGAGGTCTGGGTGCAGCGCGGCCAGGTGGGACAGCCCAGCCCCGAGCCGGTCAGCCTCACCGCCGAGCCCGTGAACACGATCACCACGAGCAGCACCAGGGCGGCGAAGGCCAGCCGCTGGTGGGTATCTGCGCTGATGGAAAAGCGCTGGCGGAGGCGTTCGATTCGCTGCATGGGGCAGGCTCAGGGTACAAGCGCATAGGCTGTGGCCGATGGCCAGCACCGAGCGCCTCTCCGTCCCGCGCGACCCCGACGACGACTACTCCGAGGACGCCAAGCGCGAGCGCCTCGACTTCCTGCGCGAGCAGACCGGGGCGTCGCTCGACCACGTGGCCGGGCAGCCGATCACGCCGGCCGAGGCCACGGGCAACGTGGAGCACTTCATCGGCGTGGCCCAGGTTCCGCTCGGGGTGGCCGGGCCGCTGCTGGTCAACGGCGAGCACGCCCAGGGGCAGTTCTACGTGCCGATGGCCACCGCCGAGGGCACGCTGGTGGCCTCCTACAACCGCGGAATGCGGCTGCTGCACGAGGCCGGCGGGGTGACCGTCACCGTCACCGAGGACCACATGCAGCGCGCCCCCGCGTTCGTGTTCGAGAACGCCCGCGGTGCGCGCGACTTCGGTGACTGGCTGGACGAGAACTTCGATTCGATCAAGGCCGCCGCCGAGGAGACAACCAAGTCCGGCCGGCTCAAGGAGATCGAGCAGTACTCCGCCTCGCGGATCCTCTACACCCGCTTCAACTACTCGACCGGCGACGCCGCCGGTCAGAACCTGACCGGCAAGGCCACGGCCGCCGCCTGCAAGTGGATCGTGGAGAACTACGAGCCCGGCATCGAGCGCTTCTTCCTCGAGGCCAACTTCGCCACGGACAAGAAGGCGTCGCAGGTCAACACGCTCAACACGCGCGGCAAGCGCGTGGTGGCCGAGGCGGTGATCCCCAACGAACTGGTCGAGCGGGTCACGCGGACGACCACGGCATCGATGTTCCAGGCGCGCCAGACGGCCACCCTGGGCGGCCTGATGTCCGGGACCAACAACAACGGCTCGCATTCGGCCAACGCGATCACCGCGCTGTTCATCGCCACGGGCCAGGACGCGGCCAACGTGGCGGAGTCATCGGCGGCGGTGGTCTACACCGAGCTGCGCGACAACGGCGACTACTACTACTCCATCACCATCCCGTCGCTGATCGTGGCCACCTACGGCGGCGGAACCGGGCTTCCCACCCAGCGCGAGTGCCTGGAGATGATGGACTGCTACGGGAAGGGCAAGGTGCTCAAGTTCGCCGAGATCGTGGCCGCCACGGTCCTATGCGGCGAGATCTCACTGGGCGCGGCAGTCGTGGCCGAGGAGTGGGTCGACGCCCACGACCGCCTCGGTCGCAACCGCCCCTGACGGGAGGAGCGCAGCCCGATCGTCGATCGGGCGAGCACCGCACCGAGGCTCTCAGTCGGCCTCGGGCGGGTCGTCGGTGAAGCCGGGCGCCTCGTCGGGCGCGTCGGGGTCCACGCCGGGCGGCTCGGTGGGCGCGTCGGTGCCGGCCGGGTACTCCGGGGCGTCGGGATCGGGCTCGGGTCGATCGGGGATTCGCTCCATCGCCGCGGCCTACCCCGCTGCGAGCGGGCGAAACGGAGGCGAGCCGTTGCGGTCGAGCCGTTGTACTCTGGCCCGATGCCTACCTCAGTAGTCACCGGCGGCGCCGGCTTCCTGGGCTCCAACCTGTGCGACTACCTGCTGGCGCGCGACCACCGGGTCATCTGCATAGACAACCTGGAGACGGGCTCGCTGCTCAACATCGCCCACGTCCGCGACGACGAGCGCTTCTCGTACCGGATGATCGACATCACGTCGCACTTCGAGATCGACGAGCCGGTCGACTTCGTCTACCACATGGCCTCCCCGGCCAGCCCGATCGACTACGCGCGGCTGCCGCTGCACACGCTGAAGGTCGGGGCCTACGGCACCCACAACTCGCTCGGCCTGGCCAAGGTCAAGCGCGCGCGCTTCCTGCAGGCCTCGACCTCCGAGGTCTACGGCGACCCGCTGGTCCATCCCCAGCCCGAGACCTACTGGGGCAACGTGAACCCGATCGGCCCGCGCGGCGTCTATGACGAGGCCAAGCGCTACGCCGAGGCGCTTACGATGGCCTACCTGCGCCAGCAGGGCGTGGACACGGCGATCGTGCGCATCTTCAACACCTACGGCCCGCGCATGAGGCCCAACGACGGACGCGCCATCCCAGCGTTCATGAGCCAGGCTCTCACCGGCAAGCCGATCACCGTGTTCGGCGACGGCAGCCAGACGCGCTCCTTCTGTTACGTCGACGACCTCATCCGGGGCCTGGTGCTGCTCGCCGAGTCGGGCGTGCACGAGCCGGTGAACATCGGCAACCCGTACGAGATGACGCTGCTCGACATGGCCCAGCAGGTGGTCGAGGCCACCGGGTCGCGCTCGGAGATCGTGTTCGAGGCGCTGCCGGTGGATGACCCCCAGGTCCGCCAGCCCGACATCAGCCGCGCGCGCGGCCTGCTCGGCTGGGAGCCGCAGATGGAGTTGCGCGAGGGCCTGCCCAAGACCGTGGACTACTTCACCCAGATCCTGGGGACCCGCGCGCCGGTATGAGCTCCGCCTCGGAGGCCAGGAACCTGGAGGCGATCGTCAAGGCGATCGAACAGCACGACCGCACCTGCGAGTACCCGGCCGTGGCCGTGGCCATGAACCCCTACGAGGTCGAGCGGCTGGGCTGGGACACGATCAAGGGGCTGCCGATCCGCCCCGACCCCGAGCTCGGCACGGGCCGCTTCAACGTGATCTGCGCGGGCGACGAGACCGAGGACTTCGAGGAGGAGACGGTCGAGGCCGTTGCCGGCCAGGAGCAGAGCCAGCCGGTGGTCGTGCCGCTGAACTCCTGAGGCCGTCGCCGACGCTCAGCGGCGGCGGGGCTTGTGTGCGGCGTGGTAGGCGCGGCAGTGGGCCGCGCGCTGGGCGCGGGTGCCCGGGACCTGCGGGCCGGCCTTCGCGATCAGCTTGCCCCAGGCCGCGGAGTAGGACTCGATCTGGTTGGCGACCTGCTTGCGTGCTGCGCCGTCGGGGGCGAGGGTTAGGCGCTCGGCGTTTCGCCACGCCCCCTCGCGCCAGGACTTGGTCGGCTCGAGGCCGCCCATCTCGTCCAGGGGGCCGGGCACGTCGCGCACGTTGGGGTCGTAGCGACGCTCGATCTCGGCCTTCACCGCGGGGATCACGCGCACGTTGATCTCGTTCACGCCGTCGTGGTCGTGCTTGCGCGAGCGCCCGCCCGGCGTGCGCAGGCCCATGGAGGCGTAGGTGAAGGGGAGGTCGTGCTGGGCGTGGGCGTTGGAGAACAGCAGGAGGTCCTCGAACGCGTTGGCGTCGCCCTTGCCCGCTACGTCGTAGAACTCGCGCCAGGCCTGGGGGACCGGTCGGCCGCGCTCGTAGTCGCGGAAGGCGGTGAAGTAGGAATTGGAGAAGTCGGTGATCACGTAGGCCATCCAGCGCTTGTCGTTGAAGAAGCGCGGGTGGGCGCGGTTGAGGTCGCGGCGCAGCCTCTCGGTGATCCGCAGGTAGGCGAGCGAGGCGATCACCCTGTGGTCGCACGCAGTGTCCAGCTGCTTCCACTGCTCGCGCAGCTTGCGCTCGACCCGCGTGACGCACGCAAGGCTGCCGTCGCGGCAGTTCGGCACCGCGTGGGGCTGGACGTCGGTGCGCGTGGGCACGGAGGGCAGCAGCCGCTCCCAGGGTAGGTTGACGGGCGGGGGCAGGCTGATGGGGACGTCGGCTCGGGCGCCGGTGGCGGCGGCGCACGCGAGCAAGGCGACGACGACGATTGCGGCGATCCTCCCCACGGGTCGTTTATAGCCCACTCGGTTGGGGCTTGCGGCCAATCGCAGTCGTCGAATCCCCGTATATCGGACCGGGTTTCTTGATTTCTAGTAGCGTGTCGGCCGAATGGCCGTAGCCAGCGCCCCAAGCACCCGCCGCCGCAGCGACGTGATCAACTCCGCCCGCCGGCACCTCGCCGTGCTCGAGTACGCGGGTGCGGTGGCGCTGTTCGGAGCGGCCGCTCGCGACTGGACCGATGACCTGACCGTCCAGCGCCTCGACGTGGAGGACGTGACAGCGGTCGGCGGCCGCGCCGTCGCCCTGATGGTCCAGCGCGGCCGCGACCACGATGGACTGTGGGTGGAGCGCCGCCTGTCCGCGGTGTTCGATGGCGACTCCGAGCCGGTCCTGCACGGCTCCTGGGTCGACGGCCTGGACTCGGCCAGCCGCGGCTAGCGGCGCCGCCGGGTCCGCACTCCCACCCGCAGGTAGACTGGCCCGCACCTGGTGGGCGTAGCTCAGTTGGTAGAGCTCCTGGTTGTGGTCCAGGCGGTCGCGGGTTCAAGTCCCGTCGCTCACCCTCCAAGAAGGCCTGCTGTGAAGCGATTTATGGTGGCGGAGTGCTCCTCGGGCGGCCAGCTCTCATGCGAGTTCCAGCGCGTTAAGTGCCCATTCGTGCCCAATGGTGGGGGTCTGGACGACCCCCGCCGGGGCAGAGCACTTGGGTTCTGGCGGCTCGTAGGTGGTCGGCTGAGCCACCGGCTGAGGCGACAGGAGGGGACATCGAGCGTCCCGTAGACCCCCACACCCCGCCGGGTGCTCGGGCACGGGCTGCCGAGCTTCACAGAGCCCGCGGTGGCCGCGACATCGACCTGCACGAGGACCAAAGCCTGTTCATGCGCCGCACCGAAGTGACCTGCGCGACGCGGCGGGCACCTGGGGCACGTGTTCCCCGACGGGCCCGCACCGGGAGGCGAGCGCCACTGCTGGGGAGGAGCCCCGGATGTCGGAGAGTCATCCGGGCGAATCCCAGCGGCCCGTCGCGGGCGCGGGCGTGGCCTCCGGCCCGTCGTCGAGGTGGTCGGGGCTAGCTTCGGCGGTCTGCGTGTCCGTCGGGTCGTTCGGCATCCGAACCGCGACCGCTTCATCGGGGAAGGTCGGCCCCGCAGCCCGCGCCTGGCTGGCTAGATCCGGCGGACGTTGACGATCACCGGGCCCTGGGTGATGTGCAGAACATCGCGCCCGGGGCTGGAGAGGCTTCCGTGAAAGCGATCGCGCTCCAGGTAGACGCCCATGTCCTCCACGTCGTCGGACTCGTCTCCGGCGCCCGCGTGGACCGGCCAGAAGAGCGTCGGTTGCTTTGTGCGCGTCGGCGCCCCGAGGTGGCCGCGAAAGACCGCCACGAGCCTCTCTCTGTCGCCGCGCTCGACGATACGAACCGCCACGCACGAGCTCTCCAGCGCAGCCAGGGCCTCTCCGACCTCCTCCCAGCCAAGCTCTAGCTGCTGCGTGTGGTGGGGGTCTGGCTTCGCGTCCACTGCTTCGTCGCGCTCCACGACCTGCCCATCGCTGTCGAAGTAGAACACGATCGTCGCCACGTCGAATTGCGAGCGCACCTTCTCGGCTATCCGGCTCTCACGCCAGTTCTCGTGGCCGGACGCGTGCAGCCTGAGCACGATCAGATCAGCATCGAATCGGGCCAGCGCATCGGCGATCGCGGTGAGCTGGTTCTCGGCGCCAACCTCCCCATGGGGCATCAGGCCGCCCGCCTGCATGTGGTCAAAGACCGTTCGAAGACGAACGTCTGCCGATGCCAGC
>JBBREO010000093.1:0-8075 GCA_038202855.1 Solirubrobacterales bacterium
GGAGCCGGCCACCTACGAGCCGCACGCCCTACACGGCTCCGGCCGCACCTACGTGGAGACCAACTGCTACACCGACATCCTGGTGGAGCTGATCCACGCGCGCGGACTCGAGCCGCTGGCCGCCATGGGCTTCACGGTGCGAATGGACTTCGAGGGCGATCAGTGGACCTTCTTCAAGCCCCTTCCGGGTGACCTCGAGCTGCTCTTCGGAGTGGACATCCACGAGATGCAGCCCTACCGCCCGCTTCCCGACCAGATCGAGGGGCAGCTCGGCCAAGACCGCACGCTGATCGTGGAGCTGGATGCGTGGTACCTGCCCGACACGGCGGCCACGAGCTATCGCAACGAGCACGTGAAGACATCGGCCGTGGCCGAGGGGATCGATCGCGCCGGGCGGCGGCTGCGCTACTTCCACAACGCGTCGCTCCACGAGCTCGACGGCGAGGACTACGACGGCGTCTTCCGGCTGGGCGAGTCCCTCCCGGGCGACGTGCTGCCGCCCTACACGGAGCTGGTCCGCTTCGACGCGGGAGGGGGCCCGTTGGAGGGAGACGAGCTGAGGGCAGCGGCCCGGCGCCTGCTGCGCGCCCACCTCGACGGACGACCGGCGTCCAACCCCTTCGAGCGCTTCGGAGGCCACCTGGCCGAGCGCCTCGACGAGCTGCGCGAAGGCGACCCGCGGCTCTACCACGACTACGTCTTCGCGACCTTGCGGATGGCGGGCTCGGGCTTCGAGGTGTGCGCCTCCCACGTCGAATGGCTGCTCGGCGAGAGCGGCGCCGACGCGGTCGCCGCCCTGGGCCGGATCGTCGACGGCTGCAAGGTGCTGTCCTTCAGGCTCGCGAGGCGGCGGCCGTTCGATCCCGAGCCGATCGTCGCGGACCTCGCCGCGGCCTGGGAACAAGCCACGGCCGCCCTCGACGCCGCGCTTCCCTAGCCGTGCCGGCGCTCGACCGCGGGTGGGAGGTGGCCGGGACGCCGCCGGGAGCCTGCCAGGCTCCACCCGCGCCGGGCGAAGCCGAGTGGCTGCCGGCGACCGTCCCCGGCACCGTGGCCGGCGCGCTGGCCGCGGCCGGCCGGCCCGAGCCCGTCGGGGAGAGCCGCATCGACTCGCGCGACTGGTGGTTTCGCACGGTTTTCGAGGCCGACCCCGCTTCGGAGGGCGAGGAGGTGGTGCTGGGGCTGGACGGCATCGCCACCGTGTGGGAGGTCCACCTGAACGGGCAGCTGGTGCGCGCCGGGGAATCGATGTTCGAGGCCGGCGAGCACGACGTCGGGGCGCTGCTGGCCGGCCACAACGAGCTGGCCGTCTGCTGCCGGGCCCTCGGGCCCCTCCTGGAGCGCCCCCGGCGCCCGCGTGCCCGCTGGCGGCCTCGCCTGGCGGCGGGGAACCTGCGCTTCTATCGCACCTCGCTGCACGGTCGCGCTCCGGGCTTCGCCCCGGGCCCCCCGCCGATCGGTCCCTGGCGGCCGGTGACGCTTGAGCGACGGCGGGGCGTCGTGGCCCGCGCGCTGGTCGTGCGATCCGTCCTGGACGGAGGGAACGGCGTGCTCCGAGTCGAGGCCCGGCTCGAGGCGCTCGACGGCGCGCCGCTCGGGGATCCGGTGGTGGAGCTGTCCGGGCCGTCGGGGACCCACCGAGCGGACTTGGAGGCCGTCTCCGAAGGCGAGGGCCGGGTGGCCGTACGGGGCGAGCTGGTGGTGCCGGAGGTGGCGCGGTGGTGGCCACACACCCACGGCGAGCCCGTCATGCACCGGGTGCGGCTCGCGTGCGGCGGCGAGCACATCGACGCGGGCAGGGTCGGCTTTCGCTCGCTGGCCCCCGGCCCGACGAGCGCGCACGACGTGGAGGCCGACGGGCTGGACCTGCACGTGAACGGTGCCCGGGTGTTCGCGCGCGGCGCGGTCTGGACACCGGTCGACGCTCTGGGCCTGGCTCCGAGCGAATCGGCGCTGCGAACGGCTATCGAGCAGGCCCGGGACGCCGGCATGAACCTGCTGCGGCTACCGGGCACGGGGGTGTACGAGAGCCCCGTCTTCCACGACCTCTGCGACGAGCTGGGAATGCTGGTCTGGCAGGACTTCATGTTCGCCAACTTCGACTACCCGATCGCCGACGACGGCTTCCGGGCGGCGGTAGAACGCGAGGTTCGTCAGGTCCTGCACGCAGGGGCGGGGCGGCCGAGCCTGGCCGTGCTGTGCGGCAACAGCGAGGTGGAGCAGCAGGTGGCGATGCTGGGCCTGGACCCGGACATGGGCAGGGGCCCCCTGTTCGGCGAGCTGCTGCCCGCCCTCGGGGCCGAGGCGCGCGCAGACGCGATCTACGTCCCGTCGGCGCCCTGTGGCGGCGATCTGCCCTTCCGGCCTTCCGCCGGCGTGGCGAACTACTTCGGGGTGGGGGGCTACCGGCGGCCGCTCTCGGACCTCCGGCTGGCGCGGGTGCGGTTTGCCTCCGAGTGCCTGGCCTTCGCCAACCTGCCCGACGCCTCGGGACCGGGCGGCGGAGCGGTGCCCCGCGACGTGGGCAGCTCGTGGGACTTCGAGGACGTCCGCGACCACTACCTGCGGCTGCTGTACGACGTCGACCCGGCCGAGCTGCGCCGAACCGACCCGGAGCGCTACGCCGCCGTATCGCGGTCGGTCACCGGAGAGGTGATGGCCGAGGCGATGGGCGAGTGGCGGCGGCGAGACTCGCCCTGCGGCGGCGCGCTGGTTCTCTGCCTACGCGACGTGATCCCGGGAGCCGGCTGGGGGCTGGTGGACGTCGGCGGAGTGCCCAAGGTCGCCTACCACCACCTCCGCAGGGCCCTCGCCCCCGTGGCGACGTGGACCACCGACGAGGGACTCGACGGCATCGCCGTCCACGTGGCCAACGACCGCGTCGAAGCCCTTCACGGCCGCCTTCGCCTCTCTCTCTACCGCGACTTCGAGCAGCTCGTGGAAGAGGCGGTGTGCGACCTCGCCGTGGATCCCCACGGGTACTGGACCGAGGACGCGGAGAGCATCCTGGGCCACTTCCGCGACGTGGGCTGGGCCTACCGGTTCGGACCGCCGGCGCAGGACGCGGTGGTGGTCAGCCTCCTCGACTCCTCCGGAGCGCTCCTGTCCCAGGCGGTGCGCTTTCCGGCCGGGCGACCCTCCACGCCCCTCAGCGCCGCCGAGTTGGGCCTGGAGGCCGGGCTGTCCCCGGGGGGTGGGTCGGAGGCAGAGCTGCGCCTGACCTCGCGCCGGTTGGCGTACGGCGTCAGGCCCTCGGTGCCAGGCTTCGTGGCTCGCGACGACGCCTTCTTCCTCGAGCCCGGACGTGAGCGTGTGGTCCGGCTGGACCGCGCGCCTGGGGGAGGCGACCACGGCCGGGACGCGGGGGTCAAGGCGCTGAACCTGGCTGGAACCGTTCCGATCGAAGGAGCGATGGCCAGCGCGTGACCGCCTCGGCCGACATGCGAGCGCTCTACCTGGGCGAAGGGACCGACGCGACGTTCGCCATGTTCCATCCCGCGAGCGGCGTCCGCTCCGCCGGGGTGGTGATGTGCCCTCCGTTCGGGTGGGAGGCGATCGCTGCCCACCGGGGCCTGCGCGACTGGGCGCTCGCCCTCGCCGCTGCCGGCCACCCGGTGCTGCGGATCGACCTTCCCGGGACCGGCGACGCGGGTGGCTCGCCGCGGGACCCCAGCCGGGTGGACGCCTGGACCCGCTCGGTGGCGCGCGCGGCCTGCTGGCTCCGAGCGGAGGCCGACTGCTCGCGGGTGGCCGCGATCGGCCTGGGGGTCGGCGGACTGGCCGCCGCCCTAGCGGCCGCCCAGGAGGAGGGCGTGGACGACCTCGCCTTGTGGGCGGTCCCTGGACGCGGGCGAACGCTCGTGCGGGAGATGAAGGCCTTCGCGCGCCTGAACGCCGACCAGTCGGCCGCCCTGGCCGCTGAGGCGACCCCGCCGCAGGACGGCTCGCTGGAGACCGGCGGCTTCGTGCTCACCAGCGAGACCCTCGACGCGCTCGCCGGGGTCGACCTGACGACCCTGACGGTGCCCCGAGCGGCCGAGCGCAGAGTCCTGCTGCTCGCGCGCGACGGGATCGCGCCCGACGAGAAGCTCCATCGACACCTTGAGCATATGGGCGCCACGGTCGAGGTGGCGCCGGGAGACGGCTACGCGACGCTCACCTCGACCCCCCAGCAGTCGCGGACGCCCGCGGTAGCCATCGCCGCGACGGTCGACTGGCTCGCCGGCGTGCCGCCCGGCGATCGCGCCCCGCCCTGTCGCCAGACGCCGCGGGCGGCCGACCACGTGGACCTCGACATTGACGGTGTCGCGATCCGGGAGCGCCCGTTCGTGATCGAGGAGCCCGGCGGCCGGCTGCATGGAGTCCTCGCCGAGCCCGTGGGCGATGCCCGGCAGGAGTTGCGCGCGCTGCTGCTGAACGCCGGCGCCGTTCGCCGCGTCGGGCCCGGGCGACTGTGGGTCGAGATGGCACGTTCCTGGGCAGCGGCCGGCGTGTCCACGCTGCGCCTGGACATGGCGGCCATCGGCGACTCCGACGGCGAGCGCGACTACAGCGATGACGCCGCTCTGTACGTGCCCGAGATGGTGGACCAGTCGCTCACCGCCCTGGAGGCCTGGGACTCTTCGGGCGAGTCGGCCGGCCAACCGCGTTACCTGATCGCGGGGCTGTGCTCGGGGGCCTACTGGGGCTTCCACGTGGCGCTGCGCGATCCGCGCGCCCGGTCGCTGATCATGCTCAACCCGCGAGCGCTCTACTGGCACCAGGCGCTGGAGGTCACCCGCGATGCGCGCAAGATGATGCGGGTGGGCCGGGGCTCGTACTGGAAGCGGATGCTCACCGGGCGGGTGAGCGCGCGGCGTGTGCTGTCCGTGCTGGGGTGGGCCGTGCGTGCCCCCGTCGAGGTCCCCCGGGTCGCCCGGGAGCGTCGCCGCGGACGCAGAGAGATCGAAGCCGGCTTCGACCAGCTTCGAGACGAGGGCAAGCGGGTCTTGCTGGTCTTCGGGGAGGACGAGCCGCTGGACGAGGAGCTGCGCGCGGAGGGGCTGCTGGCACGCTCAGACCGCTGGCCGGAGATCACGGTCGAGCGCCTGACGGGCCGAGACCACACGCTCCGGCCCATCCCCACCCAGCAACGGCTCCACGCACTGATGGATCGCGCCCTGGCAAGGGAGATGGAGGCGACCGGTCAGCCTGGGGAGGGCCCGGCGCCGTCGCGCCTGCGCGCGACGTAGTGCAGCTCGGTGGCCTGCGGCGCAGCGGCGCCGGCGGGTACGGGAGTGCCGTCCAGGTCCAGGCACTCGAGGAGCTCGAAGCCATGGACGGCCAGCTGGCGTTCCTGGGAGTCCCGGTCGATGTAGTAGTGGAGCCCAAGGAAGTCGTGTGCGACGTCGTTGAGGATGGCGTACCCCGGTTCCCGCTGCTCGTGGGGCAGGAGCCGGCGGCGGTTGCGCCACCAGCGGGGCCCGCGGACGATCAGAGCCACCAGGTCGATCGGTCGCCGCGGCCTCAGGGGCTCGGTGATCCGCCCCTCCGCACCCCGGTTGTGGCCCGACAGGATGAGCAGGCCGCCCGGGGCGAGGATGCGGTGGAGGTGGTCGAGGAACTCGCCCCGCTCCTCGTCGTCGAGGATGTCGGCGATGTTGTAGCTGGCCACCACGGCGTCGAAGCTGGCTTCCCCGTAGGCACCGAGATCGCGCAGATCCCGCTGCTCGGCCTGGATGCGCGGGTACCTGCCCCGGAGGGCGGCCAGCATGTGGGGCGAGATGTCGATGGCGGTGACCTCGTGCGCGAGGTCACCGAGATGTCCCGTCAGCCGCCCTGCCCCGGCGCCCACCTCGAGCACCCGGCCCGACAGCGCCTCCCGGTGCTCGTGCAGCATCTGCTCCTCGGCCGGTCGTAGCTCACGGCCGGTATACCGGCGGACCAGGTCTTCGCGCTGCCACAGTCGGTCGTTGGTGCTGCGCTGTTCGGAGGTGGCGCCCATACTTCCCATTATGGTCGCCGCGTGAGCGCGCGCCTAGTAAATCTCCAAGCCGCTGTCCTGGCGGGCGGGCGCGGCGCCAGGATGGGCGGGGCGTCCAAGCCGTCGATGGACCTGGGTGGCCGCCCCCTCGTCCACTACCCAGTAGAGGCGCTGGGGGCGGTCTGCGGAGTCGTGGCCGTGGTCTGCAAGCCCGACACCGAGCTCCCCGATCTGCCCGATGGGGTCGAGCGGTGGGAGGAGCCCGACCGGCCGCGCCATCCGCTCACGGGCATCGTCCACGCCCTCGAGCGGGCCGAGGGGCCTGTCCTGGTGTGCGCTGCCGACATGCCCTTCGTCGAAGCGGAGACCCTCCGGGACCTGGCGGCACACCTCGGAGAGGCAGTCGCCGTGGTCGCCCGCGCGAGCGGCCGGCTCCAGCCGCTCCTCGCGCTCTACGCGCCCGAGGCCCTGCCGGCCCTCCGCGCCGCCGAGCCCGATGCTCCCCTTACGGCCACGGTCGCGCTGCTCGACCCCCTGGTCGTGGACGTGCCCGAGCGCGATGCCGTGAGCGTGGACACCCCCGACGCGCTCCGGCGCGCCGAGGCCGCCCTCAGCGCCTGAGCAGCACGAACGCCAGCGCCAGCACGAACCCCATCTGGCCGAAGCTCAGGGCGGTGCCGAGATTGGCCGCGCCCGCCAGCGCGGCCACGCCGGTTACCACGGCCGCCACGAGCACCACGAAGGCCACCTGCAGCGCGAACCTCACCGGCCGGCCTCACGCCGCAGCAGCGCCGATAGCTCGGGCGCGGAAGCCTCCCGCGGCGCGCTCGCCAGCAGCCGCTCGGCCGCCCGACGCCCGCCCAGCTCCCGCAGGGCCGACTCGCCGTGGTCGGCCACCAATTCCGCCAGCGCGCTCAGACGCCGCGCCCGGGTGCGGGCCGCGGGCAGGTCGAGTGCCTCCCGATGGGCGTCGATGGCGGCGGCGAGCTCATCGATGTTCCGAGGAGGAGGGGCCGCGGACGTGGCGATCACCGGCACGCCACGCGATCCCAGCGAGGCCAGCGCCATCGTCAGGTCGCGGCGAGCGCGCTCGGCCACCTCGCCCAGGTCGGACTTGGTCACCACCAGCACGTCGGGCACCTCCATGATCCCCGCCTTCAGGAACTGCAGCGTGTCGCCCGAGGCGGGCTGCACGACCACCGCGACGGTATCGCACACCTCCTCGACGTCGGTCTCGGACTGGCCCACGCCGACCGTCTCGATCACCACCACGTCGAAGGCCGGGGCCAGGGCGGCGGCGGCCTCGCGGGTGGGCACGGCCAGGCCCCCGAGCCGGCCGCCGGCGGCGGTAGAGCGGATCAGCACGGCCCGGTCGCGGGGGTCGTGCTCGATCCGGGCGCGGTCGCCCAGCAGCGAGCCGCCCGAGCGCTTGGAGGACGGGTCGACGGCGAGCACGGCCACGGAGCGGCCCTTCCCACGCCACTCGCCGATCAGGGCGCTCAGCAGCGACGACTTGCCCGCCCCCGGGGGCCCGGTGACACCCACGAGGTGGGCGGTGGCCTCGCCGCCCAATGCAGCCGGGGAGACCTCCTCCAACAGCGCGGCGGTCTGCCTGCGGCCGCTCTCGGAGCGGTCCTCGATCACGTTCAGCGCCGCCGGAGCGGCAGCCAGGTCCCCCTGGCGCAGGCGGCGACCCAGCTCCTGTCCGTCGGCGGCCATCGGCCGCGGACGGTACCCGAGGGTGCGGGAACTAGGCGGGAGCGGGGGCCCCGTGGCGCTGAGCCACCAGGTCGACGATGTCGCCCATGATCCGCGACACCTCGAAGTCCTTGGGCGTGTAGACCCGGGCCACGCCTGCTTCGAGCAGCTTGCGCTCGTCGGCCGGGGGGATGATCCCGCCTACCACCACCGGCACGTCGCCAGCGCCCGCCTCGCGCAGCTCCTCGAGCACGGTGGGGATCAGCTCGGCGTGCGAGCCCGACAGGATCGACAGGCCCACCACGTGCACGCCCTCCTGGACGGCGGTGGCGGCGATCCGGGCCGGCGTGAGCCGGATGCCCTCGTAGACCACATCCATCCCGGCGTCGCGGGCGCGCACGGCGATCTGCTCGGC
>JBBREO010000094.1:0-8006 GCA_038202855.1 Solirubrobacterales bacterium
GGTCGGCGACATCGCGATGATGCTGTTCTCCATGGCCGACGGGATCGCCCTGCAGAAGCTGCTCGACCCCGAGTCCCTGTCGGCCGACCTGTACCCGACGCTGCTGGCCACGTTCTTCGCCGGCCTCAGGGCGTCGGCTCCGGCTCAGGACTGAACTCGCCCGGCGCGCTGGGGGCGCTGGGTGGACGGGCGGCCGGGACGCGAGGCCGAGCCGGCGGATGGGCGGGCAAGGGACCGGCGGCTTGGCGACGTCGGCCGGTGGGCCCTCGTGGCGCCACCCCGGATCGAGCTGCCGGCGGCGCGGGCGGCGATTGCCGCCGAGGCTCCTGCTTTGGGGGCCTCCTGGGCCCCCTATCCAGGATTCTTCCGCCCTTTGGCGCCACAGGCGGCGGTCGTCGGCCCTCGCCCCCGACCGGAGGCGAGCTCGGAGCAGGCGGCGGGTACGCGCGGGGACGCGCGGTCGGCTCGCAGCCGCGCATGGCGATCAGCAGCGCAGCGAGAAGCACGACCAGCCGTCCCAGGTTGTCCCATCGGACCCGGTCGACCAGACCCGGTGCTCCGCGTGCTCTCCGCCCCGCCACGCCCTCTCAAGGGGCGGGCCGGTGGCTTCTCGCCCCACCGCGGCCGCCCGGAGGCATCCGCTATCGTCACCCGGCCGTGGCCCCCGTGTACGACCTCATGCTGCTGATCGACTCGAACGCCTCCGGCGAGCGCCGGGACGCGATCCTGGGCGAGGTGCAGTCCATGCTCGAGAACGGGGGCACGATCGTCTCGGCCCACGACTGGGGCCAGCGGCGGATCGCCTACGAGATCGATCACCGCGCCGAGGCGCACTACCAGCTCTTCCAGTTCGAGGGCGACAACGCGCTGCTCGACCGCGTCAATCACTCGCTCCGGATCATGGACGGCGTCCTGCGCTACCGGATCATCCGCCAGCGCCCCGGCGGCCCAGAGGTGCCCCCCAGCCCCGAGCAGCCGCGCCCCCAGCGCGAGGACGAGCCTGCCGCCGGACGGGTGGCCGCCCGCGCCGCCGCCGACGCCCCGCCGGACCAGCCCGACGAGGGCGAGCCCGCTCCCGCCGAGACCGAGGCCGAGGCCGCTCCCGCCCAGGCCGAGGCCGCTCCCTCCGAGGGCGAGCCCGCTCCCTCCGAGTAGCTCCTAGCGGTTCGCGCCCGCCGCCTGCGGAACGGGCAGCGCGCCGATCAGGGCGTCCAGATGCGCCTCCAGCGCGGCGACGCAGTCGGCATCGAACTGCGTGCCTGCGTTACGGCGAAGCTCCTCGCGCGCCCACGCCGAGGTGAGCGCCTCGCGATAGGCCCGATCGCTGGTCATCGCGTCGTAGGCGTCTGCCACGAGCAGGATGCGCGAGGCCTCGGGGATCTCGTCGCCGCTCAGGCCGTCGGGATAGCCCGTGCCGTCCAGGCGCTCGTGGGAGTGGGCGATCCAGTCGGCGATGCCGGCCAGACCGTCGATCCGGCGCACGATGTCGGCCCCCGCCATCGGGTGCTTGGCGATCTGGGCGAACTCCCCCTCGGTGAGCCCGCTGGGCTTGCGCAGGATGTGCTCGGGGACGCGGACCTTCCCCACGTCGTGGAGCATCGCCGCCACGCGCAGGAGCTCGAGCCGCTGCCCGCCCCAGCCCAGTGCGGCCGCGATCGCCGCCGCATACTGGGTCACCGCCACCGAGTGCTCGTGCCTGACCGCCATGCGCGCGTCCACGGCGCTGGCCACCGCCGCCGCCCAGCTCAGCTCCCGATTGACCGGGGTGTCCCCGCGCGAGTGCTTGCGGGCGTAGAGCTCGGCGTCCGCGGCCTGGTGCAGTCGATCCGGGGCGGCGCCGTCGCCGGGGTACGCCGCGACCCCTGCCGAGGCGCGGGCGCGCGGAGCCAGCCCGTCGAGCAGGCGAGCCACCGTGGCCCGCGCTCCCGGGTCGTCGTCGTCCAGCAGCAGGGCGAACTCGTCGCCGCCCAGACGCCCGATCGTGTCGCGCGCGCGCAGGCCTCCCCGCAGCGACTCGACCACCCAGCACAGCAGCTCATCCCCCGCCGCGTGGCCGTGCGTGTCGTTGATCTCCTTGAAGTGATCGAGGTCGATGAGGGCAAGGGCGAGCGGGGTGCCGCGCCGCTTGGCGTCGGCCACATCGGCTTCCAGGCGCTCCTCGAAGCCGCGCCGGTTCAGCGCCCCCGTGAGCCAGTCGGTCCGGGACATGCGCCCGAGCTCGCGGCGCTGGGCGTCCAGGTTCTGGGCCTGCCAGGCGCACATCCAGGCCCCGCAGATCAACGCCCCGGCGAACACGAACACGTAGGGGGTGCCAATCTCTCCGCTGCCCCACGCCAGCGCCGCGTAGGACCCCACCGTGAGCGCGGCGACGGCCAGCATGGAGGGCAGGGGGTAGGAGAGCGCGGTGTACATGAGCGGCAGGAAGAACATGAGCGCCAGCGTGCTCGAGCTGCCGCCGTCGAGCGCCGCGGACAGGGTGATGGTGCCCACCAGCGCCGCGCTCCAGGACAGGAAGAAGGGCTCGCGCCAGCGGCCGCGCACCAGGCTCTCGATCGGGACCCGGGCTACGCCGAGCGTGGAAGCGCAGGTGAAGACCACGAGGACGATCAGCGCCGTCCTATGCGGCTGGTCCCAGGTCCAGACGCAGTACGCGACCAGGACACAGCAGATGAACAGCGTCGGCCACACGCCGATCTTCAGCGTGCGCACCCGCGCGCGAAGCGCTAGGGCGTCGATCGACTCCGACGGTTCTCGGAAGGCCACAGAGCTTCTATCGGCCGCTCTCGCGCCGACCTGAGCTACGCCCGTGCTCCTTCCGTGACGGCCGCGCCACAAAACTCCTAAAGAGCAGCATCGACGCGGCCCGCTCCGTGCATGCGCTCCGATCCCCGGGCTACTCTCGACCGTCCATCCCTTCCGCCTTTCCCGAGAGAAGACAAGGAGCAGTCCCATGGCAGCCACCAACATCAACAGGGTGATAATCACGGGCAATCTCACGCGCGATCCGGAACTGCGCTCGATCCCGTCCACCGGCAACTCGGTGTGCAGCCTGCGCATCGCCTGCAACACCCGCCGCAAGGACGGCTCGACCGGCGACTGGGTCGACAAGCCCAACTACTTCGACGTCACCATCTTCGGCCGACAGGGCGAGAACGCCTCGCAGTACCTGTCCAAGGGCCGCCCCGTCGCCATCGACGGCCGGCTGGAGTGGCGCGAGTGGCAGGACAAGGAGGGCAACAACCGCCAGTCGGTCGAGATCGTGGCCGACAACGTCCAGTTCCTGGGCGGTCGCGAGGACGGCGGCGGCGGCAACGGCTCACGTTTCACCCCCCAGACCGACGTCCCGGCCGACACCAGCGACTTCAGCACGGTGCCCAGCGGTGGTGGCGGCGGCGCATCAGACGACGACATCCCGTTCTAGCGCCGGGAGAGACGTGCGGGCCATAGGGGACATCGGGGCGCCCACCGGCGCGGGGTCGCCCCTGGGAGGCGACTCGATAGAGTGGGCGGCGCTTCGTGCGGTGACATCGGGGTCACCGCGCGGAGAACCGACTTATGGCCCAAGCAATCCTTCTCCAGCCCGTAGAGGCTCTCGGCGAGACCGGCGAGGTCGTCGACGTCTCCAAGGGCTACCTGCGCAACTTCCTGGTTCCGCGCAAGCTTGCCCAACCGGCCACGCCGGCGTCGATCGCGGCCGCGCGCCAGCGGATCGAGTCCGCCGAGCGGGCGGTGGCCGAGCAGGTGGAGCGCGCGGAGGAGAACGCCGGGCTGCTGCGCAAGACCGTGCTGACCATCTCGCACCAGGCTGGAGACGACGGGCGCCTCTTTGGCTCGGTCACCGCCCAGGAGATCGTGGACGCGGTGCGCCAGGCCCGTGGAGTCAAGCTCGACCGCCGGCGCGTGCACCTCACCGAGCCCATCCGGACCACCGGGACGCACATGGTGTCGGTGGAGGTCTCAGAAGGCGTCACCGCCGAGATCAAGACGATCGTTACCGCCGAGTAGCGCTCGACGGCGGCGCCGTCGCGCGTCCTGACCGCAGGTCCGGTTTCTGATGGCCGTCGCCGCCCCCCAGCAGGGCGCCGGGCTTCCTCCCCAGAACGAGGAAGCCGAGGTGGCCGTGCTCGGCACGGTGCTCATGGCCGAGCAGGCGCTGGACAAGATCCTCGTCGAGCTGCACCTCGAGGCCGAGGACTTCTACCGGCCGCGGCACCAGCTGATCTTCCGGTCGATGATCAGGCTGAAGCAGAAGGCCGAGCCCGAGGCGATCGACGCGATCACGGTATGCGACGACCTGCGTCGTCAGAGTCAGCTCGAGGAGGCCGGGGGACAGTCCTACATCCACGCGCTGCCCACGCTGGTGCCCTCGGTCCACGCGGTCGAGGACTACGCGAAGATCGTCCGCGACCACTCGATCCTTCGTCGCCTGCTGGCCGCCGCGCACGAGATCCAGCAGAAGGTGATGACCGACGCCAGCGACCCGCGGGAGCTGGTCGAGCAGGCCGAGCAGTCGGTCTTCCGCGCTGGGCACAATGAGGAGTCCAGCCAGCTGCGCTCCATCGAAGACGTGCTCCACGAGGAGCTGGATAAGCTCGAGCGCCTGTCCAAGGAGGGCCAGTCGCTCACCGGCACGCCGTCGGGCTACCGCGACCTGGACGAGATCACCGGCGGCTTCCAGCCCGGCAACCTGATCGTGCTCGCCGCCCGCCCGGCGATGGGCAAGTCGGCCCTGGCCACCAACATCGCCGAGAACGCGGCGGTCGACCACGGCAAGGCGGTCGCCCTGTTCTCGCTGGAGATGTCCGAGGGCGAGCTCGCCCAGCGCTTCATCGCCTCGCGGGCCAAGCTCAACGGTGAGTCGCTGCGCAAGGGTCGGGTCAAGCCGGAGCAGTGGCCGAAGGTCCTCAAGGCCACGGAGAAGCTCACCCAGGCGCCGCTGTTCGTCGACGACTCCTCCGACCTCGGCGTGCTCGAGCTGCGTGCGAAGGCCCGGCGGCTGCACCAGCGCCACCCGCTCGGGCTTCTGATCATCGACTACCTCCAGCTCATGCGACCCGAGGACCCCCGCGACGGTCGCGTGGAGCAGGTGGGCAAGATCTCGCGCGGGCTGAAGATCCTGGCGCGCGAGCTGGCCATTCCCGTCATCGCCATCTCGCAGCTCTCGCGCGCGGTCGAGTCGCGCCCGGACAAGCGCCCGATGATGGCCGACCTGCGCGAGTCGGGCAACATCGAGCAGGACGCCGACCTGGTGATGTTCGTCTACCGGGACGAGTACTACAACCCGGAGACCACGGAGAAGCCCGGTGTGGCCGAGATCATCATCGGCAAGCACCGCAACGGCCCCGTGGGCCACGTCGAGCTGACCTTCCTCAACCGCTACCCCAAGTTCGCGAGCATCGCGAGCGAGGGCGCCGCCGCCGGAGCAGCTGCGGCCTACGGAGGCTGAAGTGCCGCGGTCGGCGCGCGCTGCGCTGAGCAGCATCGCGGGCGTGGGCGCCAAGGAGCCGGCCGTCGACGGCTCGGCGGCCTGCGCGCTGGGCGTCTGCGACGGCAGCGGATGGATCCTGCGCGAGGACGACACCACCGTCCCGTGCCGATGCCGCGAGCGGATGATCGGCCGCGCCCAGAGCAAGGGCATGGGCACCGGCATCCCCAAGCGCTTCCGCGGCGTGTCGTTCGACCGCAGGCCGATCGTCGACCTCGACCCGTTCGTGCTACGGCACGTGCGCACCTTCATCGAGCGGGTGGGCGAGAACGTGGATGCCGGGCAGGGGCTCTGGTTCGCGGGCGACGTGGGCACGGGCAAGACGTCGCTGGCCATGCTCGTCTCCCAGGCCGCCGAGCAGAGCGGTCGCTCGGTTGCGGTCTACCCCGTCGCCCGCCTGCTCGCCGAGATCAAGGACACATACGACCGTGAGACCAGCGGGTCCTACATGAGCCTGTTCCGGCGCCTGTGCTCGGTCGACGTGCTGCACCTGGACGACCTGGGCGCCGAGAAGCGCACGGACTGGGTGCTCGAGCAGCTCTACTCGATCATCAACGAGCGCTGGCAGGACGAGCGGTCGATCCTCGTCACCACGAACATCACCGACAAGGTCGAGCTGCGCGAGCAGGTGGGTGCACGAACCGTCTCGCGGTTGGCCGAGATCTGTGGGGACCCGATCCCGATCATGGGGCGAGACCTGCGCGAGTTCGGTCCCGCCTAGACTCACTTGTCGCATGCCAGGGCTGGTGATAGTCGGCGCCCAGTGGGGCGATGAGGGCAAGGGCAAGGTCGTGGACCTCCTGGCCGAGCAGGCGGATGCCGTCATCCGCTTCCAGGGCGGCAACAACGCCGGCCACACCATCGTCCGCGACGGCGAGACGTTCAAGTTCCACCTGATCCCGTCCGGGATCCTCTATCCCGGCAAGCACTGCGTGATCGGCAACGGCGTGGTCGTGGACCCGCGGGTGCTGATCTCCGAGATAGAGGGCCTGCGCAAGGCCGGGGTGGACATGTCCGGCCTGCGCGTGTCGGCCAACGCCCACCTGATCATGCCCTACCACCTGCTGCTCGACCAGGCCGGCGAGGCGCGCCTGGGCAAGCGCGAGATCGGCACCACGAGACGCGGGATCGGCCCCGCCTACGCCGACAAGGCGTCGCGGCTGGGCATCCGGGTCCAGGACCTGCTCGACGAGAAGATCCTGCGTCAGAAGATCGCGGCGGCGATGGAGCCCAAGGCGCCGCTCCTGCGCGACTTCGTGAAGGACCCCAGCCTGGACCTGCACCAGATGACCGAGGACTACCGGGCCTACGGGGACCGGCTGGCGCCCTACATCGCCGACACCCCCCCGCTGGCCTGGGACGCTCTGGACAAGGGCAAGCTCGTGGTGTTCGAGGGCGCCCAGGGCACGCTGCTGGACATCGACCACGGCACCTACCCCTTCGTCACCTCCTCCAACACGCTGGCCGGGGCGGCATGCGGCGGCGCCGGCGTCGGGCCCAAGTCGATCAACGAGGTCTGGGGCATCGCCAAGGCCTACTCGACCCGCGTGGGCGCCGGGCCCTTCCCCACCGAGCTCGACGACGAGATGGGCGATCGCCTGCGCGATGCCGGCGGCGAGTTCGGCACCACCACCGGTCGCCCCCGCCGCTGCGGCTGGCTCGACCTCGTGGCGCTGCGCTACGCCGTGCGCGTGAACGGCCTCACGGGGCTCGTGATCACCAAGCTGGACGTGCTCACCGGCATCGACCCGCTGCCGGTGGCCACGGGCTACTCGGGCCCGGAGGGGGCGAGCTTCGACTCCTTCCCATACCACCAATCGGTGCTGCACCGCGTTCGCGGCGAGACCGTGGAGCTGCCGGGCTGGCAAGAGGACATCTCCACAGCGCGGTCGATGGAGGACCTGCCCGCGAACGCGCGCGCCTACGTCGCCTTCATCGAGGACCAGCTCGGCATTCCAGTGGTCACCGTGGGCGTGGGCCCCGGCCGCGAGGAGATCATCTGGACCAAGGCCGCGGACGCGCTGCGGGCGGCCGCGGCGGCCTAGACGCCGGTAGGCGCCTCCACCCGCACCACGTGGGTGTTCACGATCATGTCGTGAAGTGCCCGGTCGGAGTCGTCCCACAGGGGCCAGAGGAAGTCGAGCAGCGGCGGGATCACGAAGGTGCCGCCGATCCAGCCGAACAGCACGGTCTTGACCGCGAACTCGCGCAGGATTCCCTGCCCGATGTCGATGGGCTGACCGTTGTCACGCACCACCCTGATGCCCACGGCCTGCTTACCGAGCGTCTGGCCGTTGCGCGGTCCCTTGCGGGCCAGGAAGTACCCGCCGTAGGCGATGTAGGCCCCGACGATGGCGATCCCCACGGGGATGCCGACCACCACGCCGGCCACGTCGCTGGCCGTCGCCGCGATGACTATCAGCGCCACTCCCACCACGAGCACGAGCAGCAGCACCACTCCGTCGAGAAGGTGCGCGCCGACCCGGCTCCACCAGCTCGCGAGCTGACCGGGCTCGAAGCC
>JBBREO010000095.1:0-7590 GCA_038202855.1 Solirubrobacterales bacterium
GTCTTGCCACAGCCCGAGGGCCCCACGAGCACGGTCACCTCGCCGTCGGGGATGTCCAGGTCGACTCCCTTGACGGCCTCCACGTCGCCGTAGCTCTTTCGCAGCTGCTCCAGGCGAATCCGTGCCATCAGGACTTGAGACCTCCTCCGGAGATGCCCCGCACCAGCCGGCGTTGTACGAAGAAACAGGCGATCAGCACGGGCACCACCGAGACCAGGATGGCCGCGGACATGGAGCCCAGCTCGACGCCCCGGAAGGTGTTGTAGGAGGCGATCTTCACGGGCAGCGTCTCCGTGTTGCCCCCGGCCAGGATCAGCGCGTAGAACAGGTCGTTCCAGGACAGCACGAAGGTGAAGATGCCGGCGGCGCCGATGCCGGGCAGCACCTGGGGCAGCACCACGCGCCGGAAGGCCCCGAAGCGGCTGTAGCCGTCGACCATCGCCTGCTCCTCGTACTCGCGCGGCACGGCGTCGAAGAAGCCGATCAGAAACCACGTGGCCACCGGCAGCACGAAGGTCAGGTGGCTGACGATCACGGCCTGGACGGTGTCGCGCTGGTTGAAGTCGAAAGCGAGCAGGAACAGCGGGACCACCATCACCGCAGGCGGCATCAGCTGGGAGAGCAGGATGCCGAAGCGGGTCGCGCCGCCGCCGGTGCGAAAGCGCGAGATGGCGTAGGCCCCGAGCGTGCCCACCACCAGAGCGATGGCCACGGTGACCAGCCCCACCACCAAGCTGGTGACCGCGCTGCCCAGCACGCCGCCGTCGACCACCTCGCGCCAGTTGGCCAGGGTGGGCGAGAACGACAGCTTGGACGGCTCGTTGAGCGCCGCCTTGTCCTTGAAGGCGGCGAGCACGACCCAGGCGTAGGGGAAGGCGACGATCAGCGCGGCCAGCACCAGGAACGCGCGCCGGGCGGGAGCGCCGAGGCGCCCGACGGCGCTCACGCCGTGGCCTCCTGGCGCAGGATGCGCCGGTAGAGCACGGTGACCAGCAACAGGACCACGGCCACGAGCACGAAGGCCATCGCGGCGGCCTCGCCGAGGCGGAAGAACTGGAAGCCGGTGCGATAGATCTGGTACTGGATCGTCTCCGTGGCGTTGCCCGGCCCGCCGCGGGTGGTGGCGAACACGTACTCGAACACCTTGAAGGCGTCCAGCGCGCGCAGGAGCACGGCGATGGCGATCACCGGCCGCAGCATGGGCAGCGTGACCCGGCGGAAGGTCATCCAGGCCGAGGCGCCGTCCACCCGCGCCGCCTCGAAGGGCTGCTTGGGCAACGACTCGATCCCGGCCAGCAGCAACAGCACCATGAAGGGCGTCCACTGCCACACGTCGATGGCAACGATCGTGGCGAGCGCCAGGCCGGGGCCGAAGAAGTCGATGGTGATGCCGAGCTTGCCGAGGATCTCGGGGATCGCCCCGAGCTGCTGGTTGAGCAGGAAGCGGAACATGAGCCCGACGGCGATCGGGGTGACGAACATCGGCGTGAGCAGGAACGAGCGGGTGAGGTCGCGGGCGCGGCGCTGGCGCTGTAGGGCGAGAGCCAGCGCGAGGCCGAGCACCAGCTCGATGGCCACGGCACAGAACACGAAGATCAGCGTGTTACGCATGGCCACGCCGTAGTCGCTGTTGTGGATCAGACCGGTGAACTGATCGACCCCGACGAAGTTCACCTCCTGGCTGGTGACCTGCTTGTCGGTGAGCGACAGATACAGCGAGTAGCCCAGCGGATAGGCGAACACGAGCGCCAGCAGCACCAGCAGGGGCGCCAGGAAGCGAAGGCCGATGGGGATGCGCTTGAACATGGGCGGGACGAGGCGGGCCCGCGCGGGGCCCGCCCCTCCGGTGTCTACTTGTCGAGCGTCTCCTGGGCCTTCTTGGCCGCCGTGGAGATCGCCTCGTCGACCGACTTCTGACCGGCCACCGCGGCGTTGAGCTGCTCACCCACCACGTTGATCATCTCCTCGGCGTGCGGGCCGTTGGCCAGCGGCGCGGAGTCGCCCAGGATGCCCTTGACGGTCTGGTAGTAGGGCTTGCCGAAGCCCTTCTTCCACACCTGCGGGTCGTCGAGCGCCGAGTTGCGCACGGGTGCGCCGCCGGCGATCACGCGCTGCTTCTCCTGCTGCTTGGAGGTGACCCAGTTCACGAACGACCATGCGGCGTCCTTCGTGGCCGAGTTGGCCGGCAGGCCCCAGTACCAGGCGCCGAGCACGGCCTTGCCGCCCGGGACGCGGGCGATATCGAACTTGCCCTTGAGCTTGCCCTCCTTGTTCACGTTGGGCAGCGTCCAGTTGTAGGAGATCATCTGGGCGGACTTGTCCGAGGAGACCGACCGGATCGACTCGTCGAAGGCCCAGTTGAGCGAGTTCTTCGGGGCGTCGGACTTGTACACGTCGATATAGGCCTGCAGCGCCTTGCGCGCCTCGGGCGAGTCGAGCGTGACCTTGCCCGAGGAGTCCTGGATCGACCCGCCGGCGGCGAACAGGTAGTTGGCCCACTCCTCGAAGATCTTGTAGCCCTTCTGGGGCTGCATCGCGATCCCGGAGCGGCCGCCGGTGTTGAGCTTGTCGGCCGCGGTCTTCAGCTCACCCAGCGTCTTGGGGGGCTGCAGGCCGGCCTGGCGGTAGAGGTCCTTGCGGTAGACCAGCGACAGCCCGTAGTTGTAGAACGGCACGCCGTAGGTCTTGCCCTTCACGTTGGCGATGTTGCGCAGCGGCTCGCTGAAGTCGGACTGGTCGTAGCCCTTGGAGGCGGCGATGCGCTTGTCCAGCGGCTCGAGGAACTTGCCCTGGGCGAAGTCGTACATCCACGGGTTGTCGACGATGATCAGGTCGTAGGTGGGCTTGGAGGCCAGGAACGAGGAGACGATGCGGTCGCGCATCTGGTCGTAGGGCATCGCCTCGATCTTCACGTTCACGTTGGGGTACTTCTTCTTGAAGGCCGGGAGCATCGACTTGATCACGTCGGTGTCGGGCACCTCCTCCATGATCAGGCGAACGTCGCCCTTGACCTTGGCCGGGTCGGTGGTGCCGGCTTTCTCGGAGCCGCCGCTACTTGCGCCGCTCCCACAGGCGGCGATGAGCGCGGCGGCGATGACGCCGATGCAGAGTGTGATGAGTCGCTTCACGGCAGATTCCCTCTTTCTCAGTCCATGAAGGCCCCGCCGTTCACGGCGAGCGCCTCTCCGGTGATGAACTCCGCGTCCTCTCCCAGTAGGAAGGCCACGGCCCGTGCCACGTCCTCGGGCGCCTCGAGGCGTCCGAGCGGCGTGTCCTGCTTCCAAAGTTCTTTGACCTCGTCGGGGGTGCTGCCGCGCAGCTCGGCCTCCCAGGCCAGCTCGCGTTCCTGCATCGGCGTGGCCACGAAGCCGGGGCACACGCTGTTCACGCGGATGTCGTGCTCGGCCAGCTCGAAGGCCATCGCCTGGGTGAGCCCCACGACCGCGAACTTGGACGCCACGTAGTGGGCGAGGTAGGGCACCCGGCCCTGCTTGCCGGCCATCGAGGCGACGTTGACGATCCGCCCGCCGTCTCCCTGGTCGATCAGCCGCCGGGCGGCCACCTGCCCGCACACCAGCGGCGCCTTGGCGTTCACGGCGAAGTTGAGGTCGACCTCGTCCTCGGTGAGCTCGACGAAGCGGTTCATGCTCGACACGCCGGCGTTGGAGACCCAGGCCTCCAGCGGCCCGAGTGCGTCGACCGCCTCGGCGCAGCCGCGCTCCACGGCGGCTTTGTCCGTCACGTCGATCTCGACCGCGTGGGCGCTGTCGATCGGCTCGGCCGTCTCCGAGGCGGCGGCGTGGTCGAGGTCGGTCACGGCCACGGCCCAACCGCGGGCGCCGAGCTCGCGCGCGATGGCCCGGCCGATGCCCGAGCCGGCTCCGGTGACGACCACGCTCAAGCGGCCACCCGCTCGCGGTGGAAGAGGGGCTTGAGGGTCGGGTAGAGCTCGCGGTATGTGTCGTAGCCCTGGTCGAGGGCCGCTTGGACGCCGGCGTCGGGCTCGAGCGTCCGGCCCACGCGCGCGAAGCGGTCGATCTGGGACCAGTCGTCCACCAGCCCGGCGCCGATCGCGGCGGCGAATCCAGCGCCCAGGGCGGAGCCGTAGTGCTCGGCGGGCACCTCGATGGGCAGGCCGAGGACGTCGGAGGTGACCTGCTTCCAGAGCTCGGAGCGGGCGCCGCCGTTGGTGACCCGCACGCGGGCGGGGTCGAAGCCGCGCTCGCGGAAGACGTCGAGGTGGTGGCGAAAGCCGAAGGAGATGCCCTCCAGCACGGCGCGGAACATGTGCGCGCGCGTGTGGCCGAGGTGCAGGCCGTAGAACACGCCGCGCGCGTGCGCGTCGTTGACCGGCGTCTTCTCCCCCAGGAAATAGGGCAGGCAGACAAGGCCGTCGGAACCGGCGGGCACGGCGGCGGCCTCGGCGTCGAGGGTGGCCAGGTCCGCGCCGCCCGCCAGCTCCGTGTCAAACCAGCGGATGAGCGATCCCGAGGCAGCCATGCAGCCGTTGGGCAGGAAGTGACCCGGCACGAGGTGGAAGTCCAGGTACAGGCGCTCGTCGACCAGCGGCTTGGTCGTGGAGATCAGGATGTCGCCGGCACCGCCCAGCTTGACCAGCACGTCGCCGTCCTCGACCACTCCGGCGGCGAAGGCCGAGGCCACGTGGTCGGCCGAGCCGGCCACCACCGGGATGCCGGCGGGTAGCCCGGTGGCCGCCGCCGCCGCGTCGGTGACGTGGCCCACCACCTCGCTGGAGCCGCGCACCTCGGGCAGCAGGTCGAGGGGGATTTCGGCGGCCGCGCATACGTCGGGGGCCCAGTCGCCCGTCTCGAGGTCGTACAGCCCGCTCTCCAGCGCCCAGTTGTGCTCCACCGCCCGTTCGCCCGTGAGGCGCTGGGAGATCAGGTCGTAGGACCCGCAGATGGTGCGGGTCGCGGCCCAGACCTCGGGCTCGTTGCGCTGCATCCAGCGCGCGGTCGGGGCCACGGACTGCTGGGTGATCGGCGACCCCGTGCGCTCGAGCACCCGTGCCCCCTGGAGCTCCGATGCGAGCTCGGATACCTCGTCCGTGGCGCGGGCATCATTCTGCTGGACGGACGACCGCAGGGGGCCACGGCCGCCGTCCAGCAGAATTACGCAGGGCACCATCCCGCTGACGCCGACGGCGCGTACCTCCTCGAGCGGGAGCTCTCCCTGCAAGTCGCAAATGTTGGCCCACCACTGCTCGGGGTCCTCCTCGGCCCAGCCGGCGTGGGGAGAATGCAGTTCGCACGGGCGCTCGGCCTGGGCCACCACCCGGCCCTCCACGTCGATCAGCAGCGCCTTGGTGGCGGTGGTGCCGACGTCGATGCCCAGCACCAGGCTCACCCGCGCGCGGCTTCCATGAACGCGCTGGTGCGCTCGGCCTCGACGGGGTTCCAGAACACGCCGTCGCGCTTGAGCGAGGAGCCGACGATCACGCCGTCGGCCACGGTCAGGAACTCCGCGATGTTCGACGCCTTGGCGCCGGTGTTCACCAGCACGGGCACCTCGCCGCCGACGGCGTCGCGGGCCTCCTCGAGCTTGCTCAGCTCCGGCTCGGCGCCGGCCATCGGGCCCGATACCAGGATCGCGTCGGCCAGCGAGGAGGTGACGGCCGAGCGCGCGGTCTGGGCCACGGTGCGGTGCCCGATCTGGGAGGCGAACTCGGGCGTGACGTTCATCAGGATCTGCACGTGGTCGGCGTCCAGGCGGCGGCGCTCGCGCAGCAGCCCGGCGGCGTCGGTGTTCCACAGACCCATGTCGGACTCGTACGCGCCGGTGGTGACCTCGCGGATCCAGTGCGCGCCGGTGGCCACGGCCACGGCCAGCGCGGCCTTGGGGTCCCATAGGAAGTCGACCCCGAACGGCCGATCGGTGGGCTTGAGCTCGGATACCACCCGCGACAGCGCGGCTACGCCCTCGGGGCCGGCCTGGAGCTGGTAGGGGCGGTCGCCCTCGTTGCAGAACATGACGCCGTCGACCCCGGCCGCGTACAGAAGCTCGAGGTCGGCGCGCACGCCGTCGACGATGCCCGCCATGCCGGCCTCGGCGTCGTAGTTGGGCGAGCCCGGCAGAGGGCGCAGGTGCGCCATCGCGATAACCGGCTTATCGGCGCCGAACAGGTCGGTGAAACGGGGCCTCATGCGATCAGCACCTCCACCCCCATCTCGCGGATCGAGGCGAGCGCGTCGGGGGTGGCGCCGCCGTCGGTGACCAATACGTCCACGCGCTCGAGCGGGCAGATCGAGGCCAGCGCGACCTTGCCGAGCTTGGAGGAGTCGACCAGCACCACGCAGCGGCGCGCGCTGGCCAGGGCCGCGCGCTTGACGCGGGTGTCCTCGAGATTGAACTCGGTCACGCCGGCGTTCATGTCCACGCCCCCGGCGCCGAGAAAGGCGGTGTCGCAGTGCAGGGACTCGAAGGCGCGCTCGGCCAGGTCCCCCACCATCGACAGCTCCCCGTGGCGGGCGATGCCGCCGGTCACGATGGTCCGGATGGCCCGGTTGGCGGTCAGGTGCTCGGCCACGCGGAGGCTGGGCGTGAGCACCGTGAGGTTGTCGGCGCTGCTCAGCGCGCGGGCCAGCTCGACCGTGGTGGTGCCCACGTCGATGGCCACGGTCTCGCCTGGATTGACCAGCGAGGCCGCCTTCTGGCCGATGTCGCGCTTGGCGTAGGGGGCGCGGCCCGAGCGCAGCGCGTAGGGCGGCTCGTAGCCGCGCGAGGCCGCGCTCACCGCGCCGCCATGCACGCGCTTGAGCACCCCTTCGCGCTCCAGCCCCTCGAGGTCGCGGCGGACGGTCATCTCGGACACGCCGGTGGTCCGGCTGAGCTCGGCCACGCTCACCTCGCGCGCTTCCTCCAGGGCTTCGAGGACGTACTGGCGGCGACCTTCGGGCTTCATGATGAGCGATCTTACATAGAACACCTGCGATTGCCAGTCATTCGCACACTTTTTTTGTCCGACCACAGGAACAGGCCGCTCACATGGGCTTTTCCGGGAAGTCCATGCATCCGCGGGCTTACGCTATGTAAGTCGGCCCGCTCGCTCGCGATAGTTGTCTGTACAACGAGATGAGCGAGACCCGAATCAGGAGGACCGACATGAGCACTGCAACCGCCACCCCCGTAGGCACCTGGAACATCGACCCGTCGCACTCCAACGTGACCTTTCAGGTCAAGCACCTGGGCATCGCCACCGTTCGCGGGCACTTCTCCGAGTTCGAGGGCACCCTGGAGCTGGGCGAGGACCGGGCGTCCTCCAAGGCCTACGGCACGGTGAAGACCGCCTCGGTGGACACCGGCGAGGCCGGTCGCGACGACCACCTTCGCTCACCCGACTTCTTCCACGCCGAGGAGCACCCCGAGCTGAAGTTCGAGTCGACCGAGATCAAGTCCGTCGGCGACGACGAGCTGGAGATCACCGGTGACCTGACCATCCACGGGGTGACCAAGCCCGTGACCTTCAAGGCCGAGCTGACCGGCACCGAGACCGACCCGTGGGGCAACGAGCGCGTGGGCCTCGAGGTCACCGGCAAGCTGGACCGCAGCGACTACGGCATGACCTTCAAC
>JBBREO010000096.1:0-7363 GCA_038202855.1 Solirubrobacterales bacterium
GGCCGGGCGCTACCCACGCGCAAGCGCCGGCTGGAGGAGGAGCGGAGCCAGGAGCCACCGGCCTCCGGGGCCGTCGCGGGGGTCAAATCCCAAGAGGGGGTGCCCGTGCCGCTGGTAGTGGGGGCGGTCCTCGGGGCCTTCGCCGCCCTGTGGCTGCTCGGGCGAGCACTTCGCTCCCGCGGCGTGCGCCTCCCGCGCTGGGGCGGCTCGGCGAAGCTTCCCGACGGCCCGGACGCAGGGCAGCCGGTGCGCTAGCGTCGCTTGCCGTGGAGCTGGAAGAGGCGATTCGCGGCCGGCGCACGCACAAGGTGTACGGCGCGGAAGGCGTCGAGCCCGCAATCCTGCAGGAGCTGCTCGAGCTCGCCCGCTGGGCGCCCAATCACCACCTCACCGAGCCGTGGCGTTTCCGCGTGATCGGACCCGAAGCGCTGGCGAAGCTCAAGCAGGCGGCGGGGCACGAGGCGGCCGGAAAGCTCGACCGCGCGCCCACGCTGGTCTGTGCCTCGGCCAAGCTGGACGGCGACCCCGACCAGGACGAGGAGGACCTGATGGCCACCGCATGCGCGGTGTACGCGGTGCTGCTGGGAGCGCACGCGCGCGGGTTGGTCGGCTACTGGCGCACACCGGCCGTGCTGCGCACCGTTGAGGGTGCCGAGGCGGTGGGGATGGCCGCCGACGAGCGCTTCGTGGCCCTGATCCACCTCGGTCACCCGCGCCAGGACCAGCCCCCGCCCGAGCGCGCGGCCCTCGACGACTACGTCACCTTCCTGGCGTGATCGCGCGCGCGGACGCCCTGGCTGCGATGGAGCGCGACCAGTTCGACGTGGTGGTGATCGGCGGCGGCATCACCGGCGCGGGCGTGGCGCTCGACGCCGCCTCGCGCGGCTACAGCGTGGCCCTGGTGGAGAAGGCCGACTACGCCTCGGGCACCTCGAGCCGCTCATCCAAGCTCGTGCACGGCGGGCTGCGCTACCTCCAGAACTTCGACCTCGGGCTGGTCCGCGAGGCCCTGGTGGAGCGCCAGCTGATGGTCAACCTGGCCCCCCACCTGGTCCACCCGCTGGCCCTGCTCATCCCCGCCTTCGAGGGCAAGCGCCCCGACCGCATGGCCGGCGTGGGGCTGAACATGTACGACGTCCTCAGCCGCGAGCGTCGCCGCCGGCGCGGCCGCGGGCGCGACATGGAGTCCTGGAGCCCCGAGCGCCACCGCACGATCGACGGCGCCGAGACGATCGAGCAGCTGCCCGCCCTGGCCGGGCGCAATCCCACATCGGCCTACCTGTTCTATGACTGCCAGACCGACGACGCCCGGCTCGTGCTCACCGTGCTCGGCGAGGCCGAGCGCTTCGGCGCGGTGTGCGCCAACTCGGTGGAGGTCCAGGGCCTGGTGGAGCGCGACGGCCGCGCCTCCGGCGTGCTGTGCCGCGACGCGCTGGGCGGCGGCGAGTTTGAGCTGTGCGCCGACAACGTGGTCAACGCCACCGGCGTGTGGGCCGACCGGATCCGCCCCGACGAGCTGCACGACGAGGCCGAGGTGCCGCGGATCAGGCCCAGCCGCGGGACCCACGTGACCGTCTCGCTGGAGCGCCTGCCGGTGGTGTCGGGCGCGATCGTGCCCTCGGGCGGCGGGCGCTTCATCTTCGTCCTGCCCTGGCTGGGGCGCACCCTGATCGGCACCACCGACGAGAACTACGAGGGCGACTTCGATCACGTGCCGCCCGGTCACGACGACGTGGACTACCTGCTCGGCGCGGTGAACGAGTTCTTCGCCACCGACCTGACCCCGGACGAGCTGACCGGTGCCTACGCCGGGGTGCGGCCCCTGATCTCCACCGGCGATCCCAAGAAGTCCGTGGACATATCGCGCAAGGCCGAGCTGTACGAGACCAGCTCGGGGATGGTGACGATCACGGGCGGCAAGCTCACCACCTGGCGTCACATGGCCCAGATGACCGTGGACCGGATCGTGGCGCGCGAAGGCCGCGAGGCGCCCTGTCGCACCCAGGAGATCCCGCTGGGCATGCCGCTGGCGCCGGGCGGCCTGGACGACCGGCCCGAGCTGGACGAGACCGCGCGGGCGCACCTGGCCGGCCGCTACGGCCACGCCGCCGTGGACGTGGCGAGGATGGCCGAGCACGCGCCCGAGCCGGCGCAGCGGATCGTGCCCGACCTGCCGGACCTGGTGGTGGAGGCCACCTTCGCCGCCCGCCGCGAGCAGGCCCGCTCGATCGCCGACGTGCTGCTGCGCCGCACGCGCCTGGGGCTGCTCGCCGCGCGCCCGCTGTGCGCGCCCGGCTCGCCCGGCGCCGCCGCCGTGGGCCGGGCGATGGCGGCGGAGCTGGGCTGGGACGAGGCTCGCCTGGCCTCCGAGCTGGAGCTGTGGCGCACGGTGGCCGCAGAAGAGGGGCTGGTGCCGGCGTCCGAGCGCTCCGCGGCGACCGGCCCGGCGTGAGGCTGTCGCTGCGCGGCGGCGCCCTGGAGCTGGTGCCGGGGCGTCCGGCGCTGATGGGCATCGTCAACGCCACGCCGGACTCCTTCTCCGATCCACAGGGAGCCAAGGACCCGGGCCTCGTGGTCGAGCGTGCGCTAGAGCTGGTGGCCGAGGGCGCCGAGATCATCGACGTGGGCGGCGAGTCCGGACGTACAGATCGCCCGGCCGTGGCCGAGGAGACGGAGGCGGAGCGGATCGTCCCGGTGGTGGAGCGCCTGGCCCGGGTGGGCGTGGCGGTGTCGGTGGACACGTGGCGCGAGCGCCCGGCGGCGGCGGCGCTGGCGGCCGGCGCGGCGATGGTCAACGACGTGAGCGGCCTGGCCGAGCCCGCGCTGGCCTCCCTGTGCGCGCAGGCGGGCGCGGCGCTGGTGGTCACGCACACGCGCGCGGCGCCCAAGACCAAGGCGTTCCCCGACTACGGGGACGTGCTGGCCGACGTGGCGGCGCTGCTCACCGAGCGCGCAGCCCAGGCGGTGGCCGCCGGAGTGGCCGAGGAGGCGCTACTGCTCGACCCTGGCCTCGACCTGGCCAAGACACCGGCGCAGTCGGTCGAGGTGCTGCGAAGGCTGCCCGAGCTGTACGGGCTGGGGCGGCCGCTGCTGCTCGCCGTGTCGCGCAAGGACTTCGTGGGCGCGATCACCGGACGCCCGCCGGCCGAGCGCGCGGCGGGGACGCTGGCCGCGCTGGAACCGGCCCTGGACGCCCCCGGCGCCGTGGTCCGCGTTCACGACGTCGCCGCGGCGCGGGACTTCCTGGCGGTCCGCGCCGCGCTGCGAGGCGAGGCCCCCGTGGCGGCCGCGCCGCTGGCCGAGGGCCTGCGCCGCCGCAACGGTTAGCCTTCCGCCCTCCGCCGTTCGATCAAGGAGCCCCACCCCGTGACAGTCCTGCAGCGCGACGAGCTCGAGCAGAGCCCGCTCGCCGACCTCCACGCGATCGCCTCCGAGCTTGGCCTCGAGGGCTACCGCAGGCTGGTTCGCGACGACCTGATCGGGGCGATCGTCAGCGCCCAGGGTGGTTCGGACGAGCCCCGGGAGGCTCCCGCCGCCGCCGAGGAGTCCGACTCCGACTCCGACACACCCGCCCCCCGCCGCCAGCGCTCGCGGTCGCGCTCACGTCGCGGCGGTGGCTCGCGCGGTCGCGCCGAGGCAACCGCTAATGAGGACGAGGAGCCGGCCGAGGCCGCCGACGAGTCCAACGGCGACGACGACGACGAGGGCGACCGCGAGCCCGCCGCCGGCGTGCTCGACATCCTTCCCAACGGCAGCGCCTTCCTGCGCACGGAGTCCGACGCCGAGTCCGACGACGTGTACGTGTCCCCGGCCCAGATCCGGCGCTGCGAGCTTCGCGCCGGTGACGAGGTGGCCGGACGGTCCCGGCCCGCCCGGCGCAACGAGCGCCACCCCTCGCTCGTACGCGTGGAGCAGGTCAACGGCCGCGACGCCGAGCCGCCCGAGCAGCGGCCCCTGTTCTCCGACCTGACCGCGGTGCATCCCACCGAGCGGCTTCCGGTGCCCGACTCCCTCGGCCCGGTGGCGATCGGCAAGGGTTCGCGCGTGGCGGTGGCCGGTGGCCCCGGCGCGGGTGCCACCCGGCTGCTGGGCGAGATCGTCCGGTCGCTGTCCGGAGCCGAGCTCAAGGTCAGCGTGGTCCTCGTGGGCGCGCGCCCGGAGGAGGTAACCGACTGGCAGCGCGAGTCCGGCCTCACCGTGGTCGGCGGCTCGTTCGACTCCTCCAACGACGCGCAGGTACAGGTCGCCGAGCTCGCGGTCGAGCGGGCCAAGCGGGTGGCCGAGCGCGGCGGCGACACCGTGGTCGTGTTGGATTCTCTCGAGGCGCTCCCCGCGGGCGCGGCCCGGCGGATCTTCGGCGCGGCGCGCAAGCTCGAGGAGGGCGGATCGCTCACGGTGATCGCCGCCACGGGCATGGCCTGGGAGCCCCAGCGCCAGGCCTCGGCGCGGGTGGCGCTCGACGCGCCGGCCGAGGACGGAACACCGCAGGTCTCGGCCTCGCGCTCGGGCACGCTGCGCGCCGACCTGCTCGGCTGAGAAGGGCGCCCGGGTGTCGGCGCCAGCCAGCCGCGATCCGCGGACCGCTGACGAGGAGCTCCTCGAGGCAGAGACCGGTGCCATCGCGAGCCTGCTCGACGACGCCGCGCGCGTGGACCGGATGCGCGGCGAGCTGGAGCACGGCTTCGAGGCGCTGGCCCACATCGGCCCTGCCGTATCGCTCTTCGGCTCGGCTCGCACCCCCTCCGAGGATCCCGCGTACTCCCGCGCGCGCGACCTCGCGCGCCGGCTGGGCGAGGAGGGCTACGCGATCATCACCGGTGGCGGGCCGGGGATCATGCAGGCGGCCAACGAGGGCGCCCGCCAGGCGGGGGCCATCTCGGTTGGACTGGGCATCGACCTGCCGCACGAGCAGGGCATGAACCCGGCCGTGGACCTGGCGCTGCAGTTCCACTACTTCTTCACGCGCAAGGTGATGTTCGTGCGCTACGCCTCGGCCTTCGTCGTCTTCCCGGGCGGCTTGGGCACCCTCGACGAGCTGTTCGAGGCCGCCACTCTGCGCCAGACCCAGAAGATCCGCTGGTTCCCCATCGTCCTGTTCGGCTCGGACTACTGGAGCGGACTGGTGGACTGGCTGCGCTCGCCTGTGCTGGCCGAGGGCAAGATCGCGGCCGAGGACGTGGAGATGCTCGAGGTCACCGACGACCCAGACCGCGTGGTCGAGCTGTCGCGCACCGTGCCCGCGCGTCGCCCGCGCCGGGCGTAGGAGGCCGCTAGGCGCTGCGGTAGGCGACGCTGCGCCAGGAGGGCTCGGGGGAGAGCTCGATCAGCTCGCCGCCGCGCTCGGGCTGGGCGTAGCCGAACGAATGCGAATCCTCCTGGAAGACGATCTCCAGCTCACCCTCCATCACCCGCTGGTCCAGCCAGGCACCGCGAAAGACCAGTCGCCGTAGCCAGTGGACGAGCGAGCGGTCCGAGCGCCCGTGCAGGTCGCCCCAGCGCTCCATCACGTGCTCGCCCAGGGAGGAGTGGGGGTCGGTCACCTCGCCGTTCACGGCCAGGTTGACCAGGTCCTCGCGCTCGTCGTCCTCGAGCTCTGAGTCCACGAAGCCGAGCTTGGAGGCCGCCTGCTCCACCCGTTCGGTGAAGTCGCGCTCGTTGAAGGTGAACCGAAGCTCCCCGTATTCGAGGACATAGTCGGCGCCCGACTCGTAGTTTCCGCGTTTTGTGCTGTCCATGAAATGAGGCGGCTCGGTCCCGAAGGAGTCTCCGGAGCCGAGCGCGTCGCGATCCTAGCCGCGATCCCTTCCCCCGCGGACGGATTGCAACAGGATTTGCACCGGGGGGGGCGAATCCCGTCCGCCGTCGGACTGGGGAGGGCATGAAGCAGTCATTGCTGATCGTCGAGGACGACGACGCCACTCGCAACTTCCTGGTCGAGAATCTGGCCGCCGACGGGTTCGCGGTGGCCGCCGCGACCGGCGCGGCGGAGGGGGTGCGCCAGATCGAGGTGCGCCACCCGTCGCTGGTCCTGCTCGACCTCGGCCTGGAGCAGGGGAGCGGCCTGGATCTGCTCGACCGCGTCCGCGCGGCCGACGGCATGGCCTCGCGCATCGACCCCGAGGTGCCGGTGATCGTGATCACGGGCCGGGGCGGGGAGGCCGACCGCGTGCGCGGCTTCGCGCGCGGGGCGGATGACTTCGTGGTCAAGCCCTTTTCCTACTCCGAGCTGCTCGGGCGCGTGCGGGCGGTGCTTCGCCGCTGCTCGGGCCGGCCCCAGCAGGGCACCTTGCGGGCGGGCGACCTGGTGGTCGACCCGCGCACCCGCTCGGCGCGCGTCGCCGACCGCCGCCTGCACCTGTCGGCCAAGGAGTTCTCGCTGCTGCAGGCCCTGGCAGAGGAACCGGACCGGGTCCGCTCCAAGAACGAGCTTCTGCGCGATGTCTGGGGCTACGTGTCGATGGGCCGGACGCGCACCGTCGACGCCCACGCCTGCCGGCTGCGCAAGAAGCTCACCGCCGCGTCGCCGCGGCCGTGGATCGTCAACGTGCGCGGGGTCGGCTACAAGCTGACGGAGGCCGGATGACCGCCGCGCTGGCGGTGTCGGGGTGGTTGGCGGCTGCGCTGGTCGGGCTGGCCGCGCTGCGCCTGCGGGCCCGGCTCGAGGGGGTGGCCGGCGCCGCGCACGAGCTGCGCGGTGCGGCCACCGCGATGGGGCTGGCGGCCACGGCCATGCGCCGCGAGCCCGGCGGGCTGCGGCGCGTGCACGCGCTGGAGTCCGAGATGCAGCGGCTGCGGGGCGGACTGGCGGACCTCGACGCGGCGAGGACCGGAAGGCGCGCGGACGTCGAGCGCTCCGCCCTGCCGCTGGAACGCGCGGTCCGGCTGGCGGTCGCCGGCTGGCGGCCCTCGGCTGCCCAGGAGGGCCGGCGGCTGAGTCTGCGCTGGGAGGCCGGCGCCGTGGCCGTGCGCGCCGACCGCCGGCGGCTCGCGCAGGTCTTGGGGAACCTGCTGGCGAACGCGGTCGAGCACGGAACGGGCACGGTCTCCCTGCGCGGGCGCCGGCGCGGCTCCGCGGTTGTCGTGGAGGTCCTCGACGAGGGACCGGCCGGCGCCGGGCCCGCGGCGGCGGCCTCCCCCGATCGCGGACGCGGCCTCGGCATCGCGGCGCGCGCGGTGGAGGAGGCCGGCGGCCAGCTCACGGTGGTCCGCACCCCGGAGGGCACCACCGCCTCGGTCGAGCTGCCGGCGGTGGGACCGTGACCACGGGCGCGCGCCGGCGCAGAGCGCTGCTGCTGCTTTCCCTCGCGCTCGCCTGCGGTGGCCTGGCGGCGTCCGCGGTCGGTAGCCGCGTACGCGAGGTCGA
>JBBREO010000097.1:0-6997 GCA_038202855.1 Solirubrobacterales bacterium
GGCAGGATTCGCGTCGAGGAAAGTCAGCACGTACTCGACATGCTGCCGGGACATGACCCAGTAGCCCGAGCCACCGTAGGGGACGAGCTCCAGCGGAAGGGCCTGAGGAACGATTCCTCGCAGCCACCGACGGGGCACCGCATGGAGGCCGTGGGGCGTCGAGAAGTGCCACCGCGTTAGTCGGGGCATTCCGCCGTGGGCCCAGCTCTCCGCGGGCATCTCGAAGTGGGTCATGAAGGTCTGTCCGTTCCGGGAGGAGAGCGAGCCCCGAAGCTGAGACAAGGGCTTGATCGGGTAGTCCTGACCCGTCAGCAGCACGACGAAGTCGTACTCGGCGCCCGTCTCCTTCAGCCACACCAGGCCCTTGAGGCTGGCGAGGACGTGGCCATAGCTTGCGTACGGGCTCCTGTGCCTCGCCAGGAATTGCACATTGGGCAGATGCGCGAGACCCCTGGTCATCTCGGCGAAGGGACGAGCCGAGGTTCGGCTGTCGACGTGAATGAGTACGGGCTCGCCTTCGTCGGACAGCCGGACCCCCAAACGGACGAGGTTGCTCGGGAGTTTGTACGCCGAGACGATGTACGCGAGCCGGGCCCCTCCTGCCTGCAGATCCTGCATGGTGCTCGGCCTATATTGCCGGGGCGCCGACCGCGGATGCCGCTGCGTCGCGCCGGCCCTGCTCGTAGGCGGCTGCCACCTCGGGCATCGGCCCCGTTTTGCGCACCTCTCCCTGCTCCAGCCACATGCCGCTGGAGCACAGGCGAGCCACCAGATCGAGGTCGTGACTCATGAAGATCACGGTGCGACCCTGGGCGTTGAGGGTTCGTAGCTCCGCTACGCATCTATCGCGGAAGTCGTCATCGACCACCGCCAGGACCTCGTCGAAGATGTAGATGTCGGCCGGAAAGCAGACAGCAGTCGCGAACGACAGCCGGGCCTGCATGCCGCTCGAGTAGCGCTTGAGGGGCGTCTCGAGGTGACGCTCGACGTCGGCGAACGCGACTATCCGGGGCAACTCGGCCTCGATCTCCCCGTGTGTGAGGCCCAGGATCGTGCCCAATAGCTCGATGTTCTCTCGGCCCGTGAGATCCAGGTGAAAGCCCGTACCTACCTCGAGCAGGGGTAAGACGCGGCCACGGATGAGAGCGCGACCCGCGTTGGGTACGCCGATCCCGCTGATGACCTGGGTGAGCGTGGACTTCCCCGATCCGTTGGAGCCGACGATCCCGAAGAAGGCGCCGCGTTCGACCTCGAAGGTCACGTCTTTGAGGGCCCAGAAGCTCTCGGTCGTCCGGCTCCTGCGGAGCACCGTGCGGAGGGTGTGCTGGAGCGACAGCTCCTGGCCCAGCCGGTACGACTTGCCCAACCCCTCACACGCGAGCGCAAAGTCAGATGAAGTCGGCAAGGCGGACCTCCAAGCGTCCGTACTGATACCACCCGGCGACCAGCAAGATTGCCGTCCAGGCCACGCCGATGGCGATGACGGTCAGGTCCGGGGCCAGCCCGAGGATGGCCCACCGCCATCCCTCGATCACTCCGGAGACGGGGTTTATCGACAGCAGCAGCTTGATGTTGGTGGGCGCAGAGTCGAGCGGGAACCCCACCGGCGCCAGGAAGATGCCTCCCTGAATGATGAGGGGGACCAACGCGACGGCGTCGCGGAATCGTGCCGCCACCGGCGCGATGACCAGCACGACGCCCCAGGTGAAAACCATCAGCCACGCAGCGAAGACGGGCAGCATCAAGATCTCGGTGCCTATGCCGTGGAGCAACACGGACGCCACCAGGGTGACCACCACCATGATTCCGAGCTGGGGGAGATTGGAGTAGAGGGTGCCGGTGAGGAAAGCCACCCTCGGCGCCGGGCTGCGGCGGACCAATGCAGCGTTTGTGAGGAACGCCTGGGGCGCGATGGCGATCGTCATCGAGATGAAGGTCCAGACGGTCACGCCCACCAGCCCGAACACCAGGTAGGGCACGTCGCCGGTCTTCACGTCGGTCACACCGGAGAACGCGATGGTGATGGCGGCGAGTATTCCGATCGGCTGGAGTAGCAGCCAGAGCGGCCCCAGGGCGGACTGCTTGTACTTGACCTTGATGTCCCGAGCCCCGATCACGCGGGCCACCGGCCACGAGGTGATGATCTCGCTCAGGCGAGCACGGTTCTTGGTCGGCACAAGCTCCCGCACGGAGGGATCCTGCTTGGACGCGCCGCCGGCCGCGGGCACGGGCTTCTGTTGGGTAGCGGGATTCATCTTGGGAGCCCCATCGCCTCGAAGATGGCGGCAAAGCGGTGGTCGTAGGTGTGTTCGGCCACGGTACGACGGTATCCAGCCTCGGCCACGGCCGCGCGACGGTCGGCGTCCCCCAGCCAGTGTCCCACCTGCTCGATCAGGTCGTCCTCGCCATCGTAGACCCCGACCTCTTCGCCGAGCTCGAAGTAGCGTTCCAGGTGGGGTACCCGCTCGGTCAGCAGGAAGCCGCCGCACCCGGGCACCTCGAAGTTGCGGCCCTTGATCTGGGCCGGCCGCGGTCCCTTGGGCCCGCGACCGAGAATCCGCCCCACACGCACGCGCAGCGTGTTGGGCGGCAGGGAGGAGTTGGACAGGTTCAGGTTGATGCGGCTGGTTCCGAAGACCTCAACCATCCCGTCGTGATCGAGGCGACCGGCGGGCCAGCCGAGCCCCCAGCACTCCACTTCGTGGCCCGCGGCGCGGAGGCGCTCGATGGTCGCCGGGCGGGTGCCGTGGGGCTGGCCCACGAACGTCACCAAATGACTTATCTCGTCGCCCGTCTTGTCGTAGGCGTAGCGGTTGCAGGCCCACTGGGAGAGGAGGACATCGTCGATCCCCTCGGCCGCGTACTTCGCCAGTGAGTCCTCGTCGGTGGTCACTGCCAGGTCAAACGCGGGAGCAACGTGGCGGGAAAAGATCTCGAACCGCCAGTGGTCGTCGGCGAACCAGTTCACGGTGGGACACCCGCCCCGGCGGCGGACCGCCCGGATGGTGTCGGGATCCAGCTCGTCGGTGAACAGGCAGAAGAAGGCCACGTCGGGCTCGACCCGGCTCAACGTGTCCAGTAGCTCGGCACGCATGGCGTGGCGACCGATCGCGGCCTCACGCTCCATGAAGTCGAACTGGACCACGTCGTGGCCCATGCCCACCAGCGAGGAGTGGAAGTTGGTCTGCTCGAACGACGGCCCGCGCTCGGGCTTGCCGTAGTCGTGGGCCATCGCCACGTAGAGGATCCGCATAGGCCGGGGAACTCTACGAACGCGGCCGGGCGCCGCGCGAGCGAACGCCCCGGGCGCGTCGGGCGAGATGGTAGGCCAGCACGATTGCCCTGCTCAGCATCCTGTTCAGGCCCACGGGCAGGGGATGGCCGGAGCCGTGCTCGCGGGCGTTCTGGGCGTGCTCCACGAACTGGCGCTCGAACCCCGTGAGGCTGAGTGACCCCCCTTCCATCCGAAACGTGGCCAGCGTCTCGTCCAGGACGACCGGATCCGAGCGCCGACCCAGCTTGAGCCACAGGTCGTAGTCGGCGGAGTAGGCGAAGCGCTCGTCGTAGCCGCCCACCGCCTCGAGCGCGTCCATATGGGCGAAGGTAGCCGGAGCGGAGACGTAGTTGTGCACGAGATGCAAGGAAAAGGAGTGGCGGGCGAGGAAGCCGTTCTTGTACGCGGTCACACCCCGGCGGATCTCCCGGCCGCGACCGTCGACGATCCGGCAGCGGCCGGTCACCCACTCGACCGCCGGATCGGCCGCGAAGGCCCGGCCGACCCGCTCCAGCGCGCCGGGGAGGTAGGTGTCATCGGAGTTCAGCGCCCCGACGACCGGGTGGCGCGCCATCGCGATCCCCTTGTTCAGGGCGTGCGTGAGGCCGCGATCGGGCTCGGAGACGTGGCGCAGCCCGGCGGCGCGGACTATGTCCAGCGTGTCGTCGCTGGAGCCGCCGTCGACCACCAGGTGCTCCAGCGGGCCGCCGTAGTCCTGGGTCGCCACGCTCTCCAACGTCTCGGCGATCGTGGCCCCGGAGTTCATCGTGGCGGTGATCACCGTGATCCCGGGCAGGGTCGGAGCGCTCACGGGGGGTCACCCTAGACTGCCCGCCGTGCGACTCCCCGCCCCTTCGCGAGCGCTCGTGCGATGACCACGCTGCTCGCCTGGGTGTGGACTCCCGTCCTGGTCTATGTGCTCCTGCTGGGCGTGGGGCTGCTGGTCGACTCGCTTCTGCGCACCGACCTGCCGCCTGCCCTGCTCGCCCCCACGGGCATGGCCGTCGCCGTGGTGGTGCTCACGCCGGTGTACCGGCTCGGAGCGGGCGCCGCGGTGGCCGCTCCTCTCCTGCTGCTGGCAGCGATCGTGGGCTGCGTCCTCGCCCGCCGCGGCCTGCGCGAGCGCGTGTGGGCCCCCGGCGCGATGATCGCGGCGGGCGTGGTGTACGTGCTCTACATGGCGCCGGTGCTGTTGTCGGGAGAGCCCACCTGGGGCGGGTACAACTTCGTGAACGACACGGCCTCGAACTTCATCCTGATCGACCTGCTCGAGGGCCACGGCGCAACGGTGCCGACCGGCACGTCGAGCACGGTGCGCACGGGGGCCTATCTGGTCGGCTCGGGCTACCCGCTCGGGTCCTTCTCCCTGGTCGCCAGCCTGCGGCCCCTGACCGGAGCGCCGGTGGAGACCGTCTACCAGCCGGTGTTGTCGGTGTTCGCGGCCCTGGCCGCGATGAGCTTGACCGAGCTGGGCCGGCGCTCGGGACTGCGCGCGGGCAGCGCAGTTGCGGCCGCCATCCTGGCCGTTGGAGGGGTGCTCGTGTACCGCTACACCCTCCACGGCGCGATCAAGGAGATCGCTCTGGTGGCGGTGTGCGCCACGGCGGCGGCTCTCGGCACGGTGGCGCTGGAGCGACGGCTGGCCACCCGCACCGTGGCGCTGCTGGCGCTGGTGGCCATCGCGATGGTCCTGGTCTTCAGCGCGGCGGCCGGCGCCTACGCGCTGGCGCTGGGGCTGGCGGTGCTCGCGGCCGCCATGCTGTCGCCCGACCGGCCCAGCCTGCGCCACGTGGCCAGGCTGGCTGGGACGGCCGCCGTGGTGGGGGGGATCGTGCTCCTGCCCACTCTGGGCTCAGCGCTGGACTTCGCAGGCACGATCCGCAGCGTGTTCGCCGCGTCGGGCGGCGCCTCCACCGGGATGCTCGGCCAGCTCGTCCGGCCCCTGCCCGTCTCCGAGGTGGCCGGCATCTGGGCCACGCAGGACTACCGCCTTCCGGTCACCGGCCCGTTCTCCAGCCTGAACGCGGTGCTCATAGGCCTCACGGCGCTGGCGGCCATCGGCGGCATCGCCTTCTGCGTGGTGCGGCGCAGGTGGGGGCCGCTCGTCCTTCTGGTCGCCGCCGGCCTGCCCGCCCTGGCGCTGTCGCCGGCGGCCTCCCCCTACATCGACGGCAAGCTGATGATGGTGTCCACGCCGGGCGTGGTGTTCATGGCCGCGTTTGGGGCGCTGAGCGCCGTGACGGTCGCGCGCACGCCCGTCCGGCTCCTGGGGGCCGCGGGGCTGCTCGTGGTGGCCGTGGGCGTTCTCGTCTCGGACCTCTACGGCTACCGCGACACCCGTCTGGCCCCGGCCGCCCGCGTGGAGGCGATGAAGCAGGTGGCGGGAGCGGCCGACGGCAAGGGCCTATATCTGCTCAACGAGTGGGAGGAGTACGGGAAGTACTTCATGCGCGCCGCGCGGGTCAACGCGGCCTCGGAGGCCGAGGCGCTGCGACCGGTGCGACTACGCCGACCCGCCCCGATCTTCGGCCGCTACTTCGACCTCGACCTCCAGACGCTCCCCTACGTGGAAGGCTTCCGGGGCGTCATCATGCGGCGCTCGCCCGTGGCGAGTCGACCCCCGGCGGGCTTTCGCTTGTCCTACACCAACCACTACTACGAGCTCTGGAAGCGCGATCCGCGCGTGCGGGTGCGTGCCCACCTCCCGCTGGGAGGAGCCGACCGGGCAGCCGACGTGCCGGACTGCTCGCGCGTCCGGGCCCTGGCTCGCGGCGCCCGGCCCGGCGACAGGCTCGTGGCCGCCCGCCGCGCCCCCGTCGCTCGGCTGAGCCCCCTGCTCGCCCGGCGCCCGCGCGCCTGGCCCCCCTCTCCCGAGACGACGGGGGCGGTCACCCCCACCGGCGCGGGCACGGTGGAGGGCACCTTGGGCGCGGAGGGCAGGCGCCGCGTGTGGTTGAAGATGACCGGGGGCCGCGCAGTGCACGTCCTCGTCGACGGTCGCGAGGTGGGAGCCGCCAGGGAGGTCAACACGCCCGACCAGTGGGTCGACATGGGAACCGTGGAACTCGGCGCCGGGAGCCACCGGATCGAGATGAGGCGCGGCTCGGTCTCCTGGAGGCCGGGCGACGCGTACCTGGGATCGATCGGCTCCGTGGCTCTCCAGGGCACGGGCCCGGGTGCACTGGTCGCCACCTCCGCCCGCCGGCCGGACCGGTTGTGCGGACGCGCGTGGGATTGGGTGGAAGTGGTGAAGCCCAGCCGATGACCTCCGACCCCCTCGAGCCCACCGGCGAGCGGCTGATCCCCGACAGCCAGCGGGGCGAGCTGGTCTTGGCCGAGCACCTGGCGCGCTACCGGCTGGCTGCGCAGCTGGCGCCGGGCAAGCGCGTGCTCGACGTGGCCTGCGGCGAGGGCTACGGCTCGGCGATGCTCGCCGCAGCGGGCGCCGAGTCGGTGACCGGGGCGGACGTCGACGCGGCCACCGTCCACCACGTGAGCGACTACCACGGCGTGGAGGCGGTCGTGGCCGACATCCGCGAGCTGCCTTTTGCCGACGACTCCTTCGACCTCGTCGTGTCCTTCGAGACGATCGAGCACGTGGAGGAGCCCGAGCGGGCGCTGGCCGAGCTGGCGCGGGTGCGCGCGCCGGGCGGGACGGTGGTCATCTCCACGCCCAATTCTCGCGAGTACCTGGTGGACAACCCCTTCCACGTGCGCGAGTTC
>JBBREO010000098.1:0-6684 GCA_038202855.1 Solirubrobacterales bacterium
GGCTAGGAACGGGTCACGGCCAAAGGCCGTGACCCCCGGCTAAGGGGCAACCGCTCGAGATCCTGACCCGCCACCAGTTCATCAGGTAGCCGAGCAGGCCCCACCGCGGGCGCACGTGCCAGTGCTTGCAGCCGGGCTCGCCGATGTCCTCGTTGGACACGCGCACCCACTTGTGCTTCTCGGGCTCGAGCAGCATCTCCTCGATCCGGCAGCGGTGCTGCTCCTCGACGTAGGTGCGGTCGCTCAGCGAGCGGCGGGCGTGGCCGACGCGGTCGGCCAGGTCGTCGCGCAGTCCCTCCAGCTCGCCCATGGTGAGGACGCGCGGGCCGCCGCGAGCGGGCACGGAGAACTCGAAGCCCTTGCGGGGCCAGGTGGAGACGAACAACGAGGACAGCTCGTGCTCGAGGCGCTCGACCTGATCAAGCAGCGTGCGCCGCGCGGGGCGCTCGTCGGTAACCGTGTGAGGCGAGACGGGTGGGAGCGCGGATCCGCCATGCGGATGCGGCTGTACCCCCGTGCGCTGGTCCAAGACGTCAGGCAAGGCTCCCCTTCCTTCTACGGCGAAGCCCTATCGTACCAGCGCCTCCGGTGCCCGTCAGCCCCTCGGGGGCGCCAATCAGTACTCGGTCATCAGCGTCTCGGAGACGGTCCACAGCGCCTCTTCCACGCTGATGGCGGGCACGTTGCGGGCGCGGATCGCGGCCAGCACCATGTCCGCGGTGTCCTTGGTCACGCCGCGCTCCTCGGCCACCTGGCCGTGCAGAGTGGCCACCGGTCGCTCCTCGTCGGCAACCACGATCTGGCGCGCGCCCAGCTCGGGCCCGGTCCCGCCGAGCTGCTCTCCGGCTGCGGCCAGGCGCAGGCCCAGCGCCGCGCCGACCCGCGCGGCGTCGAAGGCCAGGACGGGCACGCCCGTCTCGAGCGTGGCGATGGTCAGGGCGTCGTCGAGCAGATTCTGGCTGGGCAGCTCGCCGGCGCGCAGCCGCTCAACGGCGATCCGCTCCGCCGGCGGGCGGTCCACGTCAGGGTCGAGTCCGACCTGGCGCCAGAGCACGCGGTAGGCCCAGGGCACGGGGTCCTGACGCATGTGCACCACGTGCCCGCCGGTGATCCGTCCCGCCAGCGCCCGCAGCCGCACACGCACGCTGCCCGGGGTGCGGCCCGAGCGAGCGTGCACGGCGGTGGTCCACAGCTCGAGGCCGGGGAAGTCGGCCGCCAGCTCGGGCGCGACCCAGCCGCGCTCGAGCGCTGGATCGGCCGTGTCGCTCATTTCCTGCGCAGCAGGCCGCGCACCCGGGAGCGCAGCTGGCCCTCGGTGAGGTTGCCCAGATCCACCAGGCGCACCCGGCCGCGGCCGTCGGAGAAGATCGTGGTCGGGCACACGCCCACGCCGAAGAGGTTGGTCACCGCCCCGTCCTTGTCCACGCCCACGGGAAGCCGCCAGCCCCGGCGGCGCACGATCTTCTCGGCTTCGCTGCGCTTCTGCCCGCTCATCACCACCGTGAACGCAACCTTGGGAAACGCCCGGCGCATCCGCTCCACGCGATCTACTTGGGGCTCGCAATCGGTGCCCTGGGTGACGATCATGGTGATCACCGACGGGCGGCTGCGCAGCGTGCAGGAGTTGAGGATCCCGGGCGCACGGACCTTGCAGGCAGGCTGCTGGTGCCCCGCGCTGCGGGCCGCCTTCGCGGTGTCGAAGACGTTGGCGTCGGAGTCGTCGCCGAAGTTGCTCGTGGCCAGCGGGGCGGCGAAGGCGGGCAGCAACGCGCCCACGGCCGGCCCCTTGACCCCCGCCCCGCGGTTGGGGATCGCCGTGGTGAGCAGCACCACGCCGATCACCATCAACAGCACGATCCCCACGACCCACGCGTAACGGTTGCCGGGACGAGGGGTCTCGGGTCGGCGGTGCGGCGCGTCGGGCTCGGGGTTGACGCGGTCCTCCTCCTCGAAGCGCTCGGCGGCGCTGCGCCGCGGGGCGGCGCCGAGGTCCTCGAACGGGTCTTCAGCCATTGCGGCGGGGCAGGCGTGGTCTCAGGGCACGAACCGACGGGCGCCGCAGCCGCGGCCGGCGGGCGGCCGGCAGGCGATCGCGGGCATCGCGGGCGGCGTCGCCCAGCTCGCGCAGAAGTGGACGGGGATGCAGGTCGGCCAGGGAGAAGGGGCCGTGCTGCTCGGCCCAGATCAGGGCCGCGGGCAGCACCACCATCACGCCCAGCAGCGACACGCCGAGGTCCACCACGGTGAGGATGCCGAAGTCGCGCAGCATGCGGATGTCGGAGGCGATCAGCGCGGCGAAGCCGGCGATCGCGGTGAGGCCGGAGGCCATCACCGCCGCGCCCGTCGAGGCGTAGGCCAGCTCCACGGCGCGGCCGGGTGAGGCGCCGGAGTTCCGCTCCTGGCGGTAGCGGGCCGACAGCAGGACGCTGAACTCGGTGGATATGGCGATCACCAGCGCGCCGAGGGTGACCGACATCGGGTTGAGCTTGACCGACAGGGGTCCGGGCAGGAGGCCGAGGATGAACATCAGCCCCGAGGACCAGCCCACCGCCAGCGCGATCGGGATGAGCGGCACGGCCGCCTCGCGGCGGTCGCGGCGGAAGGCCCACAGCACGAGGAACACGCCGAGCAGGGCCGCCAGCAGGGTGAGGATACGCCGCAGCGGCGAGGCCAGCTGCGAGTTGGCCTCGGCGGCCAACGCAGGCAGCCCGACCACGTTGGCCTGCACGCCCGGGGGTGGGTCCAGCCGGCTCTCGAGCGAGTCGACGAGCTTCTTCTGGGCCTCCAGCGACTGCAGCCGGACCCCAAAGGCCAGGTTGGCCGTCTTGCGATCCGGCGTGATCACGCCCTGCGAGAAGTAGGCGGGCACCGACTGGAGCAGGCCGCGGGTCTGCGCCACCTGCCTGGTATCGACGGTGCCGAACAGATCGGGAAGCGAGAGCGCGGGGCACAGGTCCGGCGGGTTCTTGGCCTGGCTGCACGAATCCCCGGTGCGGTAGCCCGCCGCCGCCAGGGTGTCGCCCTGGAACTTGGTCATCCAGCCGATCACCTTCGGGTCGGTGATGTCCTTTGCCCGCACGGTCACGTCGATCTCGCCCGCCACCCCTGTCTCGCGCTGGAGCGTGTTCACGTCCTGGAGCGCGCCCAGGTCCTGGGGCACCAGCTCGCGCACGTCGGACACGACTCCGCTCTGGGTGTCGGCTATGAGTCCCACCACCGCCACCACCAGACCGACGGCCAGCACGCGCTTGGGCCGGTAGACGCCATAGGCCACCGACCGCTCGAAGGCCTCCACGGCCCGCAGGCGCAGCCCGCGCCACGCCAGGTACACCCGCTCGCCCGGGCGCGAGCCCCCGACCCGCTCGCCCAATCCCCGCGCGCGGGCGCGCAGGCGCGGAAAGGCGGGCGGGAGGTCGGCGGGTCGGCCCCCACCGCCCCCGAACCGGACGAGCGCGGCGAAGCCGGCCGTGACCGCACAGGCCAGCGCGATCAGCACGCCGACCACCAGCAGCGCGCCGAAGCCCCGAACCAGCGGCACGGGCGAGAGCAGGAGCACGAGGAAGCCGACGGCGGTGGCCAATCCCGCCGAGGCGATCGTGGGCCCCCCGGCCACCGCCGCACCCACCGCCGCCTCGCGCGCGTCCAGGCCGCGTCGCGCTCGCAGCTCGTCGTGGCGGGCCTGGAACTGGATGGCGTAGTCCACGGCCAGGCCGATCAGCACGGGAAGGACCGCGATCGAGGCCATGGTCAGGGTGCCGCCGGCCAGCGCGAGCGCGCCGAAGGTCAACGCGGCGGCCGCCAGCGCCACCCCCAGCGGCAGCAGCCTCAGCCGGCTGCGAAAGACGAGCAGGAGGGTGGCGGCCATGAGCAGCAGCGCGGCGCCGAGCAGCACGAAGATCGCGCTGCGCACGGCGTCGGCCAGCCCCTGGACCACGACGGGGATGCCGGTGACCACGTAGTGCGCGCCGGCGGTGGGCGTGAGGCTCTTGTCACTGGTCGCCGCACGGATCAGCGCGATCGAGCGGTTGCGCTGGGACTCGCTCAGGCCTGGGCGCAGTCGCACCTGGATCACGGCCGAGGTCGAGCTCGGAAACAGATAGGCGAAGCGCGACTTGGGCTGGCCGACCTTTCCCTTGCTCGTGTCGAAGACCAGCTTGGAGACAAAGTCGGCGTTGTCCAGCGAGGGCAGGCCGGTGATCCCGTAGCGCAGGGCCAGCGACAGGGTGTCCTGGGTGAACTTGTCCTGGACCTGCTGGCGCGCGGCGGCCGCGAACTGGCGCTGGCGGGCGGGCGGGTCGCCGCGCTTGGCCGAGGCGCGGCGCGCGCTGGCCGCGACTGCGTCGGCCTGACGCGCGGTGCTCTGCTGGCGCGAGGTCAGCTCGTCGTTGATCCGGTTGACGGCCGTGTTGATGAAGGTCCCGGGGCCGTAGACCACCTTGGCCGGCTTGAGCTTGGCCAGCTGGGCGCACGCGGGGGGCAGCGTCCGCAGCCCCTGGGCGGGCACGTTGCCCGACAGGCAGCCCTCGAGCTTCACCAGCCGCCCCAGGTCGGGCCCGAGCAGCGTGCGCTGGAGGTCGCCCTTGCCCTTCTGTCCCTTCACGAGCACCACCACGGCGTCGTCGCCGAAGTCGCGCTTGAAGCGATCGTTGGCCTTGGCCGTGGGCGAGGAGCCGGACACCAGGGTCTCGGTGCCCGTCTGGGGCTCCAGGCGCAAGGCGAGCGCGGCGCCGCCGAGCGCCAGCATCGCCACGAGCGCCAGCACGAGGGCCGGCCGGCGCGTGACGGCGCGCGTCAGCGTCCCGAAGAAATCCCTCCTCACCGGCTTCAGCTTAGGGGGCGCCACGCGCGTTCCCCTCCGCTAGCGGGCGGGGATCGGCTGCAGCTGCGGGAACTTGCCGCTCTGGCCGACCAGCCGCCCCAGCGGCGCCTGCTCCCGGCAGGGGGGCGCCTGCGGGCCGCGGTCCTTGAAAACGAACTCCTGGATCAGCGCACGCTCCTCGGGGTCCTGGCGCGGGTCGGTGCCCGCGGGACGCAGCGACGGGTAGGGGCCCGGGTTCTGGCACAGGTAGGCGCCGAAGGTCGGCAACCCGCGACGGAGCTGGTCGTAGGCGCCGGGCTCTGTGTATGGATTGGAGCGATTGGTGGGGATCCGGCGCGGATAGGCGGCCAGGATCTCCGGGTTCAGAGGGTTGCTCGTGCGCAGGTAGTTGAGCACCTTGGAGGAGCCCGTTCCCTGGTCGCCCGCCATGGTGGCCGCCGTGTCGTTGGCGAAGAAGGCGGCGATCTCGCGCTTGTACAGGCCGAGGTAGTCCAGCGTGGGCTGCAGCGAGCGCAGGTAGGGCTCCAGCCGCGCCAGCAGCGGCCGCGTGTCGTCCAGGGTCCGCTGGAGCGCCGGCAGGCCGCGGCGCGAGACCGACACCAACGGGCCGATGTCGCGCATCAGCCCGCGCAGGTCGGGGGCCACCCCGTTCAGCTCCACCAGCGTCGGCGACAGCTGGCGCGCCGCCGGGCGGAGTTGGCTGATCAGCGGGTTGGCGTTGGCCGAGAAGGCGGTCAGGCGGCGCGTCGTGGCGCGCGCCTCGCGCAGGAACGTGGGGAAGGCGACGAAGGTGTCGGCCAGCTGGCGGTTGCGGGCGGCGGTCGTGGCAAACACCCGGTTGGAGTTCTGGATCAGCCCGCGCAGCTGCCCCCGGCGCTCGGCAAGGGCGCCGAAGACGGTTCCGGTGTCGCGCACCAGGCCCCGCGTGGCGCCCGACTGGCTGCGCAGTATCCGCAGCACATCGTCGGTGTCGCGGGCGAACGGGGTGAGCGAGGCCAGCGCGTCGTTGAGCGAGCGCCCGTGACCCCCCACCGCGCGTCCCTGCTCTTCCAGCCACGTCTGAAAAGCCCGCCGCGTCTTGGGGTCGAAGGTCCTGAAGATCTCGTCCAGCTCCACGGTGGGCGACACGCGCCCGGCCGCGAGCGTCGCTCCGTCGGGCAGCTGCCCCGCCGCCCGGTGGCCCGGCGCCAGCTCCACGTAGGTCTCCCCCAGCAGGGTCTTCTGGCGCAGGATGGCGCGGGTGTCGCGCGGTACCGGGGCGAAGTCGGGGCGCACCTCGATCTCTGCGTCGGTGAGCCCGGTGGCCTTGTCCTGGGTCTTGGAGCGCACCTTGCCCACGTTGACCCCGGAGATCCGCACGTCGGCCTGCTGGGCCAGCTGGGTGGCCTCGGGGAACTTCACGTGGAAGCGGTAGCCCTCGGGGCGCAGCGGAACGGCGCCGCCGAAGGTCAGCCACAAATAGATCAGGATGCCCGCGCAGGAGGCGGCGAAGCCGATCATGGCGGCGATCCGGGCCAGGCTGGGGCGTTCCTTGATCATCGGCGCCTGGCCTTGGTGGCGGCGGCGGCGGTCGGTGTCGGGGTGCTGGCCGGCGCGCCGGGGCAGATCTGACCCCGGTCGGGGATGTTCAGCAGCTCGGCGGCGGTGCCCAGCAGACGGTTGCCCTGCTTGAGCTGCTCGAGGATCTCCAGCCCCGAGCACGACACGAGCACCAGGCCGCGGCGCGCGGGTCCGTGGGCGTCCTGGAGCGCGAACAGCGATGCCCCGTTGTGCGCACCCCAGGCGGCCCAGAAGCCGAAGCCCTCCTCGCGTCCGGGCGGGTTGTAGGCCAGTGTGTCGACCAGGGCGTTGAGCACCTTGAAGGT
>JBBREO010000099.1:0-6604 GCA_038202855.1 Solirubrobacterales bacterium
GGGGCGCGCGCGCCCGTCCGGACCCGGCGCGGCGCACACGGCGATCTCGTCCACACCCGCCGCGCGGGCGGTCACCGCGCACATGATCACGCTGGAGGGATAGCCGGTGGTGCCGGCAGGCGCGTAGATCCCGGCGCGGCCGACGGGGACCTCCTCCACGGCAACGGTCTGGCCCTCCTCCAGCTGGACCTCGGCGGGGTCGTGGAGCTGCGCCTCCACCACCGTACGCACGTTGCGAATGGCGGTGCGCATCCCGCCGAGCGTCTCCGGGTCGATCTCGTCCACCGCGGCCTCGACCTCAGCCGGATCGACGAGCAGCTGATCCGCACGCAGCTCGGCGCCGTCGAAGCGCGCGGTCAGCTCGACCAGCGCGCCGTCGCCGCCCGCGCGAACCTCGTCGATGATCGCGCGCACGGCCGCCTCGACCTCGCGGTCGCCGCCCGCGCTGCCGGGCGGGAGCGAGCTCACGAGCCTCATGGGCCGGCTTCCCGGATGCGGCGCACGAGCTCGTCGATGTCCGGGGCCTTCAGCTTGTGAGCCACCGGGTTCGCGATCAGGCGGGCGGTGCAGGTCACGATCTGCTCGAGGACCTCGAGCCCGTTCTCGCGCAGGGTCGTGCCGGTGGCGGTGAGGTCGACGATGCCGTCCACCAGCCCGGTCAGCGGCGCGAGCTCCACCGACCCGTTGACCTGCACGATCTCCGCCTGGCGGCCGGTCTCGGCAAAGTGGCGCAGGGCCACCCGCGGGTACTTGGTCGCGACGCGCACCCGCCCGAGCCGGCGCAGCGACTCCGCGAGGGCATCGTCGCCCTGGCGTGCCGCCACGACCATCTCGCAGCGTCCGTAGCCGAGGTCCACCAGCTCGTAGACATCGCGGTCGGGCTGCTCCAGCAGCACGTCCTTGCCGGTGATGCCGATGTCCGCGGCGCCGTGCTCCACGTAGGTGGGCACGTCGCTGGGACGCATCGTGACGATGCCGGCATCCTCGAACAGCAGCTTGCGATCGTTTCCCCGCACCTCCTCGGTGTCCACGCCGAGACCGTCGAGCAGATCGAGCGTCCCGGCGAGTAGCGCGCCACGCGGTACCGCGATGGTGAGCTTCTGCCTCACCGCAGCCGCTCCTCCGCCGCCTGGGCGATGTGGACGCGCTGCACGTCGAGCGCCATCCCGCAGGCGGGTTGCGGTGCGCCGAAGCGCCCGATCAGGTCGTCGTAGCGCCCGCCGCCTCCGAGCGTGAACCCCACGGCCGGGTCGTAGACCTCGTATACCGCGCCGGTGTAGTAGCCGAGCATCCGCACGAGCCCAAGGTCAAGGATCACCCGGTCGGCCACCCCGCGGTCTTCGAGCGCCGCGTGCAGGGTGCGCAGACCGTCGAGGGCCGTACCCGCCGGCCCGCCCGCTCGGTCGAAGACCTCCGGCCCCCCGCGGAGACTCGGCAGGCGCACGAGAACGTCGCGCGCGTCACGTGCCAGGCCCAGCTGGTCCACGACCCGCTCGAGTCCCACCAGGTCTCGCATCGAGAGACGCTCGATCAGCTCGCCGTGACGCGCGCGCGGAACCTCGAGAGTCGCGAGAAGAGTGCGGTAGAGGGCGCCGTCGCCGAGTCCGATGCGGTGCCGGGCAAGACCGGCCGCATCGAGCGCCGCCAGGGTCAACTCGATGACCTCGGCCTCGCCTTCCTCGCCCGCGACGCCGATCAGCTCGAGACCGCTCTGGAGGAACTCGCTCTGGTGGCCGGTGCCATGACCGACGGAGCGGTAGGCGTGCGCGAAATAGGACAGTCGCAGCGGCGTCGCGGCGCCGGCAAGGCGCGTGGCCACCAGGCGGGCGATCGGGATCGTCATGTCCGAGCGCAGCGCGAGCACCCGGCCACGCTCGTCGAACATCCGGTAATGGGCTCCGGCCCCTTCGCCCGTGTTCAGCACCTCCTCGTACTCGATCAGCGGCGTCCACACCTCGCCGTAGCCGGCGGAATCCAGGGTCGCGCGCAGTCGCTCGCTGATCGAGCGCAGCTCGGCCATCTCGTCGGGCAGGACGTCGCGCGTGCCCGGGGGGATCGGGTGCATCACGATCTATTCCTCGTCCGCGCGGGGCACTCAGACCGGAAGGGACTCACCGTGCGCAGTGAGCCCCTCGGGTCTACCCCGTGAGGGGACCCGCTCGATTCGGGCACCGAGCGCGCGCAGGCGCTCGTCGATCCGCTCATAGCCGCGGTCGATCTGGCGAATGTTGCCGATCTCCGACTTTCCCTCGGCGCAAAGCGCCGCAATGAGCATCGCCATGCCGGCCCGGATGTCGGGGCTCTCCATTCGCTCGCCGTGAAGCCGGCTCGGGCCGCTCACGACCGCGCGGTGCGGATCGCAGAGCAGGACACGAGCGCCCATGGATACGAGCTTGTCCACGAAGAAGAGCCGGTTCTCGAACATCTTCTCGTGGATCAGCACCATGCCGTTGGACTGGGTGGCAAGCGCCAGCGCGATGCTGGTCAGGTCGGCCGGGAAGGCCGGCCAGGGGCCGTCCTCCACCTTGGAGATGTGGTCGCCGTCGTCGTCGCGGACGCGCAGCGTCTGACCGCCCGGGACCACCACGTCGGCGCCGTCGTACTCGATTCGGCAGCCCAGCCGCTCGAAGGCGAGCCTGGTCATGCGCAGATCCTCTGCCACGACGTCCTTGACGCGGAGCTCGCCGCCGGTGCACGCGGCCAGGGCGATGAAGGACGCGATCTCGATGTAGTCCGGCCCGATCGTGTAGTCGGCGCCGCCGAGGCGGCTCTCGCCGTGGACGACCAGCACGTTGGACCCGATCCCCTCGATGCGGGCGCCCATCTGCAGGAGCAGCCGGGCCAGGTCCTGCACGTGGGGCTCGGAGGCCGCGTTGTGGATGACCGTCGACCCGGGGGTGAGCGCGGCGGCCATCAGGGCGTTCTCGGTGCCCATCACCGAAGGCTCGTCCATGAAGAAGTCGCACGCCCGGAGTCCGTGGGCGGGTGCGGTAATGCGGTAGGAGCGGCCCCCCTCGACCGTCGCGCCAAGGGCCCGGAAGGCGTCGAGGTGGGGATCCAGCCGGCGGCGGCCGATCACGTCGCCGCCCGGAGGCGGCATGTCCACGGCCCCGAAGCGGGCCAGGAGCGGCCCGGCGAGCAGGAACGACGCGCGGATCCGCTCGGTCAGGGCCGGATCCACCTCGCCCGGCTGGACGTCCGCGGCGCAGACGGCCACCACGTTTTCGTCGCGCCACTCGGCGGTGGCGCCCAGCCCGCGAAGCAGGTCGACCATCGCCTCCACGTCGCGGATGCGGGGGATGTTGCGCAGCACGACCTCCTCCTCCGTGAGGAGGGCGGCTGCCAGGACCGGCAGGGCGGCGTTCTTGTTGCCCGCGGGCACGACCGTGCCCGAGAGCGGCTGGCCGCCATCGATGATGAATTTCTCCATGCGGGGATCGTCCGTCCGGGCCGCGGTCGGGGCCTTCAGCGGCTGCGCAAGGGTAGCGAAGGTCAACCTTCGTCCTGATTCGTTTCCAGCCCCGGATACCCTGCCCGCCGTGGCTTCCCCGACCCGCGACGAGGCCTGGCAGCTGTTCTGCGAGTGGACCGAGTCCGACTCGCTGCGAAAGCACGTACTCGGCGTGGAGGCCGCGATGGTGGCCTACGCGCGCACGTACGGCGAGGACGAGGAGCTGTGGGCGGCCACCGGCATCCTCCACGACCTCGACTACGAGCGCTATCCCGATCTGGAGACCGGCCACCCACGCGTGGCACTGGAGGAGCTCGGGCGGCGCGGCTACCCGCGCGAGATGATCGAGGCGGTGGCGGGGCACGCCCCCTACCTGGGCGTGCCGCGCGAGACGCGCCTGGCCAAGACCCTCTACGCCGTCGACGAGCTCAGCGGCTTCGTGGCCGCCTGCGCGCTGGTGCGCCCCACCGGCATCGAGGGCATGGCGCCCAAGTCGGTGAAGAAGAAGCTGAAGACTCCGGCCTTCGCGGCCGCCGTCAACCGTGAGGAGGTGCGCTCCTCGGCCGAGGAGCTCGGCGTCGATTTCGACGAGCACCTGCGCACGGTGATCGCGGCCATGGAGGAGCGCCGCGAGGCGCTCGGCCTGTGAACGTCCCTCGCCGCTAGCGCCGCCAACGCCCACCCGCCGCAGACCACGCCCGCAGGTGCTCGAGCGAGCAGAAGCCGTCGGCCACCGCCCGACCGAGGCGGTGGTGCACCAGGACGAGCGAGGCGGGCGCAGCCTCGCACTCCGAGCAGCGTTCGGGTGGCTCGGCGGGCCGCGTGGCCGAGGATCCGGCCCGGTCCCAGGTCGCCCCGCGCATCACCCAGGCCACCACGTGCTCGAGTCGGCAGAAACCCGCCCGCTCCCCCTCGCCCAAGCCCGTCAGGCCGAAGGCGTCGTCGGCGTTCAGGGCGCGCCCGCAACGCGCGCACCGGTCGGGTCCCGCTGGAGTCACGGGCCCGACCTTGGCAGGGCGGACGCCGAGACGGCGGGGGGGACCGGCCGCGCCTGCCATCATGCCTCCGCCGGGCCGCGGCGGGCGTCAGCGCGACTTTCGCGCCCACCCCCGGTTCTAGCCTGCGCACCCATGTCCGTCCGCACCATCATCCGAGCTCTCCTGCTGGCCGCGACGGCCCTCGTGCTGGCCTTGGCCGCCGCTCCCGGCGCGCAGGCCGCCCAGAACGAGGTGTCGATCATCGACGACCAGCTGCTGCTGAACTCCTCCCCGGGCCAGCTGGACGCCGACATGGCGCTGTTCGGCCGCCTGGGCGTCGACCGCCTGCGGGTCTCGGCGTTCTGGAACCAGATCGCCCCGGCCAACCTCTCGCGCAGCAAGCCCGCGGGCTTCGACGGGCGAAACCCAGACGACGGCCGCTACACCTGGGGCCCGCTCGATCGCGTGATCGCCTCCGCCGCCCAGCACGGCCTGAGGATCATGGTGTCCATCTCGACCCCCGCCCCGGTCTGGGCTACGGGCGACCCCCGCCGCGACAACCCGCTCTGGAAACCCAGTCCCGGCGAGTTCGCCGACTTCTCCGAGGCCGTGGTCCGCCGCTACGCGCCCTACGTGGACCACTGGGGCATCTCCAACGAGCCCAACCAGGGCGTCTGGCTACAGCCCCAGAGCGACCGCAGCGGCCTCGTGGCCCCCCACCTCTACCGGGCCATGGTCGAGGCCTCCTATCCACGCATCAAGACCTTCGACCCCACCTCCACCGCCCTGATCGGCGAGCTGGCCGCGAGTGGGCGCTCCGGCCGCGGCGCCACCCGCCCGATCCGGCCGCTGCTCTTCCTGCGCGAGATGGGGTGTCGCAACGCGCGCTTCAAGCCGATTCGCAGCGGACGCTGCCGGGGATTCAAGCCCGTGCCCGGCGACGCCCTCGGCCACCACCCGTACAACCTGCTGCAGAAGCCGACCACGGCCTCGCCCAACCGCTACGACGCCGCGATCGGCGACGGGCGCCGCCTCGTCCGGGCGATCGACCGGCTCACGCGCGTGGGCGCCATCCGCAGCGGGACCGGCCGGCCGCTGAACATCTTCTACACCGAGTTCGGCTACCAGACCAGCCCGCCCGACCCGTTCGCCGGCGTCACGCTCGGTCAGCAGCGGCTCTACCTCCAGCAGGCCGCCTACCAGGCCTACCGCACCCCGCGCGTGCGGGGCCTCAACCAGTTCCGGCTCACCGACGGCGCCATCGCCGGCAAGGGCCTGCGCAGGTTCCAGGAGTTCCAGTCCGGGCTGCTGTTTCGCAACCGCAAGCCCAAGCCGGCCTACGGGATCTTTGCCCACCCGTTCGTGATCACCGGGACCCGCTTCTGGGGCCAGGTTCGTCCCGGTGGAGCGCACACGGTGCGCGTGGAACGCAAGGCCACCGCGCGCGGGCGCTGGCGGCTGGTCGCCCAGGTCCCCACGAGCGGGGCCGGCTACTTCTCCTTCCGTCTGCCCGGACGCAAGCCCGGCTACTACCGCTACCGCTACGAGCAGCCGGCAGGCACGTCGGGCACCATTCGCGTACGGCGCTGACCGGCTCCGGCCGGCCCCGTGACGTGCCCGGCCGATGCAAGAGTTCTTGCAGGAATGGGGGCCTTCCGTCCGCGGCCCGGCCTAGGTTTCACGAACACATGTTCCCGGGCCTGAGACAGCGGATCGGCACCGCCATCGTCGATCGCATCGACCTCATGGTGGAGTTCTCGACCCTGGGCGAGTACGCCCTGGCGGAGGACCTTCGGCCCGTGGCCATGCACGGCGAGCGGCGCCACGGCGACGCCGCGCAGGCGGTGCGCCGGCCCCGTGACGACTGCGGGCGCGACCCCGGGCTCAGCCGTCGGTGCGACGACTCAACTCGTCTCTGAACCACTCCAGCGGCTCGGGCTGCTTGCCCTCGGTCGAAGCGTCCAGCTCCACGAACCGGTGGAAGAGGTCGAGGTCGGGGATGCGCTCGAGCATCTCGTCGAAGCGCTCCGAGTCGAGCCGCCCGGTCCGCTGGAGCTTTCGCCAGATCCCGTAGGGGCGGTCGTGGAGCTCCACCGCGGCGAGCAGTCCCTCGTCGTCGAGGTGGCGCTCGGCGAAGCGCCGGGCGCGCATGGCGTGATGATTCTCCCCGGTGCGT
>JBBREO010000100.1:0-6286 GCA_038202855.1 Solirubrobacterales bacterium
GGCGAGCCCTACCTGCGCCGCATCCAGGCCGAGATGACTCCGCACCTGTTCGTCGACTCGCGGCCGCCCGACGTGCGCCTGGCCGCGCTCGGCGACCTGGGCGGCGCGATCGGGGCATCGCTGCTGATCGGGCACTGAGCCACTCGCCCTGGCCTAAAGGGCACCGGGCCGCCGGTCGATGAGACCCGAATGGCCTCCGCCCCGCGCCCGATCCGCGCCGCCTTCGCCGTCCTGGCCGGCTGGCTGCTGCTGGCCGCCGTGCGCAACGCCGCCTTCCACAGCCTCGACGTCGGCCCGCTGTTCGGCCGCTACGTACACGATGCCGTGCTGCTGGTGGCCGGCGCTCTCTGCCTGTGGCGGGCGATCAGCCGCTCGACCGAGCGCCTCGCCTGGGGCCTGATCGGCGCCGGCGTGCTGGCCTGGACGTTCGGCGAGATCTACTACACCGGCGTGCTGTGGACCGTCGACACGGTCCCGCTGCCCTCCCCAGCCGACGCCGGCTACCTGCTCATGCCGCCGCTGATGCTCACCGGACTCTTGCTGCTGCTGCGCTCGCGCACGCGGGGCGTGCCAATCACCCTCAGGGCCGACGGCTTCACCGCCGCCCTGGCGATCGCGGCAGTGAGCGCAGCGATCGTGTTCCAGACGGCGCTCGACACCGCCTCGGGTAACCCGCTCGGGATAGCCACCACGCTCGCCTACCCGCTGACCGATCTGGTCTTGGGCGGCTTCGTGGTGGGCGCCCTGGCCGGCAGCGGCTGGCGTCTGGATCGAACCTGGGGGCTGCTGGGCTGCGGCTTCCTGACCTTCTGGCTGGCCGACTCGCTCTATCTGGTGCAGGTGGCCAACGAGACCTATGTGGCGCCGAGTTGGTTCGACGCCGGCTGGTGGATCGGGCTGACCCTCATCTGCGCAGCCGCCTGGCAAAAGCCCCCCACCCGCGATATCGCCCCGCCGCGCGAAGGGGTGCGCCTGATCGTGATGCCGCTGTCCTTCGGCGTCGTAGGACTCGGGCTGCTGATCTACGGCTGCTTCCAGCACCTCAACGCGCTGGCCATCATCCTGGCCGCCTCCGCGCTGGCCGCCGTGATGGGCCGCCTGATCCTCACCTTCCGCGAGAACGTCCAACACCTGCACCAATCGCGCGACGAGGCGCTGACCGACGCCCTCACGGGGCTGTCCAACCGGCGCTCCCTGACGCGCGACCTCGACGCCGCCCTCTCCCGGGCGCGGGAGGGTCAGCCGCTGGTGCTGGCGCTCTTCGACCTGGACGGCTTCAAGCTCTACAACGACACCTTCGGCCACCCCGCCGGGGACACGCTGCTGGTCCGCTTGGGCGAGAACCTCCGCACCTACCTCGACGGACGGGGCTCCGCCTACCGCATGGGAGGCGACGAGTTCTGCGCGCTGTTCGAGCCGGGCGACCAGGTGGCCGAGCCGATCGTGTCCGGCGCGGCCGCCGCGCTGTCCGAACACGGCGAGGGCTTCGTGATCAGCTGCTCCTATGGCGCCATCGTGCTGCCACTCGAGGCGGTCGACGCCACTGAGGCGCTACGCATCGCCGACCATCGGATGTACGCCCAGAAGAACAGCGGCCGGGCCTCGGCCAGCCGCCAGAGCCGCGACGTGTTGGTGCGCGCGCTCGCCGAGCGCAACCCCGAGCTCACCGCCCACCTCCAGGACGTGGCCGGCCTGGCCGAGGGCGTCGCGCGCCGGTTGGCGCTGCCCGCGGAGGAGGTCGACACCGTGCGCCACGCCGCCGAACTGCACGATGTCGGCAAGGTGGCCGTGCCCGACGCAATCCTGAGCAAGCCAGGCCGCCTCGAAGACCACGAGTGGGAGTTCATCCGCCGTCACACGCTGATCGGCGAACGGATCATTTCCGCCGCTCCGGCGCTCGGCGAGGTGGCCGCCATGGTGCGCTCGACGCATGAGCGCTGGGACGGCAACGGGTATCCAGACCGGCTCGCCGGACCCGACATCCCGCTCGGAGCGCGGATCGTGTCGGTGGCCGACTCCTGCGACGCCATGACCAGCGACCGCCCCTACAGCCCCCCGCTTGCCATCGACGCGGCGCTGCAGGAGCTGCGCGACTGCGCGGGCGGCCAGTTCGATCCCGTGGTGGTGGACGCCTTCTGCGCCACCTGGGCCGACGACCACGCCGGCGCGACCGCCGCGACCGCTCGCTGACCGGCCGCGAGGCGCGCATGTTCAAGCAGCGCCCCCTCCGGGCAAGCCGCTGCCATGTCCCTCGCCGACTCACCCATCCGCCCGCTCGCCGGCACCGTCGAATCCATCGAGGCGCTCGACGCGCCCGGCAAGAAGATCGGAAAGCTCGTGCGCGGGGCGCTCTCGCCCGGCGCCGCCAAGGACGCGATCAGCGGAACCTGGCTGGGCCACGCGTTGCACCCGATCCTCACCGACGTCGTGATCGGCGCGTTCGTGAGCGCCTCGCTGCTCGACTTCCTGGGTGGCGACGATGACGGTCGCGGCGCCGAGCGACTGCTGGGCGTGGGGATCCTCGCCTACGGGCCGACGGCCCTCACCGGCGTGAGCGACTGGGCCGACAGCGAGCCGGTCGACGACGGCATCCGGCGCGTGGGCCTGGTCCACGCGGCCACGAACGCGGCCGCCCTGGGGCTGTACACGGCGTCGCTGCGGGCGCGGCGGCGGGGCGACCGGGGCCGGGGCAAAGCGCTTGCGCTGGCCGGAAGCGGGGTGATGGGAGCCGGCGGCTACCTGGGCGGGCACCTGGCCTACAGCCGGGGCGTCGGGGTGAACCAGACGGCCTTCGACGAGGGCACGACCGAGTGGTCGGCCACCGACGTCGCGGCGGGAGACCTGGCCGCTGACACGCCGACCCAGGCCGTCGTGGGCGACACGCCGGTGGTGCTGCTGCGCCGCGACGACGGGCTGCACGCGCTGCACGACCGCTGCTCGCACCGCGGCTGTTCGCTGAGCGACATGGGCCAGCTCGACGGCGACGTGATCGAGTGCTCCTGTCACGGCTCGCGCTTCAACGTGCTCGACGGCTCGCTCGAACGCGGTCCGGCCACCATCGGGCAGCCCCACTACGAGGTGCGCGAGAGCGACGGCCGCATCGAGGTGCGACTCGTCGGCGCCGAATAGAGCTAGCGTGGTGGGGTGGCCGCCGACCATCTCGCGCTGATCGATCGTCTGTACGGGGCGTTCGCTCGTCACGACGGCGCCGATATGGCCGCGTGCTACGCGCCGGATGCGCGCTTCGACGACCCGGCCTTCCCCGGCCTGCGCGGCGACCAGCCCGGGCTGATGTGGCGGATGCTCACCGAGCGCGGCGGCGACCTGAGCGTCGAGCTGCTCGAGCGAGAGGCCGACGGCGACACCGGGTCGGCCCACTGGATCGCCGACTACACCTTCACCCAGACCGGGCGCCCGGTGCACAACGACGTCCGCGCCAGCTTCCGCTTCGCCGACGGCCTGATCGCCGAACACCGCGACGAGTTCGACTTCCACGCGTGGGCGCGCCAGGCGCTCGGGCCGCCCGGCCTGCTGCTGGGCTGGGCGCCGCCGATGCGAAAGGCGGTGCAGCGAAAGGCGCGCTCGCAGCTGGACGCCTACGCGGCCGAAACGCGTCCGGCCGCCTAGGCGCCTCGCTCAACCCTGCGAGAACTCCGCGGCAGGGTTCTCCGGGACGACGGGGTTCTCGGCCGGCTGCCCGATCCGCATCTGGTTGCCGAACGGGTCGCGCAGTCCGCAGTCGATGCCGTAGAAGTGCTCCGTCGGCTCTTCGGTGAACTCCACGCCCTTGGCCTTGAGCTCCTCGTAGGTGCGGCGGCAGTCATCGGTGGTCAGGATCAGGGTCAGGCCCAGGGCGCCCTTGGACACCAGCTCGCGGACCTGCGCGGCGGTCTCCTCGTCGTGGGCGGGGGGGCCGGGCTTCTCGAGCAGCACCTGGCGGTCGGGCTGGCCGGGGACGTTCACGGTCAGCCAGCGCATGAAGCCCATGTCGATGTCGTTGGCCACCTCCATGCCGAGCTTGCCGACGTAGAAGTCGAGCGCCTCGTCCTGGTCGAGCACGTATATGGCGGAGTGAGTGATGGAGTTGAACATGAATCGAACCTAGTCCGCGGCCGGCCCTTTCGCTTCTCCAAAACTGCTCGGTCGCATCCACGCCATCCCGAAGCAGTTGGGCACCGCCTCCGTGGCCGCCCCGCCGCGGTAGGAGACCGGGGACTTCCCGACGATCTCCCGGAACGTCCGGCTGAAGGTGCCCAGGCTGGTGAAGCCGACGTCGAGGCAGATGTCGGTGACGCTGCGGTCGGTCTGGCGCAGTAGGAACATCGCCCGCTCCACGCGCCGGCGTTGCAGGTAGCGGTGGGGCGTCTCGCCGAAGGTGGCGCGGAAGCTGCGGATGAAGTGGGCCTCCGAGACGAAGGCGATCCGGGCCAGGGCGGCCACGTCGAGCGGCTGGGCGTAGGTGCGGTCCATCGCGTCGCGCGCGCGCAGCAGGCGGCGGTTGGAGTCCTCCACCGCGCGGCTCACGTGTCGGGCCCCGAGCGGGGCCGGCGGGCAAGCAGGGCCAACAGCTCGGGATCGCTCGAGCGCAGCTCCTCGACGAGCTCGCCCGTGCACGTGCACAACTCCACCACCGCCCCCTGCTCGGTCACGCGGCTCGCGCGCCAGGTCGCGCCGCCCTGCTCCCAGCGCTCCAGGGTGACGATCGGTGACTCGCTCATGGCCATGTCGATGATGCCAGAGGGCCGGCGCGGCGCCCGTGGATCAGGGGGTGGGGCCGAACAGCGCGGCCGTGGCCAGTGCCGCGACCAAGGCCAGCGGCGCCAGGAGCATCCCGCGCCGTGAGAAGGCCGCCGCGGAGGGCCTCGCGCCCACCTGGCGGGCCGCCCGGAACCACAGCACGGCCGACAGCGAGCCCGACACCGCGAGGTTCGGACCGATGTTCAGGCCGATCAGCAGCGCGCGCGGGTGGGGGATCTGCTGCGCCGAGAGCAGCACCGAAGCGGGCAGGTTGTTCAGAGCCACGGAGCCGACCGCCCCGGCGACCGCGGTCTCGATCCGCCCAGCCCCGGCGACCAGGTGGGCGGGCCCGTCCCAGGCCCGGGCCAGCGTGCCCAGCGCAACCGCCCCCAGGAACAGGGCCCCCAGCGTGACCAGGCCGACACCTGAAGTCAGCTCGCGCTTTGACACCCGGCCGCGCGCCAGCGCGGACAAAGCGACCACCAGGCCGACCGCGAACACGGGCAGGGCGGGCTCGGGCAGCGCCACCGTGATCACGGCCACCGCGGCCACCGCCACCATGCTGGAGGCCCGTGGCGCGCCCGGGCGGTCGCGATCGAGGCGCGCCGGCCCGTGCGTCCGCAGCCGGCCGCGATAGATCGCGTAGAGCGCCAGCCCCGTGACCAACGCCGCGGCCGCGGCCGGCGGAAAAAAGGCACGGGCGAAGCCTCCGCCCGAGATCGGGTCCTGCTCGAGCACGATCAGGTTGGTCAAATTCGAGCCCGGCAGAAACAGCGAGGACGCGTTGGCCATGAACACGCTGGCGTACAGGAAGGGTTCCTCGGCCAGCCCGCGCCGACGTGCGGCGAGCACGAGCACCGGCGTGACGAACAGCACCGCTGTGTCCAGGTTGAGCACGGCGGTGACCGCCGCGACCACGAGCAACGAGCCGGCGTACAGGGCAGCCGCGCCGCCGGGAACCCGTTCCAGCATCCCTCCCGCGGCGACAAATAGACCGTCGGCGTGCGCCACCACGCCCACCATCAGCAGCCCGGCCACCAGGACGAACGGCGGCCAGGACTGGTCCAGTGCCTGGCCGACCACTAGCGGGAGGGATCGGCGGCTACGACGCCGCCCGGGCCTTCGCCCACTCGGCCTTGTGCTCCCGCTTGGCGGCCTGGTAGTCGACCAGGGCCTGGGCGGAGTCCACGTCGCCCAGGGTCGGATGCGGGGGCACGAGCTCGGCGGCGGCCTCCACCGCGAAGCGCTTGGCCAGCACGGCGCCCAGCGACTTCACCTTCATCTCCCCGAAGCCGGGGAGCGCGGTCAGGTTGGCGCGTAGCTCGTCCGCGTCGGCCGCCTCGGTCCACACGCGCGCCGCGTCGCCGTCGTAGCGGTCGAGCACGTGGACGGCGAGATCGTGGACGCGCCCGGCCATCGACCCGGGGTAGCGGTGGATGGCCGGCTTGGCCCGGAACACGGGCTCCAGGTCGGCGCCGGCCAGCGTGGCGGCGTCCAGCGATCCCAGGCGCTCGCGCAGGACCAGCGGCCCGGCGAAGGCCTTCTGCAC
>JBBREO010000101.1:0-6132 GCA_038202855.1 Solirubrobacterales bacterium
GCGGCCACGAGCGGGTCGCCGTAGTGGATGTAGGGGCCGACGGTGGTGATCACCACGCGCGCGCCCTCCGCGATCCGGCGCAGCGAGTCCAGGTCGGTCACGTCGGCTTCGAGCAGGTCGGGCTCGCTCGCTCCGTCGCGCACGGCCAGCCTGCCCTGTACCGATTCGAGCTTGGAGCGGTTGCGCCCGGCCAGCGCCCACGACGCACCGTCGGGGATGGCGCCCGCCAGGTACTCGGCGGTCAGCGCGCCGGTGAAGCCGGTGGCGCCGAAGAGGACGATGTCGTGATCGCGATCCGGGCTCATGGGCAGACCGTATTGTGCGCAGCCGCATGGCGAAGTCCGGCGCGTATGTCATCCACAAGCACGACGCCACGACGGTGCACTACGACCTGCGGCTGGAGATCGACGGCCAGCTGGCCTCGTGGGCGGTGCCCAAGGGACCGTCGACCGACCCGCGGCAGAAGCGCCTAGCCGTGCAGGTGGCCGACCACGCGCTCGGCTACGGCAACTTCGAGGGCGTGCTCGGCGCGGGCTACGGCGCAGGCGCGGTGATCGTCTGGGACCGGGGCACGTGGGAGATGCTGGACCCCGACGCGTCGCCGGCCGAGGCGCGCCGCGCCGGGCACATCGGCTTCCGCCTGCACGGGGAGAAGCTGCGCGGCGGCTACACGCTCCAGCGCACGCGCGCGGGGGCAAAACCCCAGTGGCTGCTGATCAAGCGCGACGACGACGGGGCCGACGCCCGCCGTAACCCCGTGAGCACCCAGCCCGAGTCGGTGAAGTCGGGGCGCACGATCGAGGAGCTGCTCGAAGCGGGATGAGCTCGGCGCTGGACAAGCTGTCGCCCGCCGAGGCGGCGCTCGCGCCGGCCACCCGCGCGCCGACCGAGGCCGGCGCGATGAAGGCGGTGCTCACCGACGAGCGCTTCTCCGACCCCGACTGGATCTACGAGCGAAAGCTCGACGGCATCCGCTGCATCGCCATCCGCGACGGCGCGCGCGTGCGGCTGCTCTCGCGCAACGACCTGTCGCTGAACGGGCGCTATCCCGAGCTGGCCGAGGCGCTCGAGGCCGAGCGCTGCGACTCCTTCGCCGTCGACGGCGAGGTGGTGGCCTTCGAGGGTGCCCAGACCTCCTTCGCCGCCCTCTCACGGCGGGGCCAGAAGTCGGTGAAGGTGTTCCTCTACCTCTTCGATGTGCTGTGGCTGGACGGACACGACGTGCGCCTGCTGGCGCTTGACACGCGCAAACGGCTGCTCAAGGCGGCGCTGGAGCGCCACGACTGCGTGCGCCTCACGCCCCATCGGCGCGGCGACGGCGAGGCCTACTTCGAGGAGGCATGCCGCAAGGGCTGGGAGGGGCTGATCGCCAAGCGCGCGGAATCGCCCTACGCCACGGCGCGCTCCAAGGACTGGCTCAAGTTCAAGTGCGAGCACGGCCAGGAGATGGTGGTGGGCGGCTACACGCCGCCCAAGGGCTCGCGCGTGGAGCTCGGCGCGCTCCTGGTCGGCCACTACGACGCCGACGGCGGGCTGCGCTATGCCGGGAAGGTGGGGACGGGGTTCGACACCGACACCCTGCGCGACCTGGGCGGGCGCCTGCGGGAGCTGCGCCGCGAGGACTCGCCCTTCGTCGACGCGGTCAAGGAGCGCGGCGCCACCTGGGTCGAGCCCGAGCTGGTGGCCGAGCTGGGCTTCACCGAGTGGACGAGCGCGGGGCGGCTGCGCCATCCGCGCTTCCTCGGCCTGCGCTTCGACAAGGCCGCCCGAAAGGTGGTCCGCGAATGACGCCGTCGACCGTCGCGATCTCCCACCCGGACAAGGTCCTCTTCCCCAAGGCCAAGCTCACCAAGCTCGACCTGGCCCGCCACTTCGAGCGCGTGGCGCCGGTGATGCTGCCCTACGTGTCCGGCCGGCCGCTGGCGCTGCAGTCCTACCCCGGCGGGATCGACTCCAAGGGCTTCTTCATGAAGGCCGTGCCCGACTACTTCCCGGACTACGTGCAGCGGGCGACGATGGACAAGCGCGGCGGCACCATCACCCACCCGCTGGCCGAGAACGCGGACACGCTCGTATACCTGGCCGGCCAGAACGTGGTGGCCATCCACCAGTGGCTCTCGCGCGCCGACGAGCCGCGAAAGCCCGACCGCCTGATCGTCGACCTCGACCCCTCGGGGCGTAACTTCGCCGAGGTCCGCGCCGCCGCACGCGAGGCCGGTGCGCGGCTGCGCGACGCCGGGCTCGTGCCCTACGCGATGGTGACCGGCTCGCGCGGGCTGCACGTGGTCTGCCCCCTGCGCCGCGACGCCGACTTCAGCGCCGTGCACTCCTTCACCCGCGCGCTAGCCGAGGCGATGGTGGCCGACGACCCCAAGCGGCTCACCCTCGAATGGCACGTGGCCGAGCGCGGATCGAAGATCTACCTGGACGTGAACCGGATCGCCTACGCCCAGCACGCGGTGTCGCCGTACTCGCCCCGTGCGCGCGACCGCGCCCCGGTGGCCGCGCCGATCCACTGGGACGAGCTATCGGACCCCAAGCTGCGCCCGGACAAGTTCACCATCAAGAACATCGGTGCCCGGATCGACTCCGAGGGCGACGCGTGGGCGGGCATGGGCCGCAGGGCTCGCAAGCTGCCTCAGCGGACGGGGTAGCTTGTGTGCCCGGTGTCGATGATCCCGTTCTGGGCCCCGCCGAAGTCCTCCAGGTAGACGGCGTAGGAGACGTCGAAGGCCAGCAGCGCCACCACCACGGCCAGCGCCAGCCGCGGCCGGGGGTTCAGCACCCAGGCGGCGGCCACGACGATCACCGGCGCGGCCAGGAAGATGATCCGGCCCCAGTCGAAGGCGAAGGTCATCGACACCAGACAGCACGCGATCAGCACCAACCCGCGGCGGGCCCACGAGAGGTCACGTAGGGCGAAGGGGGCGAACAGCCACAGCGGGCCGAAGGCGAAGGCCATCCGCCGCAGCGGCACGCCGATGTTGGCAAACGACCGGCGCAGGATGGTGACCCTGCCCCCCAGCAGCGAGTCGTAGCCGGGCACCCGGTCGCGGTAGAGGGCGGGCACCGACAGCCGCAGCGCCGCGTAGGCGAGCACGCCCGCGAGCGAGGCCAGCACCGTGTCTCGGGCAGCGCGCGCGTCCCACAGGCGCTCGGCCCAGACTGCGTAGGCGAAGGGCACGAGGAACAGCGCGGCTTCGCGCACGAACACCCCCACCAGGAGGATGACCCCGAACGCCGCACGGCGGCGATCGAAGATCGCGATCGCCCCGGCCAGCATGATCACCATCGACTCCGGATCCACGTTGCGCCCCTGGCGCACCGAGACCACCAGCAGCACGGGCGACAGCGCGAAGCCCACGCCCAGGCCGGCGGCGAGCAGGCCGTGGGTCGAGAAGCGGCGACACAGGGCGTAGACCAGCCCACCGCAGGCGGCCGAGGACAGCCAGGCCAGCAGGCTGAACGAGAAGGTGTGCCCGAAGGGCAGGATGTGAACCAGCGCGGGCACCCCGACGCGGTGGGCGAACGGGAAGGTGTGGGCGGCAAACGGCGTCTGCGCGATCAGCTCGTAGATCAGCTCGTCGTTGCGCGGTCGCGGCGAGTCGCGGACGTAGGCGTCCAGGAGCAGAAGCAGCGGCAGGGCCACGAGCGAGACCGCCGCGGCCTGGACCCACATGGATCGCGCGGCGCCGGCCCAGCGGTGGCCGGACGTGGCGGGGATCGCGCTCATTCGCGCGAGACCGTATCGACGGGAAGGGCTAGCGGGCGCCGCGCTGCGCGGCCTTCAGCACTCCGGCCCGGGCCTTGTGCCCCTGCTCGTAGTCGCGCACGCGGGCGTGCTCGGAGTCGCCCAGGTCCGCGAGCCGCGCCGCGATCTCCTTCACGGTCTGGTCGCCGTAGCCCTTCCAGGGCTCTCCGGGATCGGACGAGCTGAGCTTCACGCCCGCCGCCTCCGCCAGCTCGGCCAGCGACTCGTGCAGGGCCGGCGCGAGCGCCTCCACGTCGGGGAGGACGTCGGGGTCGGCCGAGAAGCCGAAGCCGAGCGTGTCGGCGTAGGAGACGACGGCCACGCCGAAGGCCAGGTTGGCGGCCAGCGGGACGAACGGGAACACGTCCTCGAGCTCGCGCCCGAGCAGGTACAGCTTCTCGCGCGGGCCGGGCACGTTGGTGATCACCAGGTTGGTGTAGCGCTGTAGCGCGCCGATCCCGGCGAGGGTCTCGAACGCCGCGGCCGAAACCAGCCCCGTGGACGCGACGGCGGCGCTGGCCCCGAGTGCCTGCGGGCTGGTCTTGAGCTCGTCCATCGACTCGTGCACGCGCGCGAAGCGACGCAGCGGATCGGATTCGGCCAGGGGAAGCGCCACCTTGAGCCCCGAGACCTCGTTGCCCAGCTCGCCCGACCCGTCGTCGGAGCGCAGGCTCACGGGCACGAAGGCGAACAGCTCCGTGGCGTCGGGGTCGCCGCCCCGGTGGCGCAGATCGCGCCGCAGCGCGCCGGCCACCGTGGTGAGCACCACGTCGTTCACCGAGCCGTCCAGGGCGTCCTTGATGTTCTTCACGTCGGTGAGCGACTCGCGCTGCCAGGAGAACGCGCGGTCGGGGCCGACGGGCCGGTTGTAGGGGCTAGCCGGCGCCTGCTTGGCCGCCGCCTTGGCCAGGCCGGCCAGCCCGGCGGCGGTGCGAACGGCCGACTCCACGGTCTGGCGGGGGTGGGTCACCGCGCCGGCCACCGCGCCGAGCGCCTCGGGCACGAGCGTGCGCTCCACCACCGCCTCGGCCAGCAGCCGCGCCGGCGAGGGGGCGGGCTTGGGGCCCATCTCGCGCCGCTCCACGTCGTCGCCGCCCTCGGGGGAGGGCGAGAAGAGGGTCTCCAGCACCTGCACGCTGGCGATGCCGTCCACCAGCGCGTGGTGCATCTTGTGCAGCAGCGCGAAGCGCCCGCCGGCCAGCCCCTCCACCAGCCACATCTCCCACGGCGGGCGCTCGTGGTTGACCGGGTGCGACATCACCCGCCCGAACAGCGCCTGTAGCTCCTCCGCACCGCCGGGCTCGGGGAGCGCCGTGCGCTTGACGTGGTCGGACAGGTCGAAGGCCTCGGCGTCGGCCCAGCGCGCGCGCCCCAGCCCCAGGGGCACCTCCACGCGCCGCAGGCGGAAGTTGGGCACCGCCACCAGCCGGCGTTCGAGCTCGGCCAGCAGCTCTTCGTAGGAGGGCGGCGAGCCGGCGAACACCTCGGCGCCCCCGACGCACATGTTCGAGTCGTCGTCCTCGAGCTGCAGGAACGACGCGTCAAGCGGAGTCAGGCGGTTCTCGAGCACTGCTTGGGCCTACCCCGGCGACGGCCCTGCCACACTCCCCGCGATGTCGGACACGACCACCTTGACCGCCGAGGCCGCCGAGCGACTCAAAGCCGAGGTCGAGCGCCTGGAGGGCGAAGGACGCCGCGCGATCGCCGAGCGGATCGGCATCGCCCGCGAGTGGGGTGACCTGAAGGAGAACGCCGAGTACCACGCGGCCAAGGAGGAGGCGGCCATGCTCGAGGCCAAGATCGCCCGCATGCGCGACCAGCTGCTGAACTCCGAGATCGTCGAAGAGGTCCAGGCCGGCGACGGCGTTGGGATGGGCTCGAAGGTCACCTACGCCGACGCCAAGGCCGGCAAGGAGATGACCTACCGCCTGGTCCCGGCCATGGAAGCCGACCCCGGCGGCGGGCTGCTGTCGATCGACTCGCCCGTCGGCCAGGCCCTGGCCGGCGCAAAGGCTGGCGACGAGCGCACGCTGAACACCCCGTCGGGCAAGCGCGCCATCACCATCGTCTCGGTGGAGCAGCCGTGAGGGCTCCGGACGAGCGCTTCTGCGACGTCGGCCGCGGCGTCACCCTCTGCTACGAGACCTTCGGCGATCCCTCCGACCCGCCGCTGCTGCTGGTGATGGGCCTGGGCATGCAGATGATCGGCTGGGACGAGGACCTGTGCCGGGCGCTGGCCGACCGCGACCTGCACGTGATCCGCTTCGACAACCGCGACGCGGGCCGCTCGACCGAAATGGACGAGCCGCGCCCTCCGGGGCTCAAGGAGCTGGCCACGCGCCGCTTCGACCCGCGCCAGTACGACCTCTCGGACATGGCCC